>NZ_JBBMER010000001.1:0-531548 GCF_040096455.1 Lachnospira rogosae (ex Hitch et al. 2025) | reverse complement strand
GAGTTATTCTTAAGGAAAGTACGAAAGTACTTGACAGGATACGGATGTATAAGATATATTTAATGTGCAGTTTTGAATGAGTAGTGAATAATTGTTATTTAAGAGGCTTTAAAGCCTCTTTTTTATTATCATCAATTTATATATTATGTAGATATTATATAGATTAGAAAGTTTTAATAATATTGTTATATACAATAATATCAGTATTTAAACATCAGCATTTAAATATAAGTATTCAAGTAGATAATATATTGGACAATATTCATATTTTGCATAATTATATGTAATAGCAATTGAAATTATGTATGTGATTTGTTATAATATTCCAATAAAAGTACGGGATTTATGGAGGATAAAACTATATGGAAACTAATATATTAATGGAAAGTGGTACTAATGAATTAGAGGTGCTTGAATTCATAGTTGGAGGGAATCATTATGGAATTAATGTCGCTAAGATTAAAGAGATAGTTCCATATAGCAAGGTTACACCAGTACCTAATTCACATCCTTGTGTAGAAGGTGTGTTTATGCCAAGAGATTTAATGATAACAATAGTTGATTTAGCTAAGGTTATTAAGTGTGCACCTTCTAAAGATATTACAAAGGATATGTTTATTATCACTAATTTTAATAAGCTTAATGTTGCATTTCATGTGGCATCGGTTGTTGGAATACATAGAGTATCCTGGACAGATATTATTAAGCCAGACAGCACAATAAGCAGTGCTGACAGCGGAATTGCAACAGGTGTTGTTAAGATTAATGGACAGTTAATTATCATTCTTGACTTTGAGAGAATTGTATCAGATATAAGTCCAGAGACAGGATTAAAAGTATCAGATATTGAAAAGCTTGAAGGAAGAACTAAGAATGAAGCACATATTGTAATTGCAGAGGATTCTCCATTACTTATGAAGCTTATTTCAGACTCACTTATTAAGTCAGGATATGATAATCTTACATTATGTGCTAATGGACAGGAGGCCTGGGAGAATCTTGTTGCTCTGAAGGATTCAGAAGATGCACAGATGGATGTAGCTTGTGTTATAACTGATTTAGAGATGCCATTAATGGATGGACACAGATTGACAAAGCTTATCAAGACAGATGATAAATTAAAGAATATACCAGTTGTTATATTCTCATCATTAATTAATGATCAGATGAGAGCTAAGGGAGAAGCATTAGGAGCTGATGTACAGTTATCTAAGCCAGAGATTGGATTGTTAGTTAATGAGATTGATAAACTTCTCAGATAATATTATTTATGTTATTATGGTGTTATCTATATAATGATAGCACCATAATTTATTGTTAAGGCTGTGAGGATAGATATGGAATATACATTACAAGATTACTGTAATAGAATTAGAGAAGATGTTAAAGATTATGATTATATATTAATAGGTCTTGGTGATGAAGCACTTAATAATAATGATGGTAATCTTATAGATATGCTTAATAAGTTTGGTGAACTTCTTGATAAGAATAATTATTTTATTATATCGTCTACCAAGCATAATTATCTAGGTGAATCAACAATAAATCCCAAAAGAATGGTTTGTCCATATATTAATGAAGATGAGAAACAGTGGGATTTTTACAACAAATGGTTATCAGCGACATTGGCTAAGAAGCTGCTTGTTATTGAGATAGGGGAAGGATTTAACAATCCTAATCTTATAAGGTGGCCATTTGAGAGAATTGTTATGATTAATGATAAAGCACATTTTTACAGGGTACATAGTACGTTTTATCAGATACCTAAAGAAATAGCAGACAAAGCTTGTACAATGAAGATTAACTCATATGAAGTATTGAAAGAGTTAGTTAATGTTGTTAATTAATATTCTTTATGGTAGAATTTTATTTATAATTTTACGAAGGTGGTGGAATTGTGGCAGAGAATGAAGAGGATTACCTTGATGGCTTATTGAAATCATTATCTGAAGATGAGAATGCACAATCAGAGAATAAGGATGAAGAGGAAGAACAGATCAAAGAGCAGGTAAGGGAAGCCTTTGAAAAGTCTAATGAGAAGAGTACTAAATTTGAAAATATATATGATGATGAGGATGGAAATCTTAATGACGATAATATAGAAGATTTATTAAAAGATGTTATGACAGTTCCTCGTCATATGGCGGCTTCTGATACGGAGGAAACATTTATAACTGATGATACAGTATCAGAATTAACTCCTGAGGAAGTTGCTAAGAAGGCACAGGAAGCAGATAAGCAGACAGAAGCAGATGATACATCTAAGGATAAGCAGGCAGATGAAGCTATTGATAAGATGTTAGATGACACTCCAGTTGATGAAGCTGCTGGTACTAATCTTGATAAGAACGATGAGCTTATGGATGATATGGGTTTATCAGATACCGAAAAAGACCGTCTTGCAAGTATGAATTTGGATGATCTTATAGGTGAGATGAATGATAATGCAGATGAATCATCTATGAATGAGCTTCTTAAAGAGAACGGTATGCAGTCAGAAGATGAGGTAGCTGCTGAGGATACATCATCCGATAATTCAGCTTCATCAGCAGATAATGCTTCTTTAGGCAATGCTGATAATGAGGCAAATGCAGCTTCAGATAGCACATCTGATGACAATGGCACAGAAGCAGCTAATAAAGACAGTGTGCAGAATAAAGCTTCAGATGCCGATGAAGCACAGGCTGATAAAGCTTCTATGAAAAAGAAGCACAACAAAAAGCAAAAGAAAAAAGATAAAAAAGGTATTTTTTCTGTTATAAAAGACATTTTCTTTGAAAGTATTGAAGATGATCTTAATGAAGCAAATGTGGCAACAGGCGATGGAGAATTGCTTGAAAAGACTGCTGATAATGCAATAGCTGCTAAGACTAACACAGTGGATGATGGAAAAGAGCAGGATGAGAATGAGAAGCTCATTGATGAGGTATTTCATGGTAAAGCTAATCTTGACCAGCCAGAAGCACCTAAGAAGGGCTTAATTGCTAAGATTAAGTATAGGTATCAGCAGTTTAAGATTAGGCAGGAAAAAGAAGGTAAGCTTGAAGAAGAACAGGAACAAATAGAAAATCAGCAGAAGGCTGAGGCTAAGGAAGCAAAAAAGGCTCAGGCTGAGGAGAAGAAGAAACAGGCTGCAGCTAAGAAAGAAGAAAAGAAAAAGCAGGCTAAACAGGCAAAAGATAAGAAGCCTAAGAAAGAAAAGAAACCTAAAAAAGTTAAAGTTAAAGAACCACCTAAACCAGGTGATATTCTTAAGATTAAACCAAAATCAATCATTTTATTTATATTACTTATAGCAGGAATTATTATGCTTATACAGGTATTTGGCTATAGTATCAATTACAACAGTAAAGTAAATGCAGCTAAAGATTACTTTATCAATGGCGAATACGAGAAAGCTTATAATAGTTTAAGTGGTATGAACCTTTCAGGTAATGAAGAGACAATATATAACCAGTCAAAGGTTGTTATGTATGTTCAAAGACAGTATGAGTCATATCTTAATTACAGAAAGATGAATATGAATACAGAGGCAATTAATGCTCTTATAAAGGGTGTTGACAGATATCAGACATACAGGGCTGAAGGTAAAGAATTAGGCGTAGATGATAAGATGAAGGAAAGCTATGATAAGATTATCAATGCACTTAAGGATACATATAAGATATCAGAGACAGAAGCTATATCTTTAGCAGATATGTCTAATAGCGATTTTGTTACTTATTATTACAAGATAGAAGCATATGGAGAGGCAGTAAAATGATAGCGATTATTGACTATGATGCAGGCAATCTTAAGAGTGTTGAGAAAGCGTTAATAGCACTCGGTGAAGAAGTTATAGTATCCAGAGATTCAAGTGAGATACTTCAGGCAGATAAAGTTATTCTTCCTGGAGTAGGTTCATTTGGTGATGCGATGAACAATCTGGATCGTTTTGGACTTGTAGATACAATTAAAAATGTTGTAGCTAAGGATACACCATTTCTTGGAATATGCCTTGGACTTCAGCTTTTATTCAAGGAAAGCGAAGAGACACCAGGAGCTGAAGGTCTTAACCTTCTTCCAGGAAAGATATTTAAAATTCCAGCTAAGGAAGGCTTTAAGATACCACATATGGGCTGGAATTCCTTAAATGTTAAGGATAATGCGAGATTGTTTGCAGGAATCAATGCTAATCCATATGTATATTTTGTACATTCATATTATCTAAAAGCTGATAATGATGATATTGTAGCAGCGTCTACTGAATATTCAACACATATTCATGCTTCAGTAGAAAAAGGTAATCTTTTTGCGTGTCAGTTCCACCCAGAAAAGAGTAGTGAAACAGGCTTAAGAATACTTAAAAATTTTGCTGAATTATAGAATGGAGAATGTTATATGTTTACTAAAAGAATTATACCATGCCTTGACTGCAAAGATGGACGAGTTGTAAAAGGTACTAATTTTGTTGATTTAAAGGATGCTGGAGACCCAGTTGAAGTTGCTGCAATGTATGACAAATCAGGAGCTGATGAGCTTGTATTTCTTGATATAACAGCTTCAAGTGACGGAAGAAATACAACTGTTGATTTAGTAAGAAAAGTTGCTGAAAAAGTATTTATTCCATTCACTGTAGGCGGAGGAATACGAACAGTAGATGATTTTAAGGTGCTTTTAAGAGAAGGTGCTGATAAGATATCTATTAATTCAGCGGCAATTATGGATCCAACACTTATATCAAGGGCGGCTGATAAGTTCGGCAGTCAATGTGTGGTTGTTGCAATAGATGCCAAAAGACAGGAAGATGGTCATTGGAGCATTTATAAGAATGGTGGAAGAGTTGATATGAATATTGATGCTGTTGAGTGGGCTGTTAAGGCAGAACAGCTTGGAGCAGGAGAGATACTTCTTACAAGTATGGACTGTGATGGTACTAAAGCAGGATACGATATTGAACTTACAAGAGAGGTTGCCTCTAATGTATCAATTCCAGTTATAGCCTCTGGTGGGGCTGGCAATATGGAGCATTTTTATGATGCCTTTACAGAAGGTATGGCAGATGCTGCATTAGCTGCTTCTTTATTCCATTATAAAGAGATGGAGATAAATGATTTAAAGCAGTATTTATCTGATAAGGGAATACCTATAAGATTAGTTAAGTAGATATTGGAGGGTGTTATTATGTCAATGATAACTAATGATTGGAAAGATGCTTTAAGTGATGAATTTAAGAAAGATTATTACAAAAAGTTGTATACATTTGTAAAAGACGAATATAGCAGATGTGTTGTCTATCCTCCAGCAGACGATATTTTTAATGCATTTCATTTTACACCTTTAAAAGATGTTAAAGTGCTCATATTAGGACAAGACCCATATCACGAGGTAAATCAGGCACATGGGCTTAGTTTTTCGGTTCTTCCGGGCAATCCTATTCCTAAGTCACTACAGAATATATATAAAGAATTACACGATGACTGTGGCTGTTATTATCCTAATAATGGCTACCTTAAAAAATGGGCTGATCAAGGCGTACTATTGTTAAATACAGTATTAACAGTAAGAGCTCATAATGCTAATTCACATCAGGGAATGGGCTGGGAACAGTTCACTGATTCAGTTATCAATGCGGTTAATATGCAGGACAGACCGATAGTATATATGCTCTGGGGTTCACCAGCACAGAGAAAGATACCTATGCTTACCAATCCTAAGCATCTTATATTAAAGTGTCCACACCCTAGTCCTTTATCAGCATATAGAGGATTTTTTGGATGCAGGCATTTCAGCCAATGTAACGAATTCCTTGAAAGCCATGGAGTTGAGCCTATTGACTGGCAGATAGAGAATATCTGATATTATGAATATTTTAAAATAAATAAAAAGCAGCGTTGATTGACAACCCTTAATAGTAGGTTGTCAATCAACGCTGCTTTTTACTTAGAAAATAAAACTACGGAAGAAATGTCTATTCATCAAAATCTTCTTCTGAACCTGCAACAGCTCCTATTACAGCAATAATTACTACAACTGCAAATATAGCAACTGCAACACCAATAATTGGTCCTAAAAATAATAAAAAGTTCATATTACCGACCTCCATTTATTAGTATTATACACTTGAAATTATTTAATTTCAATATATTGAAATTAAATATTTCAGCATATTTATTATATACAGATGTTTCTATAACACATATGTATACAATAAATATGCAACACTCAGCCTTTTATATAAGTTCACGGTAATAAATCTGATTTAGTAAACATCAGACATTAAAGGTTCTTGTTAGCAGTAGCAAGCATAAGCTTAATTCTGTTAAGCTGGTTAACTTCTGATGCACCTGGGTCATAATCCACGGCGATTATGTTAGCTTCAGGGAATGCTGCACGTAATTCTTTGATTACGCCCTTACCAACAATGTGGTTAGGAAGGCAGGCAAATGGCTGACAGCATACAATATTTCCAGCACCGTTATGAATAAGCTCAATCATTTCACCAGTAAGAAGCCAGCCTTCACCAGTCTGGTTACCAAGTGACACAAGGTCTTTGGCAAGAGCAGCAGTTTCTTTAATTGAAGATGGAGCATCAAACCTCTTGCTCTGTGCTAATGCTTCGTTACCAGCTTTTCTGAACCACTCAAGCAATTTAATTACCACGTTATTGATAAATGCTGACTTAGATGAAGCACCAAGGTACTTGTGTTTGAAGTTAGCATTTTCTGCACAATAAAGAAGAAATCCCATAAGATCTGGAACAACAGCTTCAGCACCTTCAGCTTCCAATAAATCTACAAGATAATTGTTAGCGGCGGGAAGAAATTTAACAAGAATTTCTCCAACAACACCAACTCTAGGTTTTTTAATATCAAGAAGTTCAATATTATCAAAATCGTGAACTATATCACGCAGATTTTTATTGAAGTCTTTCATTCTTACTTTGTCAGAAGTAAGCTGCTTTATACATATCTCTTTCCAATGTTCGTGAAGTGCGTTAATAGAGCCTTTTTCCTTCTCATAAGGTCTTGTTCTGTATACAACATTCATAAATACATCACCGTATTCAATAGCCATCATAGCTTTCTTTAACATAGGCAGATCATACTTAAAGCCTGAGTTAGACTCTAGTCCCTGTGCACTTAAAGAAATAACTGGTATGTATGCAAGATTAGCTTTCTCAAGAGCACGTCTTATAAATCCAATATAGTTAGAAGCACGACAGCCACCACCAGTCTGCGTAATTATAATGGCAGTCTTGCTTAAATCATATTTACCGGAAAGAACCGCGTTCATAATCTGTCCGACAACCATTAAAGAAGGGTAGCAGGCATCATTATTAACATATTTAAGTCCCATATCTACAGACGATTTATTATCATTGGCAAGAACTTCGAAGTTATATCCACACGAATTAAGAGCAGGTTCAAGCAGGTCAAAATGTATTGGTGACATCTGAGGGCAGAGAATAGTGTAATTCTTTCTCATCTCAGGTGTGAATTCAACACGCTTGTATGCACTTGAAACTAACTGTCGCTGGTAATTTTTCTTGTCCCTTACTTTAAGTGCGGCAATAAGTGATCTGACACGTATTCTTGCAGCACCAAGGTTATTAACCTCATCAATTTTAAGAACTGTATATATTTTGCCAGACTTAGTAAGAATATCATTAACGGCATCTGTAGTAACTGCATCAAGTCCACAGCCGAATGAATTAAGTTGTATAAGATCAAGATTATCCTGAGTCTTGACATAGCTTGCTGCGGCATACAGACGTGAGTGGTACATCCACTGGTCCATAACAATAAGTGGTCTTTCAACATTTCCAAGGTGGGCAACGCTGTCTTCAGTAAGAACGGCTATTCCATATGAGTTGATAAGTTCTGGAATACCATGGTTAATCTCGGGGTCAATATGGTAAGGTCTTCCAGCGAGTACAATACCACGTTTGTTATTTTCTTTAAGGTATTTAATAACTTCTTCACCCTTATTATGCATATCAGTTCTTGACTGCATCAGTTCTTCCCACGCATCGTGAACAGCAGCCTTGATTTCTGGTGCGGGAATTAAAGGAAATTCTGCTTTAAGTCGTTTGGCAAGAATTTCTTCACTTTCAAATGAGAGGAAAGGATTTCTGAAATCTATATTTTCTGTCTTTAATTCTTCAACGTTGTTCTTAATATTTTCTGCATAAGAAGTTACAATAGGGCAGTTATAGTGGTTATTAGTGTTATCAATCTCTTTATGTTCATAAGGAACACAAGGGTAGAATATGAGTTTAATACCTTTCTTGATAAGCCAGCTTATATGTCCGTGTGCAAGCTTGGCTGGGTAACACTCAGACTCAGAAGGTATTGATTCAATACCTAATTCATAAATCTTTCTTGTGGATTGAGGCGAAAGAACTACACGGTATCCAAGCTTAGTAAAGAATGTGAACCAGAAAGGATAGTTCTCATACATATTAAGTACTCTAGGAATACCAACAGTTCCACGCACTGCAAGGTCAGCGGATAATGGTTCATAATCAAAAAGTCTATGGAATTTATAATCAAAAAGGTTAGGAAGATGTTCTTTATTTCGTTCTTTTCCAAGACCTCTTTCACATCTGTTACCAGTTATAAACTGCCTGCCACCAGAGAACTTATTAATAGTAAGGTGACAACTGTTAGTACAACCCTTACATCTTGTAAGTGTTGTTTCATATGTAAGACGGTTGATCTTATCTATTGAAAGCATTGATGATTCAGATATGCCGTCATATCTTTCCCTTGCGATAAGAGCAGCTCCGAATGCTCCCATAATACCAGCAATATCAGGTCTTATGGCATCAACACCTGTAATCTTTTCAAAACTTCTTAATACTGCATCATTATAGAAAGTACCACCCTGTACAACAATGTGCTTTCCAAGGTCGTTAGGGTCAGCAATCTTAATAACTTTATATAAAGCATTTTTGATAACTGAATAAGCAAGACCGGCAGAAATATCAGCGACTTCCGCACCTTCTTTCTGAGCCTGCTTGACTTTAGAGTTCATAAATACTGTACATCTTGTACCTAAATCAATAGGGTGCTCGGCAAAAAGTGCAGCTTTGGCAAAGTCCTGAACAGAGTAGTTAAGCGACTTTGCAAATGTTTCGATAAATGAACCACATCCTGAAGAACAGGCTTCATTAAGCTGGACAGAATCAACTGTCTGGTTCTTTATCTTAATACACTTCATATCCTGTCCGCCGATATCTATAATACAGTCAACCTCAGGGTCAAAGAATGCAGCAGCATAGAAGTGGGACACAGTTTCAACTTCACCTTCATCAAGCATAAGTGCTGACTTGATAAGAGCCTCACCATAACCTGTTGAACAGGCCTGCACAATCTTAGCCTTAGGTGAAAGCTTTGTATAAATGTCTTTAACAGCCTTGATTGTAGTATCAAGAGGAGAACCGTTGTTGCTTGAGTAAAATGAGTATAATAAATTACCATCTTCATCTACTAAAGCAGCTTTAGTTGTTGTAGAGCCTGCATCAATACCAAGGTAGCAGTTACCTTCATAAGTGATTATATCAGCAGTCTTTACATGATGTGCATTATGTCTTTTAGTGAAATCATCATAAGCTAACTGATTGGCAAAAAGTGGTTCCATACGTTCAACTTCAAATTCAAGCTTGATTTTGCCTGAAAGTCTTTTGATAATATCTGCAACATTTACACATACATTTTCATCATAATTCATAGCAGAGCCAACTGCCGCAAACAAATGAGAGTGGTCAGGTGCTATAACCTGTTCAGGTGTTAAGCTTAATGTGCGGATAAATGCCTGCTTAAGTTCTGATAAGAAATGAAGCGGACCACCAAGAAATGCCACATTGCCACGGATAGGCTTGCCACACGCAAGACCAGAGATTGTCTGGTTGACAACAGCCTGAAAAATAGAAGCTGATAAATCTTCCTTAGTAGCACCCTCGTTAATTAGAGGCTGTATGTCTGATTTGGCAAATACACCACATCTTGCGGCAATAGGGTATATTGACTTGTAATTCTTGGCGTACTCATTAAGACCAGAAGCATCTGTCTGTAAAAGTGAAGCCATCTGGTCGATGAAAGAACCTGTACCACCTGCACATATACCATTCATACGCTGGTCGATACCATTAGTAAAATATATAATCTTGGCATCTTCACCACCAAGTTCTATTGCAACATCACACTGAGGTGCATAATCCTGAAGTGCTGTAGATACAGCGACAACTTCCTGTGTAAATGGTACTTCAAGATGCTTGGCAAGTGTAAGTCCGCCAGAACCTGTGATAACAGGGTATATTTCAAATTCACCTAACTGAGCGACAGCCTTTTCAAGAAGAGATTGTAAGGTCTCCTGAATATTAGCAAAATGTCTTTCGTAGTCAGAAAATAAAATATTATTATTATCATCAAGAATAGCGATCTTTACTGTTGTAGAGCCAATATCAATACCTAATCTGTATTTGTTCATAGTCATTACGGCAGAGCCGACCTCCTTGTTAATTATATCGTGTCGAAAAATATATAATAAAATCGAAAAGTTACAATCCGACATATTATATAAGAAATGACACAGAAATTCAACACTTGTTAGAACATTGTTTATATAAAATTAATAATACTATTATTGTTATATAATTGACAAACATAGGTTTTGTTTTTATACTTTTATTATTAAATCGCTTTAAATATACATAATTTAATAATGTGGGAATTATTCCTGCGGAAATGAGGAGTTTAATGGATTGGTTTCAGAAACTAGAAAGAAAGTATTCTAAATATGCAATACAGAATTTAATGATGTATATTATTGTGTTATATGCTGTAGGTTTTGTATTCGAGGTGTTTGCACCTGGGGTTTACAGCACATATCTTTCATTGGATTTTGCATATATATTTAAGGGACAGATATGGCGGCTTGTAACATTTATTATACAGCCACCATCAACAAGCATAATATTTGTATTCTTTTCACTTTATTTCTATTATCTTATAGGAACAGTGTTAGAGAATATATGGGGGTCATTTAAGTTTAATGTGTATTTCTTCTCGGGAGTAATACTTAATATAATTGCGGCTCTTATAATATATCTTATATTTGGCATAAGTTTTAATATGAGCACACATTATATTAACCTTGCTTTATTTATGGCTTTTGCTATGGAACAGCCGGATATGGAAGTGTTGTTGTTCTTTGTAATACCGATCAAGATTAAATGGATGGCACTTCTTGACGGAATAGTATTTGCAATAATTATTCTTGGAGGCTTTATTGTTCCAACAATTGCAGTAAGCGGAGTGAACTTTGGCTGGACTATGTGGAAAGGTTTATACAATGCAGGACTTCTGTCAGGAAGCGGAATGGGATGTTATGCCAATGCGATTGCAGCTTTAGTGTCTATGATTAACTTTATAATATTCATTACAGTGTCTAAGAGAAGACCTTTTAAGACTTCTACACAGAAGAATTATAATAAGGCTATGCATACAGCAGGAAAAGCACAGAAGAATAATGGCAGCAGACAGAGCTTTAATGAAACATTTTATAATGCCAATAGTGAAAAGACAACATGGCAGGGGGCTAATAAGCCATACAGACCTGCTAATGGAACACCTAAGCACAAATGTGCTGTGTGTGGAAGAACGGAATTAGACGATGAAAATCTTGTGTTCAGATTCTGCTCAAAATGTGCTGGCAATTATGAATATTGTAATGAACATTTATATACACATATTCATATTGGCAAAACACAATAATATATGGTAATATGATGGTATATATTATTAATAACACTTAATTATCATAACAATTTCAGAATGGGTATTGCTATTTTATGTGTTATTAAGTATAATTTGTTGGATTGTTTTGAATTTAATTTATTTTATTTACTTGGAGGTTATAATGAAAAAGACTAAGGTTATATGTACTATGGGTCCTAACACTAATGATAGAGAGCTTATTAAGCAGCTTGCACTTAGTGGTATGGATATTGCAAGATTTAATTTCTCACATGGTGACCATGAAGAACAGGCAGGCCGTTTTGCATTAGTTAAGAGCGTAAGGGAAGAGATTAACAAGCCTATAGCTACACTTCTTGATACAAAAGGACCAGAAATCAGAACTGGTGTGCTTAAGGATGACAAGAAGGTTACACTTAAGGAAGGTCAGAAGTTCACACTTACAACAAGAGATATTGTAGGTGATGATACTATTGATATGATTACTTATGCAGGTCTTCCAGCAGATGTAGCTAATGGTAATACTATTCTTATTGATGATGGTCTTATTGAGCTTAGAGTAGAAGAGGTAGTCGATGGTACGGATATCGTATGTACAGTAATCAATGGTGGTGAACTTGGTTCTAAGAAGGGTGTTAATGTACCTAACGTAAGCATTAAGCTTCCAGGTATTACAGATAAAGATAAAGATGATATTATATTTGGTATTGAACAGGGATTTGATTTTATTGCAGCTTCATTCGTAAGAAATGCAGCTTGTATTCAGGAAATCAAGCAGCTCTTATGGGAGCATGGTGCTGATATTCCGGTTATCGCTAAGATTGAGAATGCAGAGGGTATTGAAAATCTTGATGAAATTATCAAAGTTGCTGATGGAATTATGGTTGCCAGAGGTGATATGGGTGTAGAGATTCCAGCAGAAGATGTTCCTCATTACCAGAAGGAAATTATCAAGAAGTGTAACGCAACATATAAGCCGGTTATTACAGCTACACAGATGTTAGATTCTATGATTAGAAATCCACGTCCTACAAGAGCCGAGGTTACTGACGTTGCTAACGCTATCTATGATGGTACAGACGTGGTTATGCTCTCAGGTGAAACAGCTAATGGTAAGTATCCACTTGAAGCATTAAAGATGATGGTTAAGATTGCTGAAAGAACAGAGCAGGATATCAAGGGAAGATCTGCAGATATCGCTAAGGTTCACAGCAAGAGAAGCATTTCAAGTGCTGTATGTAACGCAACAGTTCAGACTGCTGATAACCTTAATGCAAAGGCTATTGTATGCCCAACAATTTCAGGATTCACAGCAAGACTTACATCTAAATTAAAGCCAAATGCAGAAATTATCGGCTGCTCACCATATGATAATGTTCTTAGAAAGATGCAGATTTATTGGGGAGTAAGACCATTAAAGACAGCTACAGAGACTTCAACAGATAAGATTATTGAGCACGCTTTAGTTGTATCTGAGCAGGCTGGATATGTAGAAGAAGGAGATACAGTTATCGTATCTGCCGGTATCGCTACAACATCTGATCCATCAGCTAAGAGAGGTCTTACTAATACAATGAGAGTTGTTACACTCTAATATTATAGCTGGTATAAGATATTTCAGATAGTTATATAAGCCCACAAAACCTTGTGAAATTGGTTTTGTGGGCTTGTTTTAAGTTGGTTAGAACACTACATAATTGAAAATATAAAAATTGAATGATATAATAATCGAAAAATAAATATACGTAATTATATATATGCAATGGGAGTGATGTAGATGAGTTTTTGAAACCAATTAAGGAGGTTAGAATAGAATATGCAGCTTGATATTAAAAAAAATAGCAGAATAGTTTGATAATAACATAGGTGTATATTAAAGGATTTGAATATGAGCATAAAAAAGATATTGATATGGCTCCCAGCCATTGTTATGGCAATGATTATATTTGGCTTTTCAAAGCAGGATGGGGAAGAGTCATCAGGGCTAAGCTATAAGGCGGCGGATATTATACTTACAGTGTGTGATAAGGCTGGAATTATAGATTGTAATGAGAATAACAGGGAAAGTATGATAGAGGCGGTGCAGTTTCCAATAAGAAAAGCTGCACATATGACAGAATATGCAATTTTTTCAATATTTGTAATGATTGCACTTATAGTTGATGGGATTAAGGGTGTAAGGATTCCTGTCATATCAGCAGTTATAGCAATAGCATTTGCAGCAACAGATGAGTTTCATCAGACATTCGTGCCAGGTCGGTATGGTTGTGTGTTAGATGTGTTGATAGATGCGGCAGGGAGCATAATAGGACTTATTATAGTATATATTATATATAAAAATATGTGTAAACATAAAGGTGAAAAATGCAATAATATTAATTGATAAAGATATAATGAGTGCAAAAGCACTCATCTTAAAAGTTCCTAATGGAACTTTGTATGTGCTGAAAAGCAGCACAAGAATAAAGATATAATGAGTGCGAAAGCACTCATCTTAAAAGTTCCTAACGGAACTTTGTATGTGCTGAAAAGCAGCACAGGAATAAAGATATAATGAGTGCAAAAATATGATATAACGCTTGCAAAATTAGCAACTATATGGTATAAGCTTTAGTAGACATATGATAATCAGGTGTCGAATATCAGAATATAATATTTTATTATGCAATTTTCATAATAAGTTGTATGAGGTTGACAGTAAGATTATCATCTATATTAATATAATGCGATGATGGAAACAAGTAGGCATAACAGTAAGCAACAGAAAGTAGCCGGCTGATGAGAGGCACAGTGGATAGTTATTCTGAATACATTCCGTAGCAGCAAACTGAAAGGCATATAGTGCTTAGTAGGGGCGACGTGTGGTACACGTTACAGTATCAAGGATCATAAGACCCGTTAAGGTGAACAGTGTGAGCTGTTTATGAATAAAGGTGGTAACACGGAGCATATGCTTTCGTCCTTTAACAAGGATGAAAGATATGCTCTTTTTTGTTATTAACAGGGTTATGTATCATTTATCAAATAATAACGTAATAGGAACAGGAGAACAGAAATGGCAGAAATGACAGTTTATGACGAGTTAGTTGCAAGAGGATTAATTGCACAGGTAACAGATGAAGAATTAATTAAGAATTTAATTAATAATGGAAAGGCTACATTCTATATTGGTTTTGATCCAACAGCGGATAGTCTTCATGTAGGACATTTTATGGCACTCTGCTTTATGAAAAGACTTCAGATGGCAGGCAATAAGCCAATCGCATTAGTCGGTGGCGGAACAGGTATGATTGGTGACCCATCAGGCAAGACAGATATGAGAAAAATGCTTACACCAGAGCAGATTGAGCATAACTGTGAGTGCTTTAAGAAGCAGATGAGCAAGTTCATCGATTTTTCAGATGATAAGGCTTTATTTGTAAATAATGCAGACTGGCTTTTGAAGCTTAACTATGTTGACCTTTTAAGAGAAGTCGGTGCGTGCTTCTCAGTTAATAATATGTTAAGAGCTGAGTGCTACAAGCAGAGAATGGAGAGAGGTCTTACATTCCTTGAATTTAACTATATGATTATGCAGAGTTACGATTTCTATATGTTATACCAGAAATACGGTTGTAATCTTCAGTTTGGTGGAGATGACCAGTGGAGCAATATGCTTGGTGGTACAGAACTTATCAGAAGGAAGCTTGGTAAGGATGCTTCAGCTATGACGATCACACTTCTTCTTAATTCAGAGGGTAAGAAGATGGGTAAGACAGTAAGCGGTGCTGTATGGCTTGATCCAGAAAAGACTTCTCCATATGAGTTCTACCAGTATTGGAGAAATGTAGCTGATGCAGATGTATTAAAGTGCATCCGTATGCTTACATTTTTACCACTTGAGCAGATTGATGAAATGGATAAGTGGGAAGGTGCACAGCTTAATAGAGCTAAGGAAATACTTGCATTTGAACTTACTAAGATGGTTCATGGTGAGGAAGAAGCTAAGAAGGCAGAGGAAACAGCTAAGGCTATATTTACATCAGGTGATGCGGCTAATATGGCAGCAGTTAAGCTTGAAGATGATGTCTTTACAGATGGAAGCATTGATATTGTATCGTTAATTCACGCAGCAGGTCTTGCAGCTACTAAGTCAGAAGCAAGAAGAGTTGTCTCACAGGGCGGTGCTTCTGTTGCAGGTGAAAAGGTATCTGATATAGCAGCAAAGTTTGATAAAGAATTCTTTGCTGGTGATGGAGTAGTTGTTAAGAAGGGTAAGAAGTCATTTATAAAGGTACAGGCATAATATTGTAAAATGTTTCAGAGCCGGCAGTAATACTGCTGGTTCTGGAGAGTTAAAGAGTGAGGATAAGTATGAAAAAGAGTGAAATTACCTTTATAAGGCTTATGAGCCTTGCGTTAATTATGGTTATAAATGCGGCTGTATTATTATTTTTTGTAGGGGAGCATACATTTCAGAATATACTTAACAGAATGAATAGTAATGTATATGATGGCGATACGCTTGATACATCAATTTATAATTATTATTTTTATGCTGGTTTTGGGAGCATATATAAGATTATATTTCCAATAACGATATTACTACTTGTGACTGCGGCGGTATGTGTATACAAAAAGGTGAGTATGGCATCAAGGTTGTCAATAGCTGCTAATATAAGTGCATTTATAACAGGTGCGTTATTGTTATTTGCAAGAATAACAGAAAGTTCAAAAGGTGTTCATATACTTATAAATAGCTTTTATATGAATAAATCGGACATTGGTAATATACAGACAGTACAATTAATGTCCAGAATACCAATAGCTTATATTCTTGTTATGGTGTTATCAGTATTAGGACTTTTAATGGTTAAGAGCAGTACAATAACAAAGCTAAAAATATATAATGATAAGATGGCATATAATAATGCTGTTATATATATATTCCCTGCATTATCAGGTTTTCTTATACTTGAAGTTATTAGAAATCTTGTTATTTCAAGAGTGGTGATGTTATCATCAGATGAGTATATACAGACTGTAGCAGGATATATTCAGGACTATTATATTGGAAGTAAATTCTATTTTAACTGGTCGTGGCTTATTATATTTACTATTGTAACCTGCGTTGCAATAGTATTAAATAATAATAATAAACTTATGATTATTGAGATAGCTGTATTTAGTATTATTGTTATTATTCCATCCGTTATATATGCGTTTAATCCGCCATCATTATTTGGATACCTTACAACAGATAATACGCTGTGTGATTTAACAGAAGCTGCATTTGTATGGTATCTTGTAAGAATGAGCGTATCATTAATCACAGGCATAATATTTATTGTATTGGTCGTTAATGAAAGAATTAATATAAAGTGTATGTATATAATAGCAGGCACATTGCTTGTGTTAAGTCTTGTTATGCTTATTGTGGCAGGACTAAACAGGGCTTCGCTTTCAGTTATGTATATGCTGTGTGCTGTGGCTGATGTTATAGGAGTTATAGTGTTAGCTGTTACAGGGTTAAGAACTTTAAGTTAATTAAATAAAAAGCTGGCTGTCCAGAAAACATTTATATGATAAAGTCATATAAAGCTTTCGGACAACCAGTTTTTTATCAGCCAGTAACTTCTTTAATGCCTTTAATATCAGCTATGGCGATAAGAGAGTAGTTAGTGTAATATACAACAAAGCCTGGTTTGGCAGCGGCAGGCTTTTTGACTTCTTTCTTTAATACATAATCGACTTCAACTTTATCAAGGTTGCGGCCTTTAGAGTAGTAGGCTGCAAGTGCGGCAGCTTCCTCAAAGGTTCTGTCGGGCAGTTCCTTGCCGTTAGTCTTAACTATAACGTGAGAGCCAGGTATCTGCTTGGCATGAAACCACCAGTCACTATTAGAAGCAAATTTAAATGTGAGTTCATCATTCTGAAGATTATTCTTGCCGACATACATATCAAAACCGTCTGATGATATATAGTGCAGAGGTTTGTTGTTCTTGTTATCCTTGCTTTTGGATTTGCTGTTCTTCTTGATATAGCCGGTTATGATAAGTTCTTCTTTGATATTATTAAGGTCATTCTCAGTAGTTGCAATATCGAGGGCATTTATTATTGATTCAAGATACATAATCTCATCTTTAATCTCTTCGATAAGTCTTACACCAGCTTCGTAAGTACGTTTTAATTTGTTGTATCGTGCAAAATATTTATTCGCATTCTCAATTGGTGTCAATGTATCGTCCAAAGGAATAGAGATTTCTTCGTTAGTGTAATAATTAAGAGCTGTGAAGCTTTTTGCACCAGACTCGATATTGTAGCCGTATGTGTTGATTAGCTCTCCATACACTCTGTATTTGTCACGTTTTTCAGTATCCTTTAACTGTTTTTCCTGAATATCAAGCTTTTTATAAGAACGCTCAAGATGAGTTGTAATTATTCTTCTTATATCAGTCGATTTCTGGTGAATTCGTGTTCTTACTTCTTTTTCGTGATAATAACCGATAAGACATTCACTTATTGAGGTGTAGCTTTCGGATTTATCATACATAGTAAGAGAAATAGCGGCAAAATCTGCTGGTGCACCGTTATAATATACGATGTTAGGGCTGAAACTTCCATTTGCCACGCCATCAATAATAGCCTTGAATGCCTCAAATAGAGCTATGCTTTCAGCACTGGACAGACAGTTGGCTGGTTTGGCACTGTCAATATGTGCCCTGTGGCAGACTTCCTCTGATATGCAGGTGCTTATTCCGGTGTAAGCACTGCTTAAGGCTTTGGCAGTAGTCTTAGGCTGTGATAATATATTTTCATTAAAGGTATTAAAATCCATATTCATCGGATTGTGCTTGTTAGATGTATTAGGAATAAAATATTCCCTTCCTGGAAGAACTTCTCTGACAGAGCTTATCTGTGCTGACACATGCTTAATACTGTCTAATATTGTGTTATTGTCATCGCATAATATGATATTGCTGTGTTTGCCCATAAATTCTGTGATTAAATGCTTACGGCAGAGGTCACCTAATTCATCTAAATGTTCAATTTCAATATCAATTATTCGCTCAAAAGCGGGTTGTGTTATTGATATAATTCGTCCGTTATTGATGTGCTTCCTAAGAAACATAACAAAGTTAGGTGCAAGCTGGGGGCTTGGCTTATTATCTTTAGTCATATATGCAAGCGGAAGTGAAGCATTTGCAGATAATACAAGCCTGTATTGTCCAGAATTAGCTTTTATGGTAAGTAAAAGCTCATCATTTTCTGGCTCTGCAATCTTATATAATCTTCCACCAAGAATTGTGTTGTTTAAATCGTGTACAATATTCGCTATTGTAATTCCATCAAATGCCATAATACTCCATTCTGGCGTATTGGTACGCCATTAATACTTTAGAATAAATGATAGCACATTTTATAGATGTTGTCTTGTATGGTTAAAGTAAAATTGATATAATTAGCAGTTGTAATTAAAAGTTTGATATGTAAGTTGATGTTTAATAAGCGATGTATTAAACTACATTTAGTATTAAAATATTTTTTAATGTTATCAACAATGAATAAATGAAATGAGGACACTTTGATGATAAAAAGTATGACTGGCTTTGGAAGAAGCGAGATAGAGAGAGGCAACCGTAAAATAACAGTAGAGATTAAGTCGGTGAACCACAGATTTCTTGAGAACAGTATAAAGATGCCTAAAAAGCTTAATATATTTGAGGCAAGAATAAGGGATACAATTAAGAAATATGCATCAAGGGGAAAGATTGATGTATTTATTACATACGAGGATAATTCAGAGAGCAATGTAAGCCTTAAGTTTAATGAAAGCATAGCACGGGAATATATGAATATATTCAGACAGATGGAGGAGCGTTTTAATATAAGAAATGATATTACTGTTGGAGCTTTGTCAAGATACCCAGAGGTTATCACAATGGAAGAATCGCAGGAAGATGAAGAAGAATTGTGGAACTTTATTAATGAGGCAATAGAAGAAGCCTGCAAGGGGCTTGCTGATACAAGAATTATTGAGGGTGAGAACTTAAAGAATGATCTTTTGTTAAAGTTAGACCATATGGAGGAGCTTGTTTCTTATATTGAAACAAAAAATCCACAGATAATAGAAGATTATAAGAAGAAGTTAGAAGCCAAGATGGAAGAAATCCTTTCAGATGCTGATATAGATAAGAACAGGATAGCTTCTGAGGTGATTATATATGCTGATAAAGTATGCGTAGATGAGGAGACAGTAAGATTAAGAAGTCATATTGAACACGCAAGAAAATGCCTTAACGAAGACGGAGGGATTGGAAGAAAGATGGATTTCATAGCACAGGAGATGAACAGGGAAGCCAATACAACTTTATCTAAGGCGAATAATATAGAAATATCAAATGCAGCTATAGATTTAAAGACAGAAATAGAAAAAATAAGGGAACAGATACAGAATATAGAATAAAAAAGCTTGCACGAATCGGTGTATTTCTGTATAATAACTTGTACACTTATGTTGTGTGCGTGCCAACAGGTATTTACAGATTGGAGAATAGAGATGAAAGAGAAAGGTTTATTACTTGTAATTTCAGGTTTCTCAGGAGCTGGAAAGGGAACTGTAGTTAAGAGATTATTAGAGCTTCATAATGATTATGCTCTATCTATCTCAGCGACAACCCGCTCACCAAGAGAAGGTGAACAGAATGGAAGAGAGTATTTCTTTAAATCAACAGAAGAATTTGAGAGTATGATTGATAATTCTGAATTGATTGAGTATGCAAAGTATGTCAGCAACTATTATGGAACACCTAAGGCATATGTCGAGGAACAGCTTGAAGCAGGTAAGAATGTGATACTTGAAATCGAGATTCAGGGTGCACTTAATATTAAGAAGATGTATCCAGATGCAGTTCTTTTATTCATTATGCCACCAAGTGCAGAAGAATTAGAGAGAAGACTTGTAGGACGTGGAACAGAAGATGAAGCCACAATAAAGGCAAGACTGCAAAGAGCCAGTGATGAGGCTAAGGGCGTAGAGAATTATAACTATATAGTTATCAATGATAAAGTGGATGATTGTGTTGAGGCAATTCATTCTATAGTTAACAGTGAGAAGAGAAAAGCAGTTAACAATATGAGTTTAATTAATAATATTAAAGAAGAGCTTAAAGCTTATGAGAAAGGAGAATAATAATGTTACATCCATCATATTCAGAATTAATGGCAGTTGTTAATAGTGAGGTAGAGGACGGCGAACAGCCAATCGTACAGAGCCGTTATTCAATTGTTAAGGCTACTGCCGCAAGAGCTAAAGAGATTATTGATGCAAGAACAATAGAGGAGAAGGTTAGAAAGGCTCGTATTGAGGCTGAGAACGCTCCAAAGGAAAAGGAAAAGGATAATAAGGATAAGAAGAATGAGCCAAAGCCGCTTACAACACCAGATGAGGCGAGAAAGCTTCAGATAGGAACACCTCTTATCGATAATGCAGAGAATATGAAGCCACTTTCAATAGCTGTAGAAGAGTTATATGAAGGCAAGGTTAAGATTGTCAGCAATGGCGATGACAGTGAAATTATGTAATTTCAGATTTTGATTTTATGCATGGATATTTGCTGATATAATGATTACTGCATAATATTGTCATTTGTAATATTAATAATAGAATTTACAGGCTGTTGCATTTTATATGTGACAGCCTTTTGATGTTGGGAGGTAACATAAAAGTTATGGGAAGTAATATATATGATGAGAAGAAGCGTGTAATTAACTGTGAAAGTGCAGAAAAATGTGGGAGCTGTGCCTATGCAGGAATGAAATACGATAATGAATTAAAGATAAAGCAGGGATATGTAGACAAACTTTTTAAAGACATCTGTCCAGTAGATAAGATAACAGGAATGTACAGACCAGTGCATTACCGTAACAAGGTTCACGCTGTTGTTGGTGAAGATAAGAATGGCAATATTATAACGGGAACATATGAAGAGAACAGCCACAATATAGTACCTGTATCTGACTGCCTGCTTGAAGATTCACACTGCAGCAGCATTATAGCTACATTAAGAGATTTATTTAAGTCGTTTAAATACAAGCCATATAATGAAGATAAGGGAACTGGTTTTATAAGGCATATTCTTTTAAGAAAAGGCTTTTCAACTAAGGAGATTATGCTTGTTATTGTGACGGCTGATGTTGCATTTCCGTCTAAGACACATTTTCTTAAAGCATTAAAAGAGAAGCACCCAGAGATTAATACAATCGTACAGAATGTTAATAAATACAATACAAGTATGGTGTTAGGACCAAGAAATATAGTGCTTACAGGCAATGGATATATTGAAGATGTGTTATGTGGCTACAGATTTAGAATAAGCCCATCATCTTTCTATCAGATTAACCACCAGCAGACAGAAAAGTTATACAAGGCGGCGATAAATATGGCTGGAATAACTAAGAAGGATACAGTTATTGACGCTTATTGTGGAATAGGAACAATAGGAATAGCAGCTTCTGCAAAGGCAGGACAGGTTATAGGGGTTGAGTTAAATGCAGATGCGGTAAAAGATGCAGAGGTCAACGCTAAGATTAACAATATAAAGAATATTAGATTTGTGAATGATGATGCTGGAAAGTTTCTTGTTGAATATGCCACACATAAGAGGGCTGATGTTGTTATAATGGATCCTCCAAGAAGTGGCAGCAGTCAGGAATTTCTTGAGTCGGTACTTAAGATTAAGCCAGAAAGAGTTGTGTATGTATCGTGCAATCCAGATACTCAGAAAAGGGATGTTGATATGCTTATGAAAGGTGGATATAAGGTTTTGGAGTGCAGACCATTTGATATGTTCCCTTTTTGTGACCATGTAGAGACGGTAGTGTTATTGTCCAAACTTGATGTCGATAAGCATATAGATGTTGAAATTAAGCTGGATTAGCTTGGATTGATTCATTAAGTGATGAAGAATTATTTAAACCACATATAAGAAAATGGGCTGATGATGCGACTAAAACAGCAGTGTGGGAAGTTTATAAGTTTATTCATGTGAATACTGTAGCTCCTTTTAAAACTTTCAGGAACAAAATTAGAAAATGGAAGAAAATAGTATTATAAATTACAGACAGTAAAGTTAAAAATTTCATAAATAGGTTATCAAAGGCGATAGAAAAACTATCGTCTTTTTATTTGAAAAAAGAAGCATATCCCAGAGGACTGCTTCATCAATTTTTTCGTAAGTGTCCGTACACTTACTGTGCTTACTCATATACTAATAGATCATATACTAATCGTGTAAGAACAATTTTAAACATAATGCTTATATTATTATACAATAGTTTGGAAAAATAAAAAATTATATTTCATAAACGTTTCATAAAAGCTATGTAGAATGTTATTGAAAGCAGTTATGAAATACTAAAAAATAGAAAGGAGTAGTTAGTAAAGTGATAAAAAATGCTATAGCATATATTACAAGAAAGAGAAATCGAACTTTAATAATTTTTATCATATTGACTATAGTTCTATCTTGTTTGTATTCTTGTTTAACAATAATGAAATCAAGCAATGAAATAGAAAAGACTTTATATGAAAGTTCTAATTCTTCAATTTCAATAACAAAAAAAGATGGTAAATATTTTAACGTTAATCAATTTAAAGATATTGAAAAAATAAAAGAAGTTGAAAAAATAATAATTCAATATGATGGATTAGCAAAACTAAAAGATGCTAAAGTAGTTAGCGGAGAACAAAGAATAAATAGAGAAGATTTATCTGACGAATTTAAGAATGTTGTTTCATTCGAAGCTACAAATAATACTAAAAGAAATATTTTGTTTAGCAGTAGAGTGTTTACAATTAAAGAAGGAAAAAATATAGAAGAAAATGATAAGAATTCAATTATTGTTCATGAAGAATTTGCTAAACAAAATAATCTAAAATTAGGTGATGAAGTTAATCTTGAATTACTTGACATTGAAGAAAGTGAAAAAATAAAAAGTCATAAATTTAAAATTATAGGAATCTTTTCTGGTAAAAAACAAGAAACATATACAGGATTATCTTCTGATTTTAGTGAAAATATGGTGTTTGTAGATTATTCAACAAGCCAAGAGATATTAAATAAATCAGAAAATAACAAAATTGCAAATAAAATTTTAATGTATTCTAGTAGCGCAGAATCTACAGACTTAGCCTTAAACAAATTGAAAGAGCTTAAGATTGATGAGTCAAAGTATTTTGTTCAAAAAGATTCTAATGCATTTGAAGAGTCTTTAGAGTCAGTGAGTGGAATAAAACATATGATAAAAATAATGACTTATTCTATTATGTTAGGCGGGATTATTGTTCTTTCATTGATTTTGATTCTATGGTTAAGAGAAAGAATTTATGAAATAGGTATATTTTTATCTATTGGAACATCTAAGATACAAATTATAATGCAATTTATATTCGAGTTATTATTCATATCGATACCAAGTATAATATCTTCCTTATTTTTAGGAAATGTATTGATAAAAGTAATTGCAGGTGGATTAATTAACTCAGAGAACTCAATGATTTCTGGTGGAAATTTAATAAATGATAGTAGTTTTATGTTAAATATTACAACACTTGGACAAAGTTATTTAATATTAATAAGTATTATTGTTTTATCAGTTGTATTTGCTTCTTCATTAATATTAATCAAGAAGCCTAAAGAAATATTATCAAAAATAAGTTAGGAGAAAATTATGGAAATATTAGAAATAAAGAATGTATCATATAGTTATGCCAATTCTAAAGAAAAAGTTTTGTCAGGAGTAAATCAAAAATTTGAACTTGGGAAGTTTTATGCGATAGTAGGAAAGTCAGGAGCAGGAAAATCTACACTTCTTTCCTTACTTGCTGGACTTGATAAACCTCAAACAGGACAAATATTGTTTAAGAATGAAGATATACAAAAGAAAGGATATAGTAATCATAGAAAAAATAATATATCTTTAGTGTTTCAAAACTATAATTTAATAGATTATTTATCGCCGATTGAAAATATTAGATTGGTGAATAAATCAGCAGATGAAGGTATCTTGTTTGAACTGGGCTTAGATAAAAAACAAATAAAAAGAAATGTTATGAAATTATCTGGTGGACAGCAGCAAAGAGTAGCTATTGCCAGAGCATTGGTATCAGATGCTCCAATAATACTAGCTGATGAGCCTACTGGTAATCTGGATAGTGTTACTGCTAGAGAAATAATTAATATATTAAAGACATTAGCTAAAGATAGAGATAAATGTGTAATAGTTGTAACACATAGTAAGGAAGTAGCAGATTCTGCAGATATCATTTTAGAACTAAGTGGTAAAAAGTTGAAAAAAGTAAATAAAATGAATTTGGAGGTTGAATAATGATAAAAAATGCATTTGCTTATGTAACTAGAAAAAGCTTAAAATCAATAATTATTATGTTAGTCATTTTGGCTATGTCAACTTTAAGTCTTATAAGTTTATCTATTAAAGATGCTACGGACAGAGCTTCAAAGGAAACATTTGCTAATATAACAAATAGTTTTTCTATGGAGATAAATAGACAGGTAAATCCAGGAACACCTAGAGGTGGAGGAAATGTAAAGGGTGAAGATATTAAAAAGATATCTCAAACAGATAGTATAGACTCTTATGTAAAAAGAATAAACAGTGTTGCAGATTTAGTTGATTATGATATTATTGAAACTAAAGAGACTCTTGCGAATCAATCGCCTAAAAGAGCGAAGAATTTTAAAAGAACAGTGATGTTAACCGGAGTTAACGACTCATCAAAAGAAACAAAATTTGTATCAGGAGCATATAAATTAGTAGAAGGAAAGCATTTAGAAAATGAAGATAAAAATAAAATCTTAATGCATAAAGATTTGGCTGAAAAAAATAATCTTAAAGTTGGAGATAAGATAAAAATAAAATCTAATTTATTTGATGCTGATAATGAGAAAGGTGCAGACGAAACAGTAGAAGTAGAAATTAAAGGTCTATTCGATGGGCATAATAGCGGTGGAGTAAGTGCAGCACAAGAACTATACGAAAATACATTAATCACTGATGTTCATACAGCTGCTAAAGTTTATGGTAATACAGAAGATACAGCTGTATACCAAGATGCAACATTCTTTGTAAAAGGTGATAAGAATCTTGATAGTGTAATAAAAGATCTTGGGAAATTAGATATAAATTGGAGAGCATATAATTTGATTAAAAGTTCATCAAATTACCCTGCATTACAACAATCTATATCAGGTATCTACTCAATTTCAAATAAATTATTTGTTGGCTCATTAATATTTGCAGGAGTTGTAGTTTCATTATTATTATTCTTATGGATGAATGCCAGAAAGAAAGAAATAGCAGTATTACTATCATTAGGTATATCAAAATTAGAAATTTTTGGTCAATTCCTAATTGAGATGGTATTTATATCAATCCCCGCATTCGTTGGTTCTTATTTCTTAGCTGGGTATACAGCTGATAAGCTTGGGAATAATATATTGAATAAGGTTACTGGCGATATAGCAAAACAAATAGCTAGACAATCTGCATCTAGCCAATTAGGTGGTGGTGCAGAAGCTGAAGGATTTAACAAGACATTATCAAGTTTAGATATAAATGTATTACCTAAATTCATAATTTATGTAGTTATATTTATGAGTTTAGTACTGCTTGTATCTTTGATTATATCTTCTTTCAATATATTAAGAAAGAATCCAAAAGAATTATTAATTGACAATAAATAAAATTTTTGGTGCTGAAAAGCACCAAAAATTTTTTGCTTTTCAATACCCAATAATATGCTGTACAATATAAGCGAATATGCTTAAGTGGAGGTATACATGAAAATATTAACCGTTGAAGATGATAATATAATAAGAGAGGGGATAAGTGAATATCTTTCAGAATTTGGATATACAGTTATTCAAGCTAAAGATGGAAGAGAAGCATTGTCAAAATTTAATAGCGATATAAATCTGGTTATCTTAGACATTCAGATACCTTTTATTAATGGTTTAGAAGTGTTGAAAGAAATTAGAAAGAAAAGCAATTTGCCAATTCTAATCCTGACTGCATTTAGTGATGAAGAATATAAAATCGATGCATTTACTAATTTGGCAGATGGATATATAGAAAAGCCATTTTCATTGCCGGTCTTAAAGGCCAGAATAGATTCTTTAATTAAGAAGAATTATGGACATTTAGAGAAGTTTGAATATAAGAATCTATCAGTTAATTTTAATAGCTATACAGCTAAAATAAATGGAGAAGAGATAGATGTAAATGCAAAAGAACTAGAAGTATTAAAATGTTTATTGGATAATAATGGACAGGTGTTAACAAGAATGCAAATTATTGATTATGTATGGAAAGATAGCGAAGAAATTCCTTATGATCGGGTAATAGATGTATATATAAAAGAACTTAGAAAAAAATTACAATTAGACTGTATAACTACTATAAGAAATGTAGGATATAAATTGGAGAGAAAATGAAAAAAATAAAGATATTTCCCAAAATGTTCATACAAATATTTTCTGTTCTTGCAATAATAATTATATTAGTTCATTCATTAGTTTATTTTATCTTTCCTAAAACATATTTGGAGACAAGAAAAGAAAAGATCCATAATATTGCAAATGAAATTTCTAGTAATATGAATGGAAAAGAAATAAAATACATAGAACAAACTTTGGAGCTTTATTCGAAGAGTAGTGAAATAAAAGCATTTATAAAAGAAAAAAATAATAAAAATGAAATACAAATCAAAGATGATATAAATGTTAATTTAGAAAGTGATAGTAATTCTTTGATAATTGAAGAAAGAGAAATAACGCTTAATGATGGTGAAAAAATAAATCTACAATTTGTTTCTACAGCTGATATGCAAAAAGATGCGAAAGATTTAAGTATTAAATTTTTACCATATTCTTTATTTATATCAATTTTATTTTCTGCTATTATTTCTTTAATTTATGCAAAAATAATAAAAAATAATATACAGGAAATAAAAATTGTTACTGATAAAATGATGGAACTTGATAAAGAAACGCGGTTAAAAGTTAATTCTAATGATGAAGTTGGAGAATTAAAACAACAAATTAATGATTTGTATTCTACTTTATTAAGAACAATTGATAATTTGGAATTTAAAAATAAAGAAATTTTAAAATTAGAAAAGTTAAAATATGACTTTTTTAAAGGTGCATCCCATGAACTTAAAACTCCTCTTGCTAGTCTTAAAATAATACTGGAAAATATGAAATACAATATTGGAAAATATAAAGAAAGAGATATTTATATTAATGAATGTATTGACATCGTTGATAGTTTAACAAAAAATATTTCTCAAATATTATCAGTTCATTCTATAGAAAATTTGAATAATGATGAAGAATATTTGAAAATAAATGATACACTAGAAGATATATTAAAAAAATACGAAATATTAGCAAATCAAAAGAAAATAACCGTCAATAATTATATATCAGATGAGAATATTTATATAGGAAAAACAGCGTTAAAGATTATTTTATCTAATTTGATTAGTAATGCGATAAAATATACCGATGTAAATGGGGTAATTAATATTGGGATAGTTGATGATTGGTTATATATAGAGAATTCATATGGTAACAATAGAATTTCGAATATGGATGAAATATTTGATGTTAAATTTGATTTAAATAAGGAAAATAGTAATGGATTAGGCTTGTATATTGTAAGTAATATTCTGAATAATTACAATATAGAATATAAAGCATTGCAGGATGAAGAATTTTTTATCTTTAAAATTAAAATATTTTCTTAAACAAGATATAATTTTGCAATAGTTATTGAAAAAATAGAGACTTATTATGTAGCGCTTACTGAAAAACAAGCAGATAAAAAAGAGATGGAGGAAACTTTATGGCAAGAAAGAGATAAAACTTATAATATATATAATATATATGCAGAGAAGGTGGTGCTGCTGGACGTAAATGATAGAAAATATGTTGTTAAAGGTTTGGGGCAATCTAGTATATGGTACGGAAACGAAGAAGAAGATAGGAAAGTAGAGACGATTATAGAAAACTATGAAAAAGATAAAATTAATAAAGTTACTGAAATAGAAAAATACACAGAGGAATTGGAAGGAAAAGAAAAAGAAGCGGTTGTCAAGGTAAGAATTAATCAGGACAAGTTCAGAGAAAAATTAATAAATAAATATAAAAAATGTTGTTTGTGCAATGTTAATATGAACGAATTATTGGTGGCAAGTCATATTAAACCATGGAGTATAAGTGATGCAAATGAGAAGCTTGATATACATAATGGTCTGTTAATGTGTCCTAATCACGATAAGTTATTTGATAGAGGATATATTTCATTTGATGATACCGGCAGGATTTTAATTTCTGAAAGGTTAGATGATAATAACAGAATGTATATGAATATAACAGCTAAGATGAAAATAGACATTACAGAAGAGAATATAAAGTATATAAAATATCATAGGAAAAATGTATTTATTGAAAAATAGCTATTAGCAGTATGCTAGATAATATTTTCCGTTTATAAATTTGAAAAAATGTTGTATAAACAACAGAAAATCACTTCTTCATTAAATATAATAAGCGTGTCGGGTGCAGAAGCACCAGGATAAATAGATTAAATAATGGAGAGTAAATATATGGATAATAAAATGTTTTGTTTTCAGTGTGAGCAGACAGCGGGCTGTTCAGGTTGTACAGGTAATGCAGGTGTATGTGGAAAGGACGCTTCTACAGCAAAGCTTCAGGACGAGCTTACAGGTGCACTTATAGGACTTGTTAAGACCTGCGGAAGCAATCCTAAGACAGAGAATACAGACAGAATAATAATCGAAGGTCTGTTTACAACAATAACTAATGTGAATTTTAATAATCAGACATTACAGGATATGATTGATAAGGTTCATAGTGAAAAGAATATTATATCACCAGGCTGTAGTGCCTGTGAGGCAAGATGTGGCAATACAGATGATTATGATATGAATGAGATATGGAATGCAGACGCTGATATACGTTCATTAAAATCACTTATCCTTTTTGGAGTAAGAGGAATGGCAGCTTATGCTTACCACGCAATGGTGTTAGGCTATACAGATGATACAGTTAATGAGTTCTTCTACAAGGCTCTTTCATATATAAGCTTTGATTTGGACGAGAGCCAGCTTCTTCCTGTAGTTATGGAAGTTGGTGAAGTTAATTTGAAATGTATGGAACTTTTAGATAAGGCTAATACAACAAGTTATGGAAATCCTTCACCGGTAAAGGTTACTTTGAATGTAGAAAAAGGACCATTTATTGTTGTAACAGGACACGATTTAAAAGATCTGGAACTGCTTCTTGAACAGACTAAGGATAAAGGAATAAATATATATACACACGGCGAAATGCTTCCAGCACACGCATATCCTAAGCTTAATAAATATCCTCATTTAAAGGGTAACTTTGGTACAGCGTGGCAGAATCAGCAGAAGGAGTTCGATGCAATTCCGGGAGCTGTATTATTTACAACTAACTGCCTTATGCCAGTTAAGAAAAGCTATGAAGACAGGGTATTTACAACAGAGGTAGTGTCATATCCACAGATGGTGCATATCGGGGAAGATAAAGATTTTACACCTGTAATCAATAAGGCACTTGAGCTTGGCGGATATAAAGAAGACCAGCATAGAACAGGCATTAATGGCGGAGAGTATGTGATGACAGGTTTCGGACATTCAGCAGTGCTTTCCGTTGCTGATAAGGTAATAGAAGGTGTTAAGAATGGGTCAATCAGCCATTTCTTCTTAGTAGGAGGTTGTGATGGTGCAAGACCGGGACGTAATTATTATACAGAATTTGTTAAAAAGACACCAGCAGAGTCTATAATTCTTACACTTGCCTGTGGTAAGTACAGATTTAATGACCTTGAGCTTGGAGATATTGACGGTCTTCCAAGAATTATGGATATGGGACAGTGTAATGATGCCTATAGTGCGATAAAGGTAGCAATTGCTTTAGCAGAAGCATTTGAATGTGAAGTAAATGAGCTTCCACTCTCAATGGTTTTATCGTGGTATGAGCAGAAAGCTGTATGTATACTTCTTACACTCCTTCATCTTGGAATTAAGAATATACTTTTAGGACCTACACTTCCAGCATTCATCTCACCTAATGTACTGAAGATACTTGTTGAGAATTACGCTATAGCACCTATCAGTACACCAGAGGAAGATTTAAAGAAAATATTAGGCAACTAATTATATGTGATTTTTTTGGTTGGATAATTACTTGCTTTATCTTTAGCTGTAAGCTCTTTTAATTCTCTTATCGTGAAATATCCGCACACAATTGCGGCTGCGGCATCGGCAATCGGGCCGGCATACATAACACCATCAATTCCCATAAATATTGGGAATATTACTATGAGCGGAAGTAAGAATAATATCTGTCGTGTAAGGCTTAATAATACGCCAAGGCTCGATTTGCCGATAGAGTTAAAGAAGTTGGATGTAACCGGCTGTATTCCATTAATTAAAGTAAGGAACATATATATTCTGAAATACCGCTCAGAGAATTGGAAATAAAGCTCACTTCCGTTACCGAATACGCTGATAATCTGTCTTGGAAATACCTGAAAACAGAAAAATGCAATCAGTGATAAGAAAGAAGCTGCTTCAAGTGCTAAAAGGTATGTCTTTTTTACACGTTTGTACATACGTGCGCCATAGTTAAATCCGATAACCGGCTGTGTGCCTTGTGATATACCAATTACAAAGGACATAAATATCATATTAACCTTTGTTATTATTCCTGCACACGCAAGTGGAATATCACCGCCGTAGATTGACTGTGCACCATAGCGGGACAGTGTATTATTCATAACAATCTGGACAATTGTCATAGCAATCTGGTTAAAGCAGGCACTTGCACCAAGTATTAAAATGTTCTTGCAGTAACACCATTTTATATTAAAGCTGTCCCCGCTAAGTTTAATATTCTTAAAATGGAACATATATCTTAAGCTTATGCAGAAAGATATAATCTGGCCTGTAATAGTTGCTAAAGCTGCACCTGTCATTCCCATATTAAATATAAAGATAAATATAGGATCTAATATTGTATTCACAATAGCACCAACAAGCATAGAAGTCATAGAGTAGCGTGGATTTCCGTCAGCAAGTATCAACTTACTCATACCTGTGTTGGCGATAAGAAATGGAAATCCAAACGCTGTTATTCTTGTATAAGCCTTAGCATATGGCAGAACGTCAGTAGTTGCACCAAAGAATTTAAGCATAGGCGTAAGGAATATTGTTGTAATTAAGAACAATGCAGTTCCGCATACAGCCATAAGAAATATTCCGTTGCCAGCATATTTTTCTGATAAATGCTTCTCGCCAGCCCCAAGATGAAGTGAGAAGTTCGTAGCACTTCCTATTCCTAACAGAAGTGAGATAGCAGTGCAGGTAGTTGATAGTGGGAATGCAATATTAGTTGCAGCATTGCCAAGCATACCAATACCCTGTCCGATAAATATCTGGTCTACTATATTATAAAGAGCAGTTACCAGCATTGAGATTATGCAGGGAATTGCAAAATTAATTAAAAGAGTGGACTCTTTTTTATAACCCAGAGGGTTGTCAGTTGTAGATGAATTCATAAAAAGTTCCTTTCATTATATTTAATATTTATATCTTGTTGACTACGCACAGTATAACATATTAAAAATAAAATTGTAATTGATGTAATTGATAAGTATGTCAGTAATTAACACATACAAGAGATAAATTGAAGTTAAATAATTATATTTTATTAAAGTACTTTTGATAAGTATTGTTGACACACTTGTATTTGGGTGTAGAATATATAAGCTATTAAGTATTCAGATGATTAAATATATTAAACACACAGGAGGTATATATGAGTGTATCTAATAAAAAATCGATAGATATGACAAGTGGAGCTTTATGGAACAAAATACTTCTGTTTGCTCTTCCACTTGCGGCAAGCAGTATATTACAGCAGTTGTTTAACTCTGTTGATACGGCGGTAGTCGGAAGATTTGCAAGCAGTCAGGCACTGGCGGCTGTTGGAAGCAACAGTTCTTTAATATCACTTATGATTAATCTTTTTATAGGAATATCATTAGGTTCAAATGTTGTTATTGCTCGTTATATAGGAGAGAAATCAGAAAAAAACATACACGCCGCAATACATACAGCAATACTTGTTGCCATTATAAGCGGATTTTTTGTTATGATTGCAGGTCAGTTCATAGCAAAACCTGTGCTTCTTCTTATGGGAACACCGGAGGATGTTATTGACCTTGCCGTGTTGTATCTTAGAATTTATCTTCTAGGTATGCCATTTATTATGCTGTATGACTTTGGCTCATCAATTCTTAGAAGTACGGGCGACAGCAGAAGACCTCTTTATTGTCTTATTGTTGCAGGAGTTATTAATACACTTCTTAATCTTGTGCTTGTTATAGTGTTCAGATTAGGTGTGTCAGGAGTTGCGATTGCAACAGTTATTTCTAATATAGTAAGTTCTTCAATGGTTATATATATTCTTACACACGAATCAGAGCCTATAAAGCTGGAATTAAGACAGCTTAAGATATCTGTTAAGGAATTAAAGAAAATATTGGTTATAGGTATTCCGGCAGGACTTCAGGGAATGATGTTCTCAATAGCCAATGTGTGTATACAGAGCACAATTAACAGCTTTGGTTCAAGTGCAGTTGCAGGTTCAGCGGCGGCACTTAATTATGAATTCTTTGCATATTTCCTTGTAAATGCGTTCGCTCAGGCGGCAGTAACATTTACAAGCCAGAATTATGGCGCAGGGGAATATAACAGATGTAAGAAAATATTCCGCATATCTTTAGTGTTTGCGCTTGTATCGTGTGGTATTCTTTCGGGTATATTTGTTATGGGAAGGGAATTCTTTCTTCGTATATATACGACCGATGCAGATGTTCTTGTATTTGCGAGGCAGAGAATTATCATTGCAACAACGCTGGAATTATTAACAGCAGTATATGAGATAAGCGCAGGAGCTATGCGAGGTCTGGGATATTCACTGCTTCCAGCGGTAATTACCTGTGTTGGTTCGTGTGTTATAAGACTTATATGGATATCAACAGTATGTAAGGTTGTACACGTATTCTGGGTGCTTATGATTATATATCCAATATCGTGGGTAATCACAGGAATTGCTATGATGACAGCTTATTATATTGTCAGAAGAAAATGTTTCACATTCACCCATTGACACGGTAGGCGAATGGGTATAATATCATACAAAAAGATGATAATAAGAAAGGAAGCAAGGAAATGATAATATCATCGAAAGGGCGGTATGCCTTAAGAGTAATGGTATATCTTGCGGTTCATCACAGTGATGATTATATACCATTAAAGGAGATATCAGATAAAGAAGAATTGTCAAAGAAATATCTCGAGACAATTACAAGAATGTTATCAAAAGCAAATCTTATAGAAGCAGCAAGCGGACACGGCGGTGGCTACAGATTAACAAGAAAGCCAGAGGATTACAGCGTTGGTGAGATATTGAAGCTTACCGAAGGAACACTTGCTCCTGTAACCTGCCTTAATGAGGAGACTTTAATGTGTGAACATTCGTCTTCCTGCTATACGCTTCCTATATGGCAGGGACTTGCAGATGTAATTAATAACTATCTTGATAATATGACACTCGCAGATGTTGCGGCAACAGCAATTGATAAGGCGGGTAATAAGACGGCATATAATGCCTGATAATATATGCGGCATTGTGCTGGCACACTTGGCACAAAGCAGTCCTGCGTTTAAATGAGTGTGCAGAAATGAGGAGTATTATGTCAGATAAGAATTTATTAAATGTTAAAGATTTATATGTGGATGTAGAAGATAAGGAAATTCTTCACGGTGTTAATCTTTCAATAGGCAAGGGTGAAACACATGTACTTATGGGACCTAATGGAACAGGTAAGTCAACACTTGGCTATGCTTTAATGGGCAACCCAAGATATACAGTAAAGAGTGGTGAGATATGGTTTGACGGTAAGAATATTACTGATGAACAAGTTAATGAGAGAGCTAAAGCAGGAATGTTCTTATCATTCCAGAACCCACTTGAAGTTCCGGGTGTTACACTCAGTTCATTTATAAGAAATGCCCTTGAATTAAAGACCGGCAAGAGAACAAGATATATGGAATTCAAGAAAGAACTTGAAAAGACTATGGAGCTTTTATCTATGGACAAGTCTTATGCAGAGAGAGATCTTAATGTAGGCTTTTCAGGTGGTGAGAAGAAGAAGGCAGAGATATTACAGCTTCTTATGTTAAAGCCATCATTTGCAATTCTTGATGAAACAGATTCAGGACTTGATGTTGATGCTGTAAAGACTGTATCAGCAGGTATAGAAGAATACCAGAAGACCTGCAAGGGAAGCCTTCTTATAATTACACACAGCACAAGAATACTTGAATCTTTATCAGTTGATTATACACACGTTATGATTGAGGGGAAGATTATAAGCACAGGTGATGCTTCACTTGTTGATAAGATTAATGAGAATGGTTTCGCAGAATACGAAGCAGAATAGTCAGCCATAATCATACGTTGATATATGAAAGGAGTTTACATCGAATTATGAAAGAAAAGACATATGTAGATGATATAGATAGAAACATATATGATTTCAAGAATGATGATAAGGACACATATAAGTTAAATGCTGGTCTTACTCCTGAGATAGTTGAGAAGCTCTCAAAGGAGAAGAATGACCCTGCTTGGATGCAGAATTTCAGGCTTGAGTCATTACAGATATATAATAATATGAAAGTACCTGACTGGGGACCATCTATAGAAGGTCTTAATATGGACAATATAGTAACTTATGTAAGACCTAATACTAATATGAAAGCTAAATGGTCAGAAGTACCAGAAGACATTAAGGATACATTTGAAAAGCTTGGTATTCCACAGGCAGAAAGAAAGTCACTTGCTGGTGTTGGAGCACAGTATGATTCAGAGCTTGTGTATCACAATGTAAGACAGGAAGTTGCTGAGATGGGTGTTGTGTATACAGATATGGAGAGTGCGTTAAAGGGTGAATATGCAGATATGGTGCGTACACATTTTATGAAGCTTGTTAAGCCTACTGACCATAAGTTTGCGGCACTTCATGGTGCAGTATGGTCTGGTGGTTCTTTCGTATATGTTCCAAAGGGAGTATCAGTTGAGATACCATTACAGTCATATTTCAGACTTAATGCACCGGGAGCAGGACAGTTCGAGCATACACTTATTATTGTAGATGAGGGAGCTGATTTGCATTTCATAGAGGGGTGTTCAGCACCTAAGTATAATGTAGCTAATCTACACGCCGGCTGTGTTGAGCTATTTGTAGGAAAGAATGCCAAGCTTAGATATTCAACTATAGAGAACTGGTCTAAGAATATGTATAACCTTAATACTAAGAGAGCTATTGTTGAGGAAGGTGGTACAATTGAGTGGGTATCAGGCTCATTTGGCTCACACGTATCATATCTTTATCCTATGAGTATTCTTAAGGGTGATAATTCTAAAATGGAATTTACAGGAATTACATTTGCAGGAAAAGGACAAAATCTTGATACAGGTGCAAAGGTTGTCCATACAGGAAAGAACACAAGCTCATATATTAATACTAAGTCAATATCAAAGGATGGTGGAATTAGTACATTCAGGTCATCAGTTATAGTTAATTCCAAGGCAGAGAATTCCAAGGCTTCTGTATCGTGTCAGTCACTTATGCTTGACAGCATATCACGTTCAGATACAATCCCGGCAATGGATATTAAGACAAGCAAGGCGGATGTCGGACACGAAGCACAGATTGGAAGCATAAGCGATGAAGCAGTATTCTATCTTATGTCAAGAGGAATGACAGAGGAAGATGCAAGAGCCTGTATCGTAAGTGGATTTGCAGATAACGTATCTAAGGAGCTTCCACTTGAATATGCAATTGAAATGAATAATCTCATAAGACTTGAAATGAAAGGCAGTATAGGTTAATTGTGCTGATAAGATGAGCAGGAATGGAGAAATTTATGAATAATAATGAATATAGAATAAATGCACTTCCAGCAAAGACATGGTACCAGCTTAATATGAATGATACACGTCTTTTATGGGATGATAATTTAGTACCTTGTGATATGGATACAAAAGGCTGTGATAAGGTATGTTTAGATGTTAATGCTAAAGATTACAGTGATATAGAAAATGCAGTTCTTACAGGTGCAGGCAAAGAAGCAGATGTGTTATTTGAAGCAGGCGTAACTAATACATTACTTGTAAATGCAGATAAAGAAACTAACGGCCAGACATTATATATTAATGTCAATGGCAATGATAAGAGCCAGTCAGGAAAGATTATAGTTAATGTAGAGGATAATGTTACATTTACAATAATTGAGAACTTTAAAGGTGAGAGCAGTACAGAAGGCAGGGTAGCATTAAGAACACTTATAGATACAGGTCTTAACAGCAAGGTACGCCTTATTCAGGTATATATGCAGCCAGAAAGCATTGATGTATTAAGCGATACAGGATGCAGGCTTTCAGATAATGCCTCATTTGAGATTGTTCAGGTATTCGTAGGCAGGGGCAGTCTTTACGATGGAATAAGGACGGAGCTTATAGGCAATAATTCTGCATTTACAGCAGATATTGGATATCTTGGTGCTAAGAAGCAGAATATAGATATTAACCTTATATCTAATCATATTGGAAAGAAGACTAACAGCGGGATAAGAGTTGATGGTGCATTAAAGGACGAAGCTTCTAAGCTTTTCAGAGGTTCTATTGATTTTAAAAATGGTTCTTCTGGTTCAGTTGGTGCAGAGACAGAAAATGTACTTTTACTTGGCGAAGATGTCAGAAATAAGACAATACCTCTTATACTCTGTGCAGAGGAAGATGTTAATGGTTCACACGGAGCTACAATCGGTGAGCTTGATGAGGAAACATTATTCTATTATGCTTCAAGAGGCATTGATAAGAAGAACGCAGAGGATATAATGACTAAAGGAAGAATTGAAGTTATTATAAGAAAGATTAAAGATGAGGACACAGAAAAGCTTGCAGAGGAGCAGCTTGAAGAAGTGTTGCAGTAATGGAGGCAGTAATGGAGATTAAAGAGCAGAAAGATTATAGAAAAGATTTTCCACTTCTTAATAATAATTCTTCTATATATATTGATAATGCGGCAACAGCACAGAAGCCACAGTGCGTAATTGATGCTGAAAGCAGATTTTATGAGGTTAATAATGCCAATCCTCTCCGTGGCTTCTATCCATTAAGCCTTGCCGCTACCAAGGAATATGAGGATGCAAGGGAGGTTGTAAGACAGTTCCTTAATGCGGACTCTGATAAAGAGATAATCTTTACAAGAAATACAACAGAAAGCCTTAACCTTGTTGCATACAGCTATGGTATTAATAATCTTAAGGCTGGAGATGAAATAGCAGTTTCAATAATGGAACACCACAGCAATCTTCTGCCTTGGCAGATGGTTGCAAGAGTGACAGGTGCAACTTTAAGATATCTGGAATGTGAGAAGGACGGAACATTAAAAGATGATACTCTTAAAGAGGGAATTAATGCTAATACTAAGATCGTTGCAGTTGCACAGGTTTCCAATGTATTAGGCTGTGTCAATCCAATTAAAAAGATAGCCAAAATAGCACACGATAATGGTGCTGTTATGGTTGTTGATGCGGCACAGAGTGCACCACATATGAAGATTGATGTAAAAGACTTAGATGCTGATTTTCTTGCGTTTTCAGGACATAAGCTTATGGGACCTATGGGAATTGGTGTACTTTATGGTAAGGAAAGCATACTTAAGAATATGCAGCCATTTCTTACAGGTGGTGAGATGATTAATTCAGTTACTAGAGATGGTGCAACTTATGCAGAACTTCCACACAAGTTCGAGGCAGGAACGGTAAATGCGGCAGGAGCTGTTGGTCTTGCAGCAGCAATTAAATACATTAGTGAGATAGGCTTTGATTATATACAGCAGAAAGAAGAAAGACTTGTAAAGATTGCAATTAATGGACTTAAAGGCCATAAGCACATTCATATATTAGGCTCTGATGATTATAAGAACCATACAGGAATAGCAGCATTTACAATAGATGGGGTTCACCCACACGATGTAAGCGAGATATTATCTTCTGACGGAATAGATGTAAGGGCTGGACATCACTGTGCACAGCCACTGCTTACATTTCTTGGAGTTAATAATGCGACAAGAGCAAGCTTTATGTTCTATAATACAGAGAAGGAAGCAGAAGCATTTGTTGAGAGTGTGCTTAACATAAGAAGGAGAATGGGTTATGATGAATAGAGGCTTTTATAATGAAATACTTACAGAACATAATATAAGACCAGAATTTAAACACGACTTAGAAGATGCCAATATCGTCCTTGAGGGTGTAAATCCTAACTGTGGTGATGATATATGGCTTAAGCTTAAGGTTGAAGACGGTATTATTAAGGACGGAGCTTTTGTTGGAGATGGCTGTGCTATATCCCAGGCATCGGCTGATATTATGCTTGGGATGATAATTGGAAAGACTAAAGAAGAAGCTTTAAAGCTTGGAGATTTATTCTTTAAGATGATTAAGGGTGAAGCAACCGATGAGGAGATTGAAGAATTAGACGAGGCATCAGCACTTAAAGATATATCACATATGCCTGCAAGAGTAAAATGTGCTGTACTTGGCTGGCATACATTAGATGAGGCATTAAATAAGGAGTAATATGGCAAAGTATATTATGGCACTTGATCAGGGAACGACAAGCTCAAGATGTATATTATTTGATAAGGCTGGCAATATCTGTTCAATGGCACAGAGGGAATTTGAACAGATATATCCTAAGCCGGGCTGGGTGGAACACAATCCAATGGAGATATGGTCAACACAGTATGCGGTTATGTCTGAGGCTATGGCACTTGTGGGTGCTAAGCCTAAGGATATAGCTGGCATTGGAATAACCAACCAGCGTGAAACTACAATTGTGTGGGATAAAGAAACAGGTGAGCCTGTATATAATGCTATTGTATGGCAGTGCAGACGTACAGCCAAGGATATTAATCTGCTTGTAAAAGATGGTTATGCAGATGTAATCAAGGCAAAGACAGGACTTGTGCCAGATGCGTATTTTAGTGCAACTAAGATTGCGTGGATACTTAGTAATGTAGCAGGAGCAAGGAAAAAGGCAGAAGAAGGCAGATTGTTATTCGGCACGGTTGATACCTGGCTTATATGGAAACTTACAGGCGGGGCAGTGCACGTCACAGATTATACTAATGCTTCAAGAACTATGCTTTTTGATATTCATAACAGGTGCTGGGATAAAGAACTTCTTGAAAAGTTCAACATACCAGAGGTTATGCTTCCTATTGTAAAACCTTCAAGTTGTATATATGGTTATACAGACCCTTCTGTTCTTGCTGGAAATATCGCAATAGCAGGTGCGGCAGGTGACCAGCAGGCGGCACTTTTTGGACAGTGCTGTTTTGAGCCGGGAGAAGTAAAGAATACATATGGAACAGGCTGTTTTCTTCTTATGAATACAGGGGATAAGCCTGTGGAGTCTAAGCATGGTCTTATAACTACGATTGCGGCAGGAAGTGATGACCAGCTTCATTATGCACTTGAGGGAAGTGTATTTACAGGCGGTGCAATTGTACAATGGCTTCGTGATGAGATGAGGCTTATAAGAAGCTCTTCACAATCAGAAGATTATGCAAGAATGGTAAATGACACCAATGGAGTATATATTGTTCCTGCATTTTCAGGAATGGGTGCACCTTACTGGAATCCTTATGCAAGAGGCTGCGTTGTAGGCTTATCAAGAGGTGCTAACAAGGAACATTTTATAAGGGCATCGCTTGAGTCAATAGCATATCAGACATATGATGTGTTAAAGGCAATGGAAAGTGACACAGGACATATAGTTAAAGAGTTAAAAGTAGATGGCGGGGCAAGTGCCAATGATTTCCTAATGGAATTTCAGGCAGACATTCTTGGAGCTAAGATAAGACGTCCTAAGTGTATAGAAACTACTGCACTTGGTGCAGCATATCTTGCTGGTCTGGCAGTTGGTTTCTTTAAGGATCTGAATGAGATAAGAGATAACTGGCAGTTGGTTTCCACATTTGAGAGCAGTATGGCACCATCAGACAGGGATAACCTTCTCGCAGGCTGGAGAAGAGCCGTAAAATGTGCCATCTCTTATACAGATGAATAAAACTGAATAAAAAATATATTGTTTTTGCTTTGTTATTGTATATAGTGTATAATTTTAAGCATATATATCAGGGAGGAAGAGGTTTTGGATAATAATGTACTAAAGGCACTTAATGTAATAGAGCAGGTTAACAATGTTATATTAGGAAAAGATAAACAAATAAGAGAGATTATGGCGGCATTTCTGGCTGGAGGCCATATACTTTTGGAGGATATTCCGGGTGTTGGTAAGACAACACTTGCGACAGCATTTTCTAAGGCAATGGCACTTGACTGCAAGAGGGTGCAGTTTACTCCGGACGTAATGCCGTCTGATCTTACAGGATATTCTGTATACAGAAATGACTTAGGTCAATTCATATATCAGCCGGGAAGCGTGTTCTGTAATCTGCTGCTTGCTGATGAGATTAACAGAACATCACCTAAGACACAGTCAGCACTTTTAGAGGTTATGGAAGAAAGAAAGGTAAGCGTTGAGGGCGTTACCAGAGAAGTTCCAGAACCTTTTATTGTTATTGCAACACAAAATCCGCTTGGTAATGCAGGAACACAGAGCCTTCCAGAAGCACAGATGGATAGATTTATGATTACTTTATCAATCGGTTACCCTGATTATGAAAGTGAGCTTGATATGGCTATGTCTGTAGGAAAGCAGAGCAGGACAAGTGATATGACACCAGTGGTGAGCATAGATGATTTTATAAGTATGCAGAATGAAATATATGATGTATATATGAACGAGAGCATATACAAATATATAGTTAATCTTGTTACAGCTACAAGAAAGTCACGTTATATAGAAAGAGGTGCAAGTCCAAGAGCGACTATAGCACTTGTAAAGATGTGTAAGGCGTGGAGCTGGCTTAACGGAAGGGATTATGTTGTTCCTGCGGACGTTATTGCACAGTTTGAGTATGTTATAACACACAGAATAATTCTTAATATGGCGGCGAGAATGGACGGTAAAGACAAGGCAGAAGTGATTAATGATATTTTGAAATCAGTTGCTAAGCCAGCAGTAGGAAAGAAGGCATAATGACAGGTGTATTTTTGATTATTATACTTGCTGTTGTGTGGTATGTAGCAGGCATATTTCATTCATTTGCACTTATGCTTTATGTAGCTGTTAATCTTCTGCTAATAGCAGGTATGTATATATTAACTCGTATATATAAAAGAAATGTTGCATTTGATTTTGATGTTAATCTGGCAGAGGAGTTAAAGAATTCTGGCTGCCAGTTAAGAATTAATGTAAGCAATAAAACAGGAATACCAATCACGAAAATCAGATTAGATGTAGTCGTGTCATATTGTGATAAGAAAGGTAAAGAATACAAGAAATACCGAAAGAACGTAAAGCTGTACGGAGGCTGTAAGGGCAGGAAGGATAATATGGATTTATCTGTCAGCCTGCCATATTGTGGAATGGCGGATGTAAAGATAGTTAAAGCGAAAGTGTATGATTACACAGGCTTGTTTTATTGTACAATAAAGCCTTTAAGCATAATGAATATTTTGATATTTCCAGAAGTTGAAAGCAGTATATATGAAGGCGCTTTTTCACAATATGAAAGCAATAATAATATAGAGTTGTATATCAACAGAAAAGGCAGTTCACACGATGATATAAGACAGATAAGGGAATATCAGACAGGAGATTCTTATAGGCACATACACTGGAATTTAAGTTCAAGAACAGGAGATCTGCTTATTAAGGAATTCTGTGGACAAGTTGACAGGGAGATACTTGTGCTTCTTGATACACTGCCTGATGATATTAATAATATTGAGCGTATGAGCAGCTTTTATGATAAGACAGCTATGCTTGTTATGGGTTTTATTCAGGACGACACGAAGGTATCAGTGCTGTGGAATGATCTTAATTCTGGAGCTTTATGTAAACAGACAGTATCAGATTATGATGATTTAAAGAATGTATATTATATATTATATAGGCTTCATTATAATTGTCGTAATAATGATACGGATATTAGCAGGGAATACAGCCTTGGAGAGTATATTGATAAGAATATCATAAAGATAGATACATCATCTGATGTTACTGAGTTATTGGGAGAAAATGTATATGGAGAACATGCGTATTAATGTAAGGCAGGCACATTCTGACACATATAATGGTAATCCTTATATAGCCTTTGCAGGGATAATGACAGGGCTGTTATCGGTTATATTATTTGTTGATGAATTAGATGCTGTCAGCTTTACAGTTGTGGGAGTATTATTATTCTCAGGAATATATGCGTATATTTTAAGTTATGCACATTATAATAAGAGGAAGTTTCTGCCATTTGTGATAGTGGGAGAAGTGGCTGTAACAGCTATATTGTCTGTATTTAATATACAGCGTATATCAGAGCAGTCTGTATCAATAATGCAGGCACTGGTTGACGGACGGGCAAATACACAGAATGTTACATATGTGGTGTTTGTAAGCAGTGTCGTGCTTATTTATATTATATATCTGTTAGAGGTTATATTTAAAAACCGTGTTATATTGACACTGGTTACAGTTGTAATGCTTGCAGCTTCACCTATATTAAGATTAGAGGTAAGCTTGTTTCATATATTTGTAATAGTTATGCATCAGGTTATAGTGGGCGTGTCTTACGCTGTGCTTGGAAGACGTAAGAAAATGCTGTATACAACAAGAAGCGGAAAGTTGATACATAAGAAAAGTATAATATATTGTATTGCAGCGACAGTGATTATTTTCTTTGCAGCTGATATTATTACCAATATATTTTCTGAATATATGTATGGTTCTATTTCGGGCATAGAGCAGACTATCTATAAGACATCAAAGAGAATATCAGGCAAGGGTTCTGATGTTAAGATTAATGGGGAGATAAGTTCAGGCAATAATTACCAGTCTGGAATTACCCAGATGACAGTTACGGTAAGTAAAATGCCAACAGAGGATTTATATCTTTACGGTTTCAGAGGTGGCGAATATAAGGGCGGAAGCTGGGATTCAACTGATGATGATACTATATGTAAGAATATAGACAGAACTGAATTTAAGAAAGAAACGATATCACAGCCTGTTTACGCATCAACATATTTTAAAAAGATGTATTATTATATTAATATATATATGAGGAACAGCGGAATTGTTGCGACCTCTAACAATAATAAAATAAACAGAAAATTAGATGTTAAATATGTTAATGATAATTATAAACAGACAATAGAGCCTTATTACAATAGTGGTTCTAAGAATTTCAGCAAAGGTGATGACGGAAAGAAAACATACAATATTGAATATATTGAACAGGCAGATATGCAGTCTGAATGGAGAGAGAAGAGTAATGAAAAATATAATACAACAGTTCGGGATTATAAAAATGTACAGCAGTTGTATAAGGCAGCTATGACTCCAATCTATTCTGCTGTATCCAAAAGTTTGGTTCCAAGGCTGACTTCATATGTTCAGGCTAATCCATTAACATCACTAAGTGATAAGACTACATTTATTATGTATACACTGCTAAGCAATACAAGATATACAAGAACTCCGGGGGTAATGTTGGGATCATCAGATATTGCGGAGGATTTTCTGTTTAATGCACAGAGGGGTTACTGCGTTCATTATGCAACGGTGGCTACAATTATGTACAGGCTGTACGGAGTTCCAGCAAGATATGTATGTGGTTACAGATTAAGTGCCGAGGACTTCAAGGAAACTGATCAGTCAACTTATGTTGCAGAGGTTTCTGATAAAAAAATGCACGCGTGGACGGAAATATTTATTGATAATTATGGATGGGTTCCTGTAGATGTTACGCCAGCAAGTGATGGAAGCTGTGCAGTTTCATATCCGGGTTATGATATTAATACATTTAACAATGTTATGAGTGAACACGGCTGGACACTCGATAAAGCGAGCATTAGCGGTGATAGCAGTGAAGATGTAACTTATGTAAGTACAAGAAGCGGAGCTGTTAAGGTGGCATTAAAAAAAGGCTTTAAAGTGGCTGTAGTGGTTGTTAAATATATAGCAATACTGACTCTTGTTATATTAATTGTCTTGCTGCCATTATGGATTAAGTTATACAGGGTAAGCAGGCTCAGGAAAATTCAGTCTTTAAGTTCGTGTGATATATATGAAAGATTAATGGAAATGCTGCATTTTGCGGGAGATTTCACCGGATATAACGGGACAGAGGAAGATTTTGCTTATAAGCTTTCGGCACGTTATGGCAATATTACATACGAAGAAGCAAAAAATGTATACGATAGTATTATGTATATACGTTTTGCTGATACAGATAAAGGCAGGTCATATTATAAGAAGAATGTATTGGTCTTATACAGAAAAGCGGCGGAAGAAATTTATAAGGAATTAAAGAAGAAAAAAAGAATAGTATTCAAATATATACATTGTTATATCTGACTTTAATATTGACGAATAATTTCTTTCGCATTATTATATGTTATATATAACAATGGAGGAAAAATATATGATGTTAGCTCTTATAACAGCAAAACAGGTTATTGTATTATTTATATTAATATTTTCTGGATTTATATGTGTTAAGACAGGTGCAGTAAAGATAGAGGGAAGGAAAGCATTTTCTGATCTTCTGGTATATTTTGTTGTGCCTTGTATGATAATTAATTCTTATCTGACAGAATTTGATGACAATATTTTTAAGAATATATTGTACGCATTGGGATTAAGCATACTGCTTTTAGTTGTTGGATTTGCCATAACATTTTTATTATCTTTTAAGTTAAAGGGAGATAATGTGCCTATCGTAAGATTTGGCTGTATGTTTTCTAATGCAGCATATATGGGATTTCCTCTGATACAGGCTCTATTTGGAAGTGAGGGACTTATATATGCAAGTGCCTTTGTGACAGCATTCAATATTTTTTTATGGACACTTGGATATTCAATTGTAAGCAGAACCTTTGATTTAAAAGCAATTGTTAAAAAGATATTCACAACACCAGCTATAATATCAGTGTTTATTGGACTTTTAATATTTATTGCAGGAATTCCGCTTCCAGATATTATAAGTCAGCCAATAAGTTATGCGGCGGCTATTAACACGCCGTTATCTATGTTTATTACAGGTATGATAATTGCGGCAAGCCCAATAAAGAATATGTTTAATAATAAGCTTGTATATTTTGCAATTATTGTCAGAATGTTCATTATACCTGTAGTGTGCATAGCTATTTTTAAAATATTTAATATCAGCGGAATGGTTGCTGATGTTGTAATTATTCTTGAGGCGTGTCCTTGTGCATCAATATCTTCTGTATTTGCGGTGCAATTCGGATATGATGAGGATGTTGCGGCGGCTATGGTGGTGCTTACTACATTTATAAGCATAATAACACTGCCGGCGGTGGCACTTATTATAACTACATTAATATAATGATACCAGGGGCAAAAGGATTAAAACTATGTGAGTTTGCTCATATTTTGGGGCTTTTGCCACAACATCATATAATTAATATGTGTTAAATTTTAATTAAACATTGTATTAACTTGGGGATAGCCATTTATTTTTTGTTAAATGTATGCTATTATACACAAGTATTTTATGATTATGAGAGTATAATAGAGGTTATTTATGAAGATACTATTTGTTTCGCTTGGCTGCGATAAGAATCTTGTTGATACTGAGAATATGCTTGGCATCTTAAAGAATAAGGGATTTGAGTTCACTGATGATGAATGGGAAGCTGATATTATAGCAATTAATACCTGCTGTTTTATAGGCGATGCCAAGCAGGAAAGTATTAATACAATACTTGAGATGGCAGAACATAAGAAAGATGCCAGATGTAAGGTGCTTGTAGTTGCAGGCTGTCTTGCACACAGATATCAGGATGAGATTATTAAGGAAATTCCGGAAGTAGATGCATTTGTTGGAACATCTTCTTATGATAAGATTGCTGATATGATTAATTCTGTACTTGAAGAAAAGGGCATATCTAATTTTGTTGAAGATGCGAACAGAATGCCAATGGTTGAAGCTGATAGAATTGTGACAACCCCGGGTTATTATGAGTATTTAAAGATTGCAGAGGGTTGTGATAAGCACTGTACTTACTGTGTAATACCTAAGGTAAGGGGAAGCTTTAGAAGCTTTCCTATTGAGTATCTTGTTAACCAGACTAAGAAGCTCGTTGAGGGCGGTGTTAAAGAGATTATACTTGTTGCACAGGAAACAACTCTTTATGGAGTTGATTTATATGGAAAGAAGTCGCTTCCTAAGCTTTTACATAATCTTGGCTTAATAGAAGGACTTGAATGGATAAGAATTCTTTACTGTTATCCGGAAGAGATTAATGATGAGCTTATAGAAGCTATTAAAAATGAGCCAAAGGTCTGTCATTATCTTGATATGCCTATACAGCACGCAAGCGACAATATTCTTAAGCGTATGGGTAGAAGAACTTCAAAGCAGGAGCTTACAGATATTGTTGCAAAGCTTAGAAGGGAGATTCCTGATATTGCCTTAAGAACTACACTTATTACAGGCTTTCCTGGTGAGACAGATGTGGATCACGAGGAAGTTATGCAGTTCATAGATGAGTGTGAGTTTGACAGATTAGGTGTATTTACATATTCAAGAGAAGAGGATACTGTAGCCGCACAGATGCCTGACCAGATTGATGAAGAGATTAAGGAAAAATACAGAGATGAGTTAATGCAGTTACAGCAGGAAATATCAGCAGACAGGTCAGCCGCTATGATTGGACGAATTGTGAGAGTTATGATTGAAGGCTTTATACCAGAAGATAATACATATGTTGGACGTTCATACAAAGATGCACCTAATGTTGATGGTCTTGTATTTATTGAATGTGACAGAGAGCTTATGTCAGGTGATTTCATTGATGTTAAGATTACAGGCTCAACCGAATATGATCTTATTGGAACTATTGTTGAATAATTAACATCACAGATATTAATATGCACAATGCAGTAAGATTATATGCAGAAGTGTAGGAATGGAGAGTATTATGAATTTACCTAACAAATTAACAATTTTAAGAATGATTATGATTCCTGTATTTCTTGTTGTATTATATATACCGGGATTGGGAATGGTTGGAAATATAGCAGCTGCGGCAATATTTATACTTGCAAGCATTACAGATTTTCTTGATGGAAAGATTGCAAGAAAGTACAATCTTGTAACTAACTTTGGAAAGTTTATGGATCCACTTGCTGATAAGCTTTTAGTGTGTTCAGCACTTATTGCACTTGTTGATTTTGATAAAGTTGCTGCCTGGATTGTAATAATTATTATTGCAAGAGAATTTATAATAAGTGGTTTCAGGCTTATCGCGGCTGATAATGGTGTTGTTATTGCAGCAAGCTACTGGGGCAAGTTTAAGACAACTTTCCAGATGATAATGATAATTCTTCTTATATTAGACCTGAATTATCCATTTAGCGGGGTTGTTAATATGGTAGTCACATATATTGCCCTTATACTTACGGTTGTTTCACTAATTGATTATATTGTAAAGAATTATAAAATCTTTATAGAGGGTTCTAATAATTAGTTGATATTGATAAGCTGTTTTATTAAAAATTGATAAAGACAGATTAATTAATAAACAGAGGTGATTGTTAATTGCTGATTGATATGGAATAGCTATTCGATGTTTTTATGTGTTAAATGTTTATGGTTAATATTTGCAGATGATGGTTCGGGTGTATTGTGCATCCGAACCATTGTTGAATTATGAAGGGATTAATAAAAGGAGTCGAAACGAAATATGAAATTAGAGGAAGAAGTTGTTAAGAAATTAAAAGAGTGCAACTGCCTGCTGACAACTGCTGAGTCCTGCACAGGCGGTATGGTTGCATCTTCAATTGTAAATGTAAGCGGTGCATCAGAAATATTTCACGAAGGCTATATTACTTATTGCGATGAAGCTAAGCACAAAATACTTGGTGTCAGCAATGATACACTGCAACGATATAAAGCGGTGAGCAGTAATACAGCCTGTGAAATGGCAGACGGAGCATTAAAAGCCGCCAATGCGGATATAGCTGTATCAGTGACAGGTGTTGCAGGTCCGTCTATGGAAGACGATAAACCTGTAGGTCTTGTATATATTGGAATAGCACATAATTGCAGGAGCTATGCTAAAGAATTCAACTTTACAGGTGACAGGGAGACTGTACGTAAAAAAGCCTGTGAGGAAGCTCTGAATATGATACTGGAAGAATTGTCGCAGGTATAGGCTTGCAGGATATGATTGAAGTATAATTTGATATTATATTTAATATGATTTGAAGTACGATTTAAGATTATATTTAATATGATTTGAAGTGCGATTTAAAATAATATTTAATCTGTAATTTGAAATGATATAAATGTTATTATATCAATGAAAATATATTGATAAAATACTATTTATATCTTTACATAAAGGACGATATATGATAGGATATATGTATCCAATATGTTACATAGTAATAATAATTAAGACTTGGTCTAAGACTGCAATTATAATTTGAATTAGGTTGAATTGATTTGGATTAAGCTGAATTAGGTTGTAATTAGATTTTAAGTTAAGTTGACATTATATAATTGGCCTGGATTATGATTAACGTTTTGCAACGCTGTAATGTACTGGCTGGTATAGATTTCAGGTGAATATATACAGTGTTTAATTAAATTTACTATTTTTACAGAATGAATGTTCGAAAATCTATTGACAAATGACACAGTATATAATATTATCATTAAAGACGAACGAATGTTCATTGATATGGAGGTATTTATAATTGGTTAATAATGAAGATAAGATGAAAGCACTTGATGCTGCGATTTCTAATATTGAGAAACAGTTTGGTAAGGGTTCTGTAATGAAGCTTGGTGATTCAGCTACTAATATGAATGTTGAATGTATTCCGACAGGTTCATTAAGCCTTGATATAGCACTTGGTTTAGGTGGAGTGCCTAAGGGAAGAGTTGTTGAGATATATGGTCCTGAATCATCAGGTAAGACAACAGTAGCACTTCATATGGTTGCAGAAGTTCAGAAGCGTGGCGGTATAGCTGGATTTATAGATGCAGAGCACGCACTTGACCCTGTATATGCTAAGAATATAGGTGTAGATATTGATAATTTATATATATCACAGCCCGACAGTGGTGAGCAGGCACTTGAGATATGTGAGACAATGGTAAGATCTGGTGCTATTGATATCGTTATTGTCGATTCAGTAGCTGCACTTGTACCTAAGGCTGAGATTGATGGTGATATGGGTGATTCACATGTAGGTTTACAGGCAAGACTTATGTCACAGGCTTTAAGAAAGCTTACTCCTGTTGTAAGTAAGAATAATTGTGTTGTTATATTTATCAACCAGTTAAGAGAGAAAGTTGGAGTTATGTTCGGTAACCCAGAGACAACCACAGGTGGACGTGCACTTAAGTTCTATGCGTCTGTAAGACTAGATGTCCGTAAGATAGAGACATTAAAGTCTGGTGGAGAAGTTATTGGTAACCGTACAAGGGTTAAGATAGTTAAGAACAAGGTTGCACCTCCATTCAGGGAAGCGGAATTTGACATAATGTTTGGTAAAGGAATATCAACAGAGGGCGATTTAATTGATTTAGCTTCTAATGTGGGAATTGTACAGAAGAGTGGAGCTTGGTTTTCATATAATGGAGAGAAGATTGGACAGGGTAGAGAGAATGCTAAGCAGTTTCTTCTTAACAATCCGGAATTAAAGGATGAGATAGATAAGAAAGTTCGTGCCCATTATGGAATAGGTGAAGAAGCTGATACGGCAGAAGCAGAAGATACTAAAGCTAAGTCTAAGAAAAAGACTGGCGAGAAAGAGGCGGAAGAAGTAAATGTATAATGATGAAGTTTCTTCAGATATACAATATTTAGTCACTTCGATTGTCGATGTTAATAAACAACGCAGGAGAGTATTTGTTAATTACGAACCTGCGTTCGTTTTATATAACTCAGAGATAAGAAAGTATCAGATTAAAGTGGACAGTGTTATTATGTCCGATATTTACAATGAGATAATAACTATACTTACTAAAAGAGCTAAGATAAGGGCGATGGCTCTGCTTAAGAGCCACGATTATACAGAAGGCAGGCTAAGGGAGAAGCTACAGGCTAATGGTTATCCTAAGTGCTGTATTGATGAGACTGTAGCATATATATATTCATATGGTTATATTGATGACAGAAGATTTGCTGATAATTATATAATATCGAGGTCATCTTCTAAATCAAGGCGTGTGATTGAGACATCTTTGTTAAAGCTTGGTGTTTCTGCTGATATTATTAAAGAAGCCTGTGATGAATTTTATTGTGAGGAAGATGATTATGCAAAGGAGATTAATGTAATAATCGGACATATCAATAAAAAGATTAATTCAATTGATATTAAAGATTATAATCAATTACAGAAATTAAAAGCTTCACTTTACAGAAAGGGCTTTAGGCTTGATGATATCAATAAAGCACTTGATATGGTATGTGATACTAATGAGTATTAATAGGCCGGATAATATATGCAAGATAATGACAAGTTAGGTTGATGTAACCTTGACATAATGCCGTTTAGAGTATAATATTAGTATGTTGTATTTTTTGTACAATGAAAACTTAATAAGGAGGTGCTCCTGTGTCATTTATTCCGGCAGTTGTCACATTTTTTGTTACACTTGTGATAGTCGCACCTATTACCTGGGTTGTATCTAGTAAAGCCATCAATAAAAGCAATGATGAAAAGATTGGCAATGCGAACGAAAGAGCCAGAGAAATAATAGATGAAGCGTTGAAAGCGGCTGAGACTAAGAAGAAAGAGGCACTCTTAGAAGTTAAAGAAGAATCTTTAAAGACTAAGAATGAGCTTGAGAAAGAGACTAAGGAAAGACGTGCAGAAATTCAGAAGTACGAGAAGAGAGTCCTTTCTAAAGAAGAAACTCTTGACAGAAAGATTGAAGCAGTAGAGAAGCGTGACTTAGGTATTACCAGAAAAGAAGAAGAACTTGGTAAACAAAGACAGAAGGTTGACGAACTTGAAAAGAAAAGACAGCAGGAACTTGAAAGAATCTCTGGATTAACCTCCGAACAGGCAAAAGAATATCTATTAAAAACTGTTGAAGATGAAGTTAAACATGATACTGCTGTAATGGTTAAGACATTAGAAAGCAGGGCAAAAGAGGAAGCAGATAAAAAGGCAAAGGAATTAGTGGTTAATGCAATTCAAAGATGTGCCGCTGACCACGTTGCCGAGACAACTATATCAGTTGTACAGCTTCCTAATGATGAAATGAAAGGCCGCATTATTGGTAGAGAGGGTCGTAATATAAGAACTCTTGAAACACTTACTGGTGTAGAACTTATAATTGATGATACACCTGAGGCTGTAGTTTTATCAGGCTTTGATCCAATTAGAAGGGAGATTGCAAGAATCGCTCTTGAGAAGCTTATTCTTGATGGAAGGATTCATCCAGCAAGAATTGAGGAGATGGTTGAAAAAGCCCAGAAAGAAGTTGAAACATTAATTAAAGAAGAAGGTGAAGCTGCAACCCTTGAGGTTGGTGTCCATGGAATTCATCCTGAATTGGTTCGCTTACTTGGTAAGTTAAGATACAGAACCAGTTATGGTCAGAATGTATTAAAACATTCAATTGAAGTAGCTCAGATTACAGGATTGTTAGCCAGCGAATTAGGTCTTGATGTAAAGATGGCAAAGAGAGCTGGTTTATTACATGATATAGGTAAAGCTGTCGACCATGAAATGGAAGGCTCACATATTCAGTTGGGTGTTGACCTCTGTAGAAGATACAAGGAATCAGCACTTGTTATTAATGCGGTAGAAGCTCATCATGGTGACGTTGAACCAGAAAGTTTAATAGCCTGTCTTGTACAAGCTGCTGATACAATCTCAGCCGCAAGACCTGGTGCTAGAAGAGAGACGTTAGAAACTTACACAAACAGATTAAAACAATTAGAAGATATTACCAACTCATATAAGGGAGTTGAGAAGTCTTTTGCTATTCAGGCAGGTAGAGAGGTTCGAGTAATGGTTGTTCCTGAAGTGATTAGTGATTCAGATATGGTATTACTTGCAAGGGATATTTCTAAACAGATTGAAAATCAGATGGAATATCCAGGACAGATTAAAGTTAGTATTGTAAGAGAATCAAGAGCTGTTGATTACGCTAAGTAATTACGAACATATTTAAAGAACCAGAGAAGCTACCAAGAATTCAAAATTCTTGGCAGCTTCTTTTTTTATGTTTTGTATTAGTATTTACTATAATATTTCGTCTTATACTATTGTGTAGCCTTTTATTGATGTCAAATTGGTGAATAGACTAAATTACCTTTTGATTTTAAGTGTTAATATGCCAAAATTAAACATATGGCAGTTATATACAATAATTATTACAATGCTTATTGAAATGTAATTCTTAGTATAAAATTCAAAGGCTGACTTAATAATATTAAGCTAACACTTAATTTTATTAATAAAATTCTTAAAAATGTCTAATTAATTAATATTTTTAATCAAAATTCATAAATATAATGTGAAAACTATTGCTAAAAAATCATCTTCATAGTATAGTATTTAAGACCTTTTAATTACGAAATGGAGGATTAATATGCAGTACAACGAAATGAGCAAAGAACAGTTATTACAGTTAAAGGCTGAACTTGATGAAAGATACAAGGAAGCAAAGGCTAAGGGACTTAACCTTAATATGTCAAGAGGTAAGCCATCAGCAACTCAGCTTAATGTAACAATGGATATGCTTGATGTAATCAATAGTTCATCTGACTTAAAGTCAGAGGACGGAACAGATTGTAGAAATTATGGTGTTCTTGATGGAATTCCTGAAGCTAAGAAGCTTATGGCAGATATGATGGGAACAACACCTGAACACGTTATTATATATGGTAATGCAAGTCTTAATATTATGTATGATCAGGTATCAAGAGCGTATACACACGGTATTCTTGGAAATACACCTTGGTGCAAGCTTGATAAAGTAAAGTGGCTCTGTCCAGTTCCAGGCTATGACAGACATTTTGCTATAACAGAAAGATTTGGAATTGAAATGATTAATATTCCAATGTCTGTTGATGGACCTGATATGGATATGATAGAGAAGCTTGTAAGCGAAGATGAGTCTATTAAGGGTATCTGGTGTGTACCTAAGTATTCAAATCCTCAAGGCTACACATACTCAGATGAGACAGTAAAGAGAATGGCAGCATTAAAGCCAGCAGCTAAGGACTTTAGAATATTCTGGGATAATGCATATGTTATTCATCATCTTTATGATGACAAGCAGGATGAAATCCTTGATATTATTTCTGAATGTGAGAAAGCTGGAAATCCAGACATGGTATTTGAATTTGCCTCTACATCTAAGGTTACATTCCCAGGTTCAGGTGTGGCAGCACTTGCAACATCAAAGGATAATGTAGCTGATATTAAGAAGCAGATGACAATTCAGACAATTGGTCACGATAAGATTAACCAGTTAAGACACGTAAGATATTTCAAGAATGTTGCAGGTCTTAAGGAACATATGAAGAAGCACGCTGAATTTATGCGTCCAAAGTTTGAAGCTACTTTAAAGGTGCTTGAAGATGAACTTACAGGTCTTGGAATTGGTACTTGGTCAGAGCCAAGAGGAGGATACTTCATATCATTTGATGCTATGGAAGGCTGTGCTAAGGCAATAGTTGCAAAGTGTAAAGAAGCAGGTGTTATCCTTACAAACGCAGGTGCTACATTCCCTTATGGAAAAGATCCTAAGGACAGCAATATAAGAATTGCACCATCTTTCCCTACACCAGAGGAAATGTCTGAAGCAGCAGAATTATTTGTATTATGTACAAAATTAGTAAGTGTAGAAAAGCTTCTTGAGCAGAAGTAATTTAATAGAAGAACATTAATAAAATGTTGATAAAAATTAAAACTAAATCCTGAAAGGAGCAGGCAGTATGGCAAAGATAGGCTTTATTGGAATGGGTAATATGGGATATGCTATGCTTAAAGGTGTCCTTAATGTATTTGAACCATCAGATATTATATTTACCTGTCCAGACCTTGATAAATGTAAAAGAATAAGTGATGAAACAGGTGTCAAATATGCTGAGAGCAATGCAGAGTGTGCTAACAATGCACAGTATATAGTATTAGCAGTTAAGCCACAGGTATATAGTGCTGTAATGAAGAATATAGTTAATGTCATAAGAGAAGACAGCGTTGTTATATCTATAGCACCTGGAATTACAATAGACTCTATTAAGGATAATCTTGGAATTAATACTAAGGTTGTAAGAGCAATGCCTAATACACCCGCTCTTGTCGGAGAAGGGATGACTGGCGTATCATACAATAAAGATGAATTTTCATTTGAACAGAGAGATGTTGTAGACAGATTTTTTAATTCATTTGGAAAGGTTGTCTATGTTGATGAGAAGCTTATGGATGTTATTGTATGTGCAAGTGGAAGTTCGCCAGCATATGTATATATGTTTATTGAGGCACTTGCTGATAGTGCTGTCAAATATGGAATTAAGAGAGATGATGCTTATAAATTAGTTGCACAGACAGTTCTTGGCTCAGCTAAGATGGTTCTTGAAACTAACGAGCATCCGGGAGTGTTAAAGGATAAAGTATGCTCACCGGGTGGTACAACAATAGCTGGTGTAGCAGCACTTGAAGAACACAATTTCCGTAATGCTGTCATAAAAGCCACAGATGCATGTTATGATAAGTGTCATAATATTAAATAATAAAAATGAGGATTCAATATGGAACATATAAAAAGAGTTAGCAGAGAGTTGATGTATAAAGGTTCAATGCTTGAAATTTATAAAGATACGATTGTTACACCAGACGGCAAGACAGTGTATTGGGATCATATTGAGCATAAAGGAGCTGCGGCTGTTGTTGCTGTTCGTGATGATGGCAGAATTATTATGGTAAGGCAGTTCCGTAATTCACCAGATAAAGAAACACTTGAAATACCAGCAGGAGGAATTAATAAGGGTGAACCTGTCAAGACTGCGGCAATAAGAGAGTTGGAAGAAGAAACAGGGTATAAAGCTGACCCTGATAATGTAAGAAAGCTTATATCTATAATTACGGCAGTTGCTTTCTGCAATGAAAAGGTTGATATATATATGGCTGATAAGCTTACAAAGTCAGTACAGCAGCTTGACGAAGAAGAATATATTAATGTTGAGTATTATACATTGCAGGAATTAAAAGATATGATTATGAGCGGAATAATAGAAGATTCCAAGACAATATCTGCTATACTTGCATATGAGCAGACATTATAAATGAAGTAAATAAAGTAATTAAAACAATCAAATGATTAAATTCAATAATTAAATTCAATAATCAAAACATATTAAAAGAAATCCCGGCATATAAATAGCCTGACCTGATAAATAAGGAGGCGTTTATATGGCTGGGATTTTTTTAAAACGATACAGATATATGTTGGCAGTTATGGTGGGAGTTATTGCTGGGACACTGATAGCTAATTATGCAATAATAAATATAACGGATAAGGTTGGAGTACTGAATAATGATTTCAGATTATCTATTATTGATATGAAGGTAAATAATGTGGCGTTGTGGCAATATATTTTCAAAACGAGAATAAAAGAATTTGCACTTCTCATATTACTGCTTATTACACCTGTTGCAGTTCCGGCAGTATATATAATTTTCGGAATTATTGGAATGAGCGTTGGAATGGTTGTGAGCGTAAGTGTAATGAATATGGGGATAAAAGGAATGTTTGTATACATAGTGATGACATTTCCACATTATATAATATATGCCATTACTATATTCATACTAATATCCATATGGGAAACCAGCAGAGGGTCATATGTGAATATTAATATAAGGAAAATAGCAATGGCATTATTAGTCAGTTTTATATTATTGTTGGCAGGCACGTTGTGCGAAGCCTACGTAAATCCGGGGTGTCTGAAAATGTTACTTGAGCATATCAGCTATTGTGTATAATAACTTTTCAGATTCTTCCCAGCCAAGGCAAGGGTCTGTTATTGATTTGCCATATACACCTTCGCCGACTTTCTGGCAGCCAGGTTCAATATAACTTTCAATCATAACACCTTTAACAAGCTGTTTAACATCATTTGAATGATTGCGGCTGTGAATTACTTCTTTAGTAATTCTTATCTGTTCAGCATACATTTTGCCAGAGTTGCTGTGGTTAGCATCAACGATACAAGCTGGATTGAGTAAATCCTTAGTCTTATACATATTGGCAAGTCTTATTAAATCTTCATAATGGTAGTTAGGAATGTTCTGTCCGTGTTTGTTGACAGCACCTCTTAATATAGTGTGAGCCAGAGGATTACCAGGTGTTTCAACTTCCCAGTTTCTGTATATGAAAGACTGCTTTGCCTGAGCAGCGATTACAGAGTTAAGCATAACTGAGAAATCACCGCTTGTAGGGTTCTTCATACCAGCAGGAACGTCCATACCACTTACAGTAAGTCTGTGCTGCTGGTCTTCAACAGATCTTGCACCAACGGCAACATATGAGAGTACATCAGCAAGGAACCAGTAATTCTCAGGGTATAACATTTCATCGGCTGGCATAAGTTCTGTTTCTTCCATAACTCTTATGTGCATTTTTCTGATAGCAACAAGTCCAGCAAGAAGGTCAGGCTTTTTCTCTGGGTCAGGCTGGTGGAGCATACCTTTATAGCCAGTGCCTGTGGTTCTTGGCTTGTTAGTATATACTCTTGGAATGATTAGTACTTTGTCAGCAATCTTTTCCTGAACTTTTTTAAGTCTTAATGTATAGTCTAATACAGCGTCCTCGTTATCGGCAGAACAAGGTCCGATTATAGCAAGAAATTTATCTGACCTGCCAGTAATTACATCGGCAATTTCTTTATCTCGTTCTTTCTTTAATTCAGCAACCCTTTCAGGAACTGGAAAATCACGCTTGATATCCGTTGGTGTAGGAAGCTTTCGTATAAATTCAAAACTCATTATTATATCTCCTTGTATTATATTAATAACCGCAGGCAATAACTGCTGCCTGCTTTCTTATTTTAAGAATTCTGCTAATAATAATAGCATAAATTACAGAAAAATGTTAGTATATAATCAAATACAATGTTACGAAACAGAAATTCACAAAAATGTAAAATAAAGCAGAGTGTTACAATTAAAAATCAATTGTTTGAGGAGTGATAGCTATGAGAATGTTTGATATAATATCCAAGAAAAAATATAATGAATCATTGTCAAAAGAAGAAATTGATTATGTTATTAATGAATATACCAATGGCACAATTCCGGATTATCAGATGTCGGCACTTCTTATGGCGATATATTTTAATGGAATGAATTATGAGGAAACAACCAATCTTACGCTTGCGATGGCACATAGCGGTGATATGATGGATTTGTCAGAGATAGGCGGCATTAATGTAGACAAACACAGCACAGGCGGTGTTGGTGATAAGACAACACTTATACTTGCACCAATGGTAGCTGCCTGTGGAGGCAAGGTTGCCAAGATGAGCGGACGTGGACTTGGCAATACTGGCGGAACAATTGATAAGCTAGAGAGTATTAAAGGCTTCAGGACTAAGTTAAGTGAAGAAGAATTTATTGATAATATTAAAGAGATAGGACTTGCACTTACAGGACAGACAGGCAATCTTGCTCCGGCAGATAAGAAGATATATGCTTTAAGGGACGTTACTGCCATTGTTGACAGCATACCGCTTATAGCAAGCAGTATAATGAGCAAAAAGATTGCCGCAGGTGCAGGGGCGATTGTGCTTGATGTTAAAGTCGGAAGCGGTGCATTTATGAAAAATATGCAGGATGCCGAGAAACTTGCAGAAGAGATGGTTAAGATAGGAAGTCTTGCTGGTAGAAACACAATAGCAGTAATATCAGATATGGATGAACCGCTGGGCCTTGCTGTAGGTAATGCACTGGAGGTTGCGGAAGCGGTAAAGACTTTAAAGAAAGAAGGTCCAGAAGACCTTATTAATCTCTGCCTTGAATTAGGCACACAGATGCTTATTGCTTCTAAAGTAGAAGAAAATGCAGACAAGGCACGAGGTATGTTACAGAATTCCATAGATGATGGAAGTGCATATAATAAATTCTTGGAATTCATTAAACGTCAGGGTGGGGATATAACTGTATTTGACGATTTAGATGAATTTACAGAATGTAATTATAAAATAGAGGTTAAAGCAGATAAAGAAGGCTATGTTCAAAGAATTGAGTCAGAACTTATAGGAGAAGCCTCGATGATATTAGGTGGCGGAAGAATGACAAAAGAAGATGTTATAGATTATTCTGTCGGCGTAAAGCTGTCAGCCAAGCGCGGAGATTATGTAAAATGTGGTGACTGCCTTGCCACAATCTATGCCGCCAATAAAGATAAAATATTAGAGGCAGAGGGCTTAATTATCAAAGCATTTGAAATATCAGAGGATATTGTAAAGACAAGTCCGCTTATTAAACGAATTATTAGTTGTAAAAATATATAAATAATGGTATTATATTATATAAAATGAGCTGGATGATATTATTGTAAGTTATCCATAATCATATTTGAACAAGAAAAGGAGACATAAAAATGGAAGTAAGACCAGGAGCAAATCCTGCTGATGTCAAGAACTATGACACAGACAGATTAAGACATGACTTTTTAATTCAGAATTTATTTGTAGCTGATGAGATTAAGACAATCTACAGTCAGATTGACAGAATTATAGTAGGAGCTGCTACACCAGTTAATAAGGAACTTGTTCTTGAAGCAGGTGCTGAACTTAGAGCTAAGTATTTCCTTGAAAGAAGAGAGATGGGTATCATTAACATTGGTGGTAACGGAACAGTTACAGTAGATGGCAAGGAATATAACTTCAAATATAAAGACGGTATGTACATAGGTATGGGTGCTAAGGATATCTCGTTCAAGAGTGAAGACCCTAAGAACCCGGCTAAGTTCTATCTTAACAGTGCACCAGCACATAAGACATACCCAACAGTATTTATTGATCCAGCTAAGGACATTTTACCTGAGAATAAAAAGGAACTTGGATGTCTTGAGAGTGCTAACCATAGAACAATCAATAAGTATATCCTTCCAGGACAGGTTGAAAGCTGCCAGTTAGAGATGGGTATGACTTGCCTTGAACCAGGAAGCGTATGGAACACAATGCCATGTCATACACATGACAGAAGAATGGAAGTATATCTTTACTTTGAAGTTCCGGAAGATGCTGTTGTATTCCACTATATGGGTGAGCCAACAGAGACAAGACACATTGTTATGAGAAATGAAGAAGCTGTTATATCACCAAGTTGGTCAATTCACTCAGCTTCAGCTACTCACGCTTATACATTCATCTGGGGTATGGTTGGTGAGAACCAGGACTTCGATGATATGGATGATGTAGATATGAAGGATCTTAGATAATCAGAATGTCTTTATGATTGCTTAACAAGATTATTTTATTGTTATTGATTGATATATAAAGAGTAGCTGTATTATTATAGGTTACATACACATTATGCTGTTTAATATTATTAATGGCATAATCCATTATGATGGATGATTCTCATAGAGGTATGGAGTATATTGTGATATTCCATATGCTCTGGAGTTCATTGATATAATATTAAGAGAAAAGGAGATTTTAAAATGTCAGTAAATTTTTCACTTGAAGGAAAAGTTGCTTTAGTTACAGGTGCTTCTTATGGTATCGGTTTTGCTATCGCTAGCGGAATGGCTAAGGCAGGTGCTACAATCGTATTTAACGATATTAAGCAGGAATTAGTAGATAAGGGATTAGCAGCTTACAAGGAAGCTGGTATCGATGCTCACGGTTATGTATGTGACGTAACTAATGAAGAGCAGGTTAACGCTATGGTTGCTCAGATTGCTAAGGATGTAGCTCCTATCGATATCCTTGTTAACAATGCTGGTATCATTAAGAGAATTCCAATGTGCGATATGACAGCTGCTGAATTCAGACAGGTTATCGACGTTGACCTTAATGCACCATTTATCGTATCTAAGGCAGTTATTCCATCAATGATCGAAAGAGGTCACGGTAAGATTATTAACATCTGCTCTATGATGTCAGAGTTAGGCCGTGAAACAGTATCAGCTTATGCTGCTGCTAAGGGTGGTCTTAAGATGCTTACAAGAAATATTTGTTCTGAGTATGGTCAGTACAATATCCAGTGTAATGGTATTGGACCTGGTTACATCGAGACACCTCAGACAGCTCCATTAAGAGAAAGACAGGCTGATGGTTCTAGACATCCATTCGATCAGTTCATCTGTGCTAAGACACCTGCTAACAGATGGTTAAAGCCAGAAGAATTAGCTGGTCCAGCTGTATTCCTTGCTTCAGAAGCTTCAGATGCCGTTAACGGACATATTCTTTATGTTGATGGTGGTATCCTTGCTTACATCGGAAAGCAGCCACAGTAATAAATAATATTACATATTACAAGCACGATGTGCGTGTATAGATAATGACAGAAGAGTCTGAAACAAGTTTGCTTGTTTCAGGCTCTTTTTGGTTTTAAACTTCAACAGGAATATACAGAAAGAATATTTCTTGAAATTCCTGAAATTCTTAAAATTCAACAAAAATTTGACTGTCAAAATGTTCTTTCATATGATACAATTACTATAAAAGTTTTACAAATATGAGAGGAGAACATTTTAATGAAACTTGAAGTAAGAGACTTGACAAAGTCTTTTGAAGGTAATCAGGTTCTACACGGCATTTCTTTTGAAGTTGAAAGTGGCAGTGCACTTGGACTTCTTGGAAGAAATGGAGCAGGTAAGACAACTACGATAAGAATTATTATGGATGTCTTTAAAGCAGATGAGGGTGAGGTATATCTTGACGATGAGCCGTTTAACCCTAAGAAGCATCTTATAGGGTATCTGCCAGAAGAGAGAGGGTTATATCCTAAGAAGACAGTGCTTGAACAGATAGTATATCTTACAAGACTTAGAGGACTTTCCAAGAAAGAGGCAGTCAATAATGCAAAGAAGTGGCTAAAGCGTCTTGAGATAGATGAGTATGCCAACAGAAAGTTAGAGACATTATCCAAGGGTAATCAGCAGAAAGTACAGCTTGCTTCAACACTTGCGTGTGAACCAGAGATAGTTATACTCGATGAGCCATTTAGTGGGCTTGATCCGGTGAATTCAAAGATACTTCAGGATGTTGTGACAGAAGTCATAAACGAAGGAAGAATAGTTATATTTTCAAGCCACCAGATGAGTTATGTAGAGGAGTTCTGTCGTGACATAGCGATAATAGATAAGGGAAATATAGCACTTGCAGGCAATCTTAAAGACATTAAGAGACAGTATGGCGAGAATCAGCTGGTTATATCAGATGTTAATATGGGGCTTGATGAGTTGTCACAGATTATAAAAGACAATGTGTCTGACATAATAACAGAGACTGGAAGAACAAGAGAGGAGATTATTGTAAGGAATATAAATGGCGTGTCAAGGGCGGATATTCTTAAAAGAATGATTGCGTGTGGTATAGAAATTGAGCATTTTGAAACTTATAAGCCATCTCTTAATGATATATTTGTATCTCTTGTAGGTGATGATATGGAAGACGACAAAGTGGTAGATTATAAGAATAATAGTAATGACGATAATAGTTATAATAGAGATATTGTTGATGAGTTACCGCAAGGCGAAAGCAGTGAACATAAAAAGTCTGTTGAGGGAGGTGTACGCTGATGAAAAAGTTAGGTGTAGTTCTTCAATATGAGCTTATGACTTATATTAAGAATAAGTCGTATGTAATCAGTACGGTTGTTATAGCTGTTATAGCTGCTGCTATTATGTTTGTGCCAAGATTTATAGATATAAGTGCCATCACAGGAATTACTAATAGTACAGAACAGAATTCTGGTGATTCTGACAGCGATAAAGATAATGTTGATGGTAAGAGTGATTCTGATAAAGATAATAAAGCAGACAATAATAAAGATGTAATTCTTATATATGATGAGTCTGGAACATTTTCAGATATTCAGATAATTCAGGCAGCTTTTGATGATATGAAGGTTGAAAAAGTGTCATCAGAAAGTGAATTAAAGGATAAAGTGTCAGATGAAGAAGTCAAGGCAGGCTTTGTGGTTCACAGTCTTACAGATTATGAGTATATTGTATACAATAAGAGTATGACTGACAGCATTGATATGCAGTTTAATCAGGTACTTACAGCACTTAACCAGATGGTGTACTGCAGTATCCATAATCTTGATTATGAGCAGATAATAACGGCATTTAATCCAGAGATTAACAGTCAGACAGTTGTTCTTGGCAAGGATATGGGAAATAATTATTTTTATTGTTATGCACTCATTATCATTATATTTATGATAATAATATTCTATGGTGTTATGGTTGCGACATCAGTTACTCAGGAGAAGTCCAACAGGACTATAGAGGTGCTTGTAACAAGTGCTGATACTAAGATTTTATTTTTTGGAAAGGTGCTTGCTGGTACAATAGCTTCGTTATGTCAGGCTGGAATACTTATGCTTGCGATTGTCGGTGCATATAAGTTTAATCAGAGTGCGTGGGGCGGAATGTTAGATATGTTACTTGATATTCCTGCAAATGTACTTGTTACCTATGCGTTATTCGGACTTGGCGGTGTGCTTTTCTATACATTTATATATGGAGCATTTGGTGCACTTGTTTCTAAGACAGAGGATATTAATAAGAGTGCCGGAAGCATACAGATGGTTATTATGATTGTATACTTTATTACTCTTTTTCAGCTTATGAATATAGATGGTATTGCTATGAAGGTATTGTCATATCTGCCAATCAGTTCATACAGTGCGATGTTTGCCCGTGTTGCAATGGGAAATGTAGCTGTTTGGGAAGTTGTTGTTTCATTTATAATACTTGTAGCAAGCATTATAGGTGTTGGTATGATAGGTTCATCAATATACAGAATGGGAACGCTTAGATATGGCAATCCAATTAAGATAACTACAGCAATAAAGAGCCTTCGCAAGCAGAAGAATAAATAATCTGATTATTTTATACAAGAAATAATTAATACCTCCAGATATTCATGTCATATCTGGAGGTATTATTATACATAAAACAATATGTGAGATAATCAGGGCTGCATACAGGTATTGATATAATGGCTTAACATATTGTAAATATAACTATAACTTTATAGTTTCTCCACCTGGTATCTCAACGACACGGACATTATTAACAGCAACCCAGACAGAACAGGCACTTGGGTTATAGATATATTCATTATCAGCGAATATCTGAAGCCTGTCAAAGGCTTCGTTGTAATCTACGATTTCGATATTAGTAGCATACCATATATCATCACGGTGACCAATCATTTCACAGAATTCTTCCATAACTTCCCAATTGTTATTACGTTCAAATTCAAAGCTGTGTCCCCATACATACATCATATATAGGTACTGCTTTTTAGTAAGCTTCATAAAACGCTTGCCAAACTCAACAAGATTATGATTGTGGTGGCAGGTTGGTATCCAGTTCATATAATCTGTTGGCATAGAAAAGCCATTTTCATCACCAAGAAGAATAGGACCTTCACAATCGTTGGCATATTCGAGTGCTGATTTGACAACAGCGTACTGGTCAGTGGCTGGTCGTATATATTTAATGCCAAGGTCAGCAGCAATAGAAGTAATAAGCTTGTTGCCGGCTCCATTAGGAAGAGCCATTCCTCTTACGGGTTTATGTATTATTTTCTCAATATTAGTCTTATCTTCAAGAATTTCCCTTGCTATCTCATAGCTACCACATCTGTTCATAGTAGGGTGTGTGCATGTATGAAGGGCTATTTCATGATTGTCATATAAATCATTCCATTCGCTTGCAGGCAGTCTGATTGGCATATCTGTTAACCCTGAATTGACATTGAAGGTAGCACGTATGCCGTTCTTGTTAAATATATCAACTAGTCTTTTATCTTCAAGCTTGCCGTCATCGTAGCTTAATGTTAATACCTTGAATTTACCTCCTGGAAAGCATTTGTATATTCTGTTCATAATAATCCTCCATTCTTGTATATATTAACATAATGTATACAATCTCATATTTTATAATTATACTATATTAACATTAGTGTGTCATTATTTTGTTAATCAAATACACAAAAAATACAATAATAAATTATAATTTCTTGACTTTTTGTGTTATTTTACTAATAAATGAAACTTTTTTTATGTTTTCATTACAATATATATTGTATCTTTGAATTTCCTTATCATTAATGTTAACACATACATTTCCAATAATACACTCGTTATTAACCGGTGCAGTAATGCTTGATGGAATGTTGTACACGACTTCTACATTATCATTATCGCTTATGCAGGCAGACAGTTTTTTATCAAATAGTATATCAATGGAACTTTTAGAGCCATTTTTAATCTTTATATTAAAGACTTTAGGGCAGATAAGTATGTCCTGCTTTGTATAGCTGGCTCTGGCGTAGTCAAGAAGATGTTTTGCGTCAGACCATTTATAAGTCTTGTTGTCAGGCCAGCCACAGGCAAGCAGGGCAACAATAAATGTCCTGTCGTTATCCTTATAGGCACACACATAGCAGTAGCCGGCATCGCCAGTAAAGCCCGTCTTGCCGGATATAATGTTATCATACATATTAAGAAAAGCATTGGCATTGCTTACAGAATATTTTCTGCCGGAAAGACTTGTAAAACTGTAATCGTGAGTCTGTGTTATAGAAAGGAAATGTTCGTTTTTAATGCAGTAGGACATAACAACTGCTAATTCATAGGCTGTTGTCGAGTGAATGCCTGCATCATCAGAAGCATCAAGACCATTAGGCGTTATATAATGCGTGCTATTACAGCCAAGACTGGTGGCTTTTCTATTCATTAAATTAGTAAATACCAGCACAAGTGCTTTGCTTTGTTCTTTGGATATATTCTCAATAAAATGTGAGTTATAAGAGTAGTCATTTATAAAAGAAATGTCAAAGGTAAGTTCGTTGCGTTCTTTATCGGTTAAAGAACAGATATAATAGTAGGCGGTATTTTCTGCAATTATAACGGCGGTATCATTATGGGAACGAAGCATAAGGGAATAGTACAGGTCTTTTATTGAAAACTGTTCGCCTTTTACAGCATTAAGTTGTACATCTGGCATAGAAGCCGCATATGCAGAAGTGGTGGCAATATAATCATCAGGACATATCTCAAGGGCGGTTATTAATGTCATAATCTTGGTGGTGCTTGCCATAGGTGCTTTGGTGTCAGCATTTTTACCATATAGAAGCCTGTTAGTATCGGCATCTATTACTGCTGCAAATCTGGCGTGTATTTCATTATCTTTCAGAGATGAGTCGTTTTCTTTAGCATTTACCCTATTAAATGGAGTTAAGACGATTGAAATAATCAGACATATTAAAATTATGAATTTTAATGGCTGTATAAGCTTTTGAAAAAAATAAGCAACTGCTGATAGCATAAAGAAGAAACCTGGTTATTATAATTAATAAATTATACACTTTTATTTTGCTATTATACCTAAAATGAGTTATTATATATTTACGACATAAATAATCATATTAATTTACAGAGGTGCGTATGAGCTACATAGAATTTGATGATGTAAAGAAGATTTATAAAATGGGTGATGTAAAGATAAAGGCACTTAATGGTGCAAGCTTTACGATAGATAAGGGAGAGTTTGCAGTTATAGCAGGTGCGAGTGGTGCAGGTAAGAGTACAATACTTAATCTTATGGGCGGTATGGATACAGCTACGACAGGAAAGATTATCGTAGATAAAGAGAATGTGTCAAAGTTCACAGCTAAGAGGCTTACAACATACAGAAGATATGATATAGGCTTTGTATTCCAGTTCTATAATCTTGTACAAAATCTTACTGTAAGGGAAAATGTTGAGCTTGCAACACAGATATGTAAGAATCCGCTTGATGTTGATGAGGTTATAGAAGCAGTGGGACTTAAGGAAAGAAGTTATAACTTTCCGGCACAGTTATCAGGTGGTGAACAGCAGAGAGTTGCAATAGCAAGAGCGTTGGCCAAAAATCCAAAGCTTCTGTTATGCGATGAACCTACGGGAGCACTTGATTATAATACAGGCAAGCAGATATTAAAGCTGTTGCAGGATACATGCCGTGAAAGAGGTGTTACAGTTGTAGTTATAACACATAATCTTGCACTGACAGCTATGGGCGATAAGGTTATCAAAGTGAAAAATGGAGTAGTTGACAGTGTGACTGTCAATGAAAATCCGCTTCCAATAGAGCAGATAGAATGGTAGTTAATATGGAAAGGCGGAATTAACATAATGGGAAAGTCGGTATTTAAAGATTTAATAAGAGAGATAAAAGGTTCGCTTGGAAGATTTATTTCAATAATGGCAATCACAGCCATAGGAGCTGCATTTTTTGCCGGAGTCACAGCATCTTCGGGCGATATGAAGCGTTCGTCAGATAACTATTATGATGAATATAATATGAATGATATAAGAATAATATCATCTATAGGGCTTACAGATGATGATTTGCAGGTAATTGCAAAAGCGCAGGGAGTAAAGGCAGTATATGGTGCCAACAGCAAAGATGTGCTCATCAATTATGATGATAAAGAGTCAGTTGCGCATGTTTTAAGTATTCCTCTTAATGCAGATGATAATGATGACAGCTATATTAACAGACTTCGCATTAAAGAGGGAAGACTGCCACAGAATGATAAAGAATGTGTTGTGAAGTACGAGTCTACAAGGGAAGCTGTCAAAGTGGGCGATGTATTAAAATTTAAGTCTGGAACTTCTGATGATATTAACGATACATTTAAGGATACTGAATATACAGTTGTTGGAGTAGTATATTCGCCTTGCTTCGTTTCTTATGATTTAGGTTCGTCTGATATTGGTAACGGCAATATCAGCTATTGTGTATATGTTGGAGATGATGAATTTAAGAATGATTATTATACTGAGGCTTACGCTGTAGTAGACGGAGCAAAAGAGCTTGATACATATTCTGATGAATATGATAAAAAAGTTGAAAATGTACAGAACAGAATTAAGAATATAGCAGCAGGACAGCTTGATAACAGGAAGAAGGATATAAAAGAAGAATTTGCCAAAGCCAAGGAAGATAAGAAACAGGAACTGCTTGATACAATAAGACAGAAGGTAACAGAGTCTATTACGAAGCAGTATCAGGAATATTATCCGGGATATGATGTGTCTTCAATGATAGCACCTTATATTGAACCAGCGTATATTAAAGCAGTTCAAGAGTTTGACTTTGATGCGGTATATGCAAAGTATGATGAGCAGATGAATGAAACTTTGAATAACTCTGACGACTGGGAATGGTATGTGCTTACAAGACAGTCGCAATATTCGTATAGGGATTATGAGTCGAGTGCTGACAGAATGAAAGCTATAGCTACAGTATTCCCATTGTTCTTTATAATTGTTGCAGGTCTTGTGTGTCTTACAACAATGACAAGAATGGTAGAAGAACAGAGAAGTTTAATCGGAACATACAAGGCTTTAGGTTATGGAAAAGGTACTATAGTATTCAAGTTCGTTGCCTATGCTTTTATAGCTTCCTTTGCTGGAAGTGTAATAGGCTGTATTGTTGGTTTAAAGCTGTTTCCGTATATAATATATAATTCGTGGAACATAATATACCAGATGCCGCATATAACTTATGCAAGCCATACATTATTATCTGTGGCAGTTATTATCTGTCTTGTAGCGGTAACATTTCTTGCGGCATTCTATTCGTGTTACAATGATCTTTCAGAAGTGCCGGCTATACTTATGAGACCTAAAGCTCCTAAGAGTGGAAGAAAGATATTGTTAGAGCATACATTTATATGGAAGCATCTTTCATTTACAAGGAAGGTTACTATGCGTAATATATTCCTGTATAAGAAAAGATTTTTTATGACAGTAATCGGAATCGCAGGATGTACAGCGTTGACAACGGCAGGTTTTGGAATTAAGGACAGTATACAGTGTGTTATTGATAACCAGTATGAACAGATACTGCATTATGATAATGTAATTACATTTAAGAGTGATGTTGAAAGTGAAGAAATTAACAATATAATATCATCTATAAAGAAAGATGAATATTATAAAGAATACACTACAGATTATGGATATACTGCTGATGTGAAAGCATTAGGTGGTGGTGACAGTTATTCAACTGAGATAACTGTTGTTGATAATACAGATAAGTATAGTGATTTTGTTACATTCAGGACAAGAAAGAAGCATAACCAGTTAGAACTTAATGATGATGGTGTTATTATATCTGAAAAGCTTGCAAAGGATCTGAATGTTTCTGTTGGTGATAATATTACTATATGTGATATTAATGATAGGCAGGCAGCAGTTAAGGTGACTGGAATTATGGAAATATATATTAATAATTATATTTTTATGACATCAGGTTATTTCAATGATACATTTGGCTATACACCAGATAATAACAGAGTGTTAGGTATACTTGATGATGACAGTGATAATGTTCAGGCTGTTATCGGAGAACGATATTTGTCTAATTCAGCAGTTAAGTCGCTTACATTCTTAAAGGTTAATATGTCAAGATTTGAGAATATGATACAGTCCCTGGATCTTGTTACATGGGTGCTTATAATATCTGCAGGTATGCTGGCGTTTGTTGTATTGTATAATCTTACTAATGTTAATATATCTGAGCGAATAAGGGAGATTGCGACAATAAAAGTTCTTGGCTTTTATGATAATGAAGTTGGAGAGTATATATACAGGGAGAATATCATACTTACACTTATAGGCGGTCTTGCAGGACTTTTATTAGGAAGAGCACTTCATACATACATAATGACAACAATAGAATTAGACGGAGTAATGTTTGGAACAAGAATTAATTTAAGTTCATTCCTGTTATCATATGGAATTACATTAATTTTTTCATTGATTATTAATGCAATTATGTATCCGTCACTTAAGAAAATTCCAATGGTGGAATCTTTAAAGTCAATAGAATAATTCGTGATTGCTGATAAAGGATTTAATTGAGAATTTAATTAATGATTTGATGAATAATTTAGTGCAGGAATTAAAGAATAGATAAGCTGACAAGCCTGAACAAATAATGGTAATATTAATAAGAGCCTCCACATATATTGTGAAAAACGATATATGTGGAGGTTATTTTTGTATGGGGGATATTGGACAAATTATAAAAATTCTGCCGCCAGCTCTGGCTGACAAGCTTAGACTGCATACGTTGTCATTTGGCAGGCTCAACGAGCTAAGATTAAGAGTTGGCAGAAATGTAACTTTAATATATGACAATAAAGAGATAATGTATGATATTAAGGTTACCAAGGACTGCATAATGAAAATGCTGGAATTAGCTTCCAATTACTCTATCTATGCGTATGAGCAAAGTTTCAAACAGGGGTTTATTACAATAGAGGGAGGGCATAGGATTGGGATATCAGGACATGCGATTATAGAGAATAATGTCATTAAGAATTTTAATTACATAACCTTTCTTTGTATAAGGGTGGCACATGAGGTTATAGGGTGTAGTAATAAGGTTGTTGATTTCGTATATGGAGGAGGTATTGACCATACGCTTATTATTTCACCGCCGGGTTGTGGCAAGACAACGCTTTTAAGGGATCTTGTAAGAAATATATCTGATAATGACAGGCTTCATATTAATGTAAGTCTTATAGATGAAAGACAGGAGATAGCAGGTTGCTATATGGGAATCCCGCAGAATAATATAGGCAGACGTACAGATGTATATGATGGCTGTCCAAAAGATGCAGGAATGATGATGGCAATCAGGGCTATGTCGCCGGGAATAATAGCTGTAGATGAGATAGGTGGGCAGAATGATGTGCAGGCAATTAAATACTGCATAGCCTGTGGCTGTACGATTATTGCTACAATTCACGGTTATTCGCTTGAAAATGTAATGAACAAGCCTTTTATGGGTGAGCTTATAAGTTCTGATTATTTTAACAAGATAATAATATTGTCAGGAAGAATGGGAAAGGGGACGGTGGAGCAATGTTTAAATTATCGGGAGCAGCACTCATAATAACTGCATGTACATATTATGGCTTTTATTTAAGCAGTAACCTATATATGAGAACACGGATTATACAATCGCTAATAACAGCCCTTCATTATATTAAGGCACAGATAGGTTATGCTTCAAGCACGCTCCCTGACATATTCAGGGATTTATCTGTTAATTCTGATAACTGCTATGTTCAGGAAATGTTCAGTTATGCAGCGAAGACATTAAGTGATGAGGGCATTGTTACATATGAAGCTGTGTGGGAGGTAGCTGTAAATGTACTTAACAGGAGAAAAATATTAAAAAAAGACGAACTTAATGTAATGTATGAATTGTCGCATTTTAATTCGTATATTGATAAAAATATGCAGGTTCAAAATCTGGAATTATCAATTGAAAGGCTCAAAAGAATAAATGAAAATGTGGCAATGGATATTGCACCGAGAATGAAAATCTGCAGGATTGGTGGAATAACAGCAGGAGTGTTTATAGCAATAATGCTGATATGAACACAGCATAATAAAGAATGGGGATGTGTATGGAAATTAATTTGATATTTAAAATAGCTGCCGTTGGAATAATAATCTCTATACTTAATCAGATATTAAAGCATAGTGGAAGAGATGACCAGGCTTTCTTAACAGGGCTTGCGGGACTTCTGCTTGTGCTTTATTGGATACTTCCATACATATTAGAACTGTTTACAACTATGCAGAAATTGTTTGATATGTAAAAGGAGTAACAATTGCTGAAAATATCTATGCTTGCATTATGCACGGTTATAACATCACTGCTTATAAAAAAACAGTCACCGGTAACAGCTTCTGTTATAGGACTTTCGTTATGCCTTATTATTTCAATTAATATAATAAATAACATATCAGCCATAACAGGACAGCTTGGAGTAATGATTTCTTTAACAGGAATTGGTGATGTGTATATAAAGATAATAATGAAGATTATAGGAATAACCTTTATAACGCAGCTTATATCTGATGTGTGTAGGGATAATGGGTTTAACGCGGCGGCATCACAGCTTGAGATTATGTGTAAGATTGCTGTTGCAACAATAAGTATTCCAATTGTACTGTCGCTTATGGAGATGATTAATAAATGTATAAAATAAGATATATATTAATGCACAATAACTGCCCACAATATATGTTGTCATTATTAAGAAGCATATTTACTGGGCTGAAATATATATTTATGAAACTTAATTATATACTACCGCTATTAAAAAGCGTATTACTAATGTCAGTAATATTAATGCTTGTATACAATAATGCCAATGTGATTAAAGCGGAAACTAACGGACAGGAAACTGTCACGGATACATCTGGCTGGTCTGATTATGATTATAAGGATATTGATAAGATATTAAAAGAAAGCAGTTACAATTCGGTTACCTTTGAGGATATAGTAGACAGCATATATTTGGGTAATTCAACGAGGGATTCGGGTAAGAAGATTGTACAGTATATAACAGAGGTTATAAGCAGTAACCGTAATGATTGTATGAAGATACTTATTTTATGTATATTATCTGCATTTATAAATGTATTTGGCCCATTTTTTAATAAACAGCAGCTTACCGAAAGCACATTAAGTGTTATAGCAATATCTCTTATAACGGTATTGTTTGTTGTGTTCATACAGGCTTCAGATACAGCCAGCAGCACTCTTACATCGATTATTAATCTTTATAAAGCAATCAGTATGGTGTTCCTGCCGGCAATAAGTGCTTCTGGTGCAATAATGAGTAAAGCTGTGTATTACCAGATAATAATTGCTATGATTGCAGTCAGCAATATATTTTTTAAAAATATATTATTAAAAACAAATAAAATATATCTCATAATTTCGTTATGTGACTGCATAGACAAAGAAGCACATATGGATAAGGCGTGTAACCTTATTAAAAAAGGAGTGAAATGGTGCTGCTATACGATACTTACAGTGTTTATTGGACTTAATGCAATTAAGAGCATATTAACACCTGTTCAGGACACGGTTAATTCTAAAGGTATATTTATGGGGATAAGCCTTATACCTGGTATAGGTGACACAGCACAGGTGTTATCCAATACGATACTTTCATCTTCTGCATTAATAAAAAATGCAATCGGTGTGTCGGGAATTATTGCTATTGTTATGTGTATGTTCTTTCCGTTGCTGCGGATTGGTCTTCTTGCGGTTATATATCAGGGGATTGCTGCAGGACTACAGCCAATAAGTGATAAGAGAATGGTAAGGGCAGTCAGTTCGCTTGGGCAGGCACTTGGAATGATTGTATATATTATGATGATTACACTTGTCCTGTTTATATTAACAATAGCAATTATATGTGTTGCAACTAACTGTGTATCAGTATGAAAGGAGACACAATGAAGCTGTATTCGTGGCTTAGGGCATTGCTCATATTTATGGTTATGTCGGCTGTATTAATGAATGTTATTCCACCCAGGTATGAGGGCAGCTATAAGGTGGTAATGAGGCTTATATTCCTTATGATTTTATTAAAGCCTGTACTTCTGCTTTTATTTAATGAGGAATATATAACTGACAGGGTAAATACATTGTATAATGATTATAGTAAAAACATTGCAGGCTATTCAAGTTCGTATACTGGTGATAGCAGCCTTCAATCAGACTATTACAGCTATGTGAGCAATGCAGTAAAACAGACAGTTATAAGCAGGGTGTTAAATATAGCAGAGGAGTGTGGAGTTGAAGTTAATAATGTAAAGGTTGAATTAAACGATAAGAGCATATTGAATAAATCAGACACCGATTATTCATCTGTAATTACAGGGATTGATATATCAGTAAAAAACAAAAAAAGTGTTTCAAGTTTGGAAAGCACACAGAATGCTAAAACGGCTTTGAATAAATCGGACATAGAGCAATTCGCTAAAATGGTAGCGGATAATTTTAGTATAGATGAAATACTTATCAATATACATTAAGCCAGGTACAGAGAATATTTCGTATTCCGATGTTCAGGACGGAAAGGAGAATTATTATATTTAATTATGAAAATATATTGAATAAATTAGGCAAAGATAAAATATTAATAGTAATACTAGCAGGCATACTGCTTATGGTTATATCAATTCCTGTAAAAGACAGACAGACTGTATCAGAAAACACAACATCTAATCAGGAAAGCGGTGAGGCCACACAGAAAATGTATGAGGAATATGTAGAGAAAAGATTAGAAGATACCTTATCTGATGTTGAGGGGGCAGGAAAGGTTAAAGTTATGGTCAGTCTTAAGAATTCGTCTGAAAAGATACTTGCCAAGGATACAGATTATTTTGATGAAGAAGTTAATGGGAATAATGATGAGAATTCCAATAGTATGCAAAAAACAGAGACACACATTTTTTATGATACAGCTAATGGTAATACGCCATATGTAGTAATGGAGAATATGCCTGTTATTGAAGGTGTGATAATAGTATGCGAGGGTGGTGATAATAAAGAGCTTGTAAGTGAGATTACGAATGCTGTATATGGGCTTTTAAATGTTCCTGTACATAAAATCAAAGTAATGAAAATGTCTTAAATATGGAGGTTTTTTGTGAAAAGAGTTAAGAAAAATCAGGTTATTATTACAGCACTTGCTATTATGATAGCTGTTGCGGGATATATTAATTATGCAGGAAACATTTCAGATATAATATCTGTCAGCAGTAAGAGCGGCAGTAAAGTTGTCAATACATCAACAGATGATACAATATTTACTGAGGAAGAACCAGATGATGAGAGTCTTGAAGAACCAGGAAGCGTTATACTTACATCAGGACAGGGCGTGTCTTCAAGTGTAATCTCTGAAGCTAAGCTTAACAGAGAACAGATACGTGCCAAGAATACAGAAAATCTTACTAATATAGTCAATGATACAGCAATCGATAAGGCTTCAAAGACAGAGGCGATAAATGAACTTGCCAAAATTGCAGAATATTCAGAAAAAGAGGCAGCTATTGAGTTGTTATTAGAGGCAAAGGGATTTAATGATGTGGTGGCTTCAGTGGCAGAAGACAGCGTTGATATTGTAATTAACCAGCAGACATTAGAAAACAGCCAGAAAGCTCAGATTGAAGATATAGCAAAGAGAAAGACAGGGGTTACATCGGATAAAATTACCATTAATGTTATTAAGTAACTTATCATTGCATTTATTTATATTTTTTATTATAATAGATTAAAGATTACGTTAATAACAGTCAGGAGGGCATTATGACAAAAGAGTTTGAAGATAGAGGTAATACTTATACAATTCACGAAAGCAAGGATATTGGCGAAGTAAGAGTTGCAGATGAGGTTGTTGCTATTATTGCAGGTCTTGCTGCTACAGAGGTGGAAGGCGTTGAGAGTATGGCTGGCAACATCACTAATGAACTTGTAAGCAAGCTTGGAATGAAGAATTTATCTAAGGGTGTTAAGGTTCACGTTGGTGAGAATGATGTGACAGTTAATCTTGCGCTTAATATTAAATATGGCTGTGAGATACCTAAGGTATCAGCCGCAGTACAGGACAGAGTTAAGACAGCAATCGAGACAATGACAGGTCTTGAAGTATCAGAAGTTAACATTAAGATTGCTGGCGTTAATATTGACAACTAAGTACAGTAAGCTTTTGGGACTGTCCTTAATGGGCAGTCCTGTTTGAGTAATTAATTGATGAGAGGATTCCTATGACAAGATCAGAAATGAGAGAACACGTTTTTAAGCTTATATTCCGTGTTCCTTTCCACGATAAGAATGAATTAAGAGAACAGATTGACTACTATTTTGATGATTTGACAGATGTCAATGAGAAAGATTACGAATATATTAAGAATAAGGCACTTCTTGTATGTGAATTAAGCGATGAGCTTGACGAGAAGATTAATTCGGTATCAGAAGGCTGGCCGGTTGACCGTATTGGTAAGGCAGAGCTTGCTATTATGCGGCTTGCAGTCTATGAGATGCTTTATGATGATGATATTCCTGTTAATGTAGCTATTAATGAGGCTGTAGAGTTAGCTAAAAGTTATGGCTCTGATGATAATGCAGCATCATTTGTCAATGGTGTTCTTGCAAAGCTTGTATAATAACCTTTTGCTGAATTAAAGAGCATAATAAAGAGATTAAGAAAGAGGAACGATGGCTGGAGTATATACTGTAACACAGATTAATTCCTATATTAAGAATATGTTTAGACAGGATTTTGTACTTAATCGTATTCAGATAAAAGGGGAAATATCTAATTGCAAGTATCATACATCCGGTCATATTTATTTTACTTTAAAAGATTCGGGTGGAACGATTGCAGTTGTTATGTTTGCCTCTTATGCATCAAAGCTTGATATAAAGCTTGAAAATGGAATGTCTGTTGTAGTAGATGGCAGAATTGATATATATGAACGTGATGGCAGGTATCAGTTGTATGCCGTTAATATTACCGAAAGTGGTATGGGGGATTTATATAAGAAGTTTGAACAATTAAAACAGCAGTATGATGATATGGGATATTTTGATTCATCATATAAGCGTCCGATACCACGTTTTGCAAGAAAGATAGGAATTGTAACAGCTTCAACAGGGGCTGCTATACACGATATAATGAATATATCACACAGGCGCAATCCGTATGTAAGTCTGTATCTGTATCCTGCATTAGTTCAGGGCGAATATGCCAAGTACAGTATTGCCAAGGGAATAGCTGTGCTTGATAAGTTCGGGGTGGATTGCATTATTGTTGGGCGTGGAGGAGGTTCACTTGAAGACTTGTGGGCATTTAATGAACCAGAGGTTATAGAGGCAGTATTTAGCTGTAATACACCGGTTATATCAGCGGTTGGGCACGAAACAGATTTTACAATCACAGACTTTGTGGCAGATTTAAGAGTTCCAACACCATCTGCCGCTGCAGAGTGTGCAGTATTTGATATGGTACAGGTTGATGATTATATGCAGGCATACAAGAGACGTTTAAGAAATGCTCTGGATAATGTATTTGCCAGATATAAGAACAGGGCAGAGAAGGACAAGCTTTCTTTGCAGATATACAATCCTATTAACCAGATATATGAAAGAAGACAACGTCTTATTCATATAGAGGATATATTAAATAACCAGATGACACAAGCAGTGGAACGCTACAGGCAGAAGCTGTCATTAGCTGCGTACAGACTTGATAATGTAAGTCCTTTAAAGAAGTTTGACAAGGGCTACAGCTATGTAGAGAATAATAAACAGAGGGTACAGTCGGTTAACGATGTATCAGTAGATGATTTGTTAACACTTTATTTAAAAGATGGCACTGTGACAGCTAAGGTCACAAATATTGATAATGTTTAATGAGGTATAATTAATGGCAAAGGCTTCTAATCTTGAAGATACATTTAATAAGCTTGAGGCAGTTCTTAATGAAATGGAACAGGGCGAGCTTACATTAGATGAGTCTTTTAAAAAATATAAAGAATGTATGGAATTACTCAATAAATGTAATACTATGCTTGATAAGGTTGAAAAACAGATTGTTATAATTGATGATAATGGGGTGGTGGATAATAATGAATAATTTCAAAGAACAGTTAAGCAAAGAGACCTCCTGTATAGATAATATAATAGAAAAGTACCTGCCAGAAGCTAAGGGACACGCAGAATATATTAAATCTGCGATGGATTACAGCGTTGAAGCTGGCGGCAAGAGAATAAGACCAATGATTATGCTTGAAACTTACAAGTTGTGTAATGGTACTAACGAGGAAGAATTGTATCCATTTATGGCGGCTCTTGAGATGATACACACTTATTCTTTGGTGCATGATGATCTTCCTGCTATGGATAATGATGACTATAGAAGAGGAAAGCTTACAACACATAAGAAATTTGGTGAAGATTTTGGAATATTAGCGGGTGACGGACTTTTGAATCTTGCGTATGAAACAATGCTTTCAGCTATACATAAAGCAGCAAAGACAGGTGATGCACAGGCTGTATTAAGATATTCTGCTGCCGCAGATGTGATAGCTAATAAGGCTGGTGTTGATGGTATGGTCGGAGGACAATCGCTTGATGTAATGCTTACAGATAAGCCGATGAATGAAGAACAGCTTGATTACATTTTCAGATTAAAGACGGGTGCTCTTATAGAAGCAGCATTTATGGCTGGTGGAATTATTGCAGGTTGTGATGAAAATGTCACTAAGCTTCTTGAGGAAACAGGTTATAATATAGGCTTCGCATTTCAGATTAAGGACGATATTCTTGATGTTACAAGCACACAGGAAGTACTTGGAAAGCCTGTGTTAAGTGATGAGAGAAATAATAAAACAACATATGTTACACTTTATGGAATGGAAAAAGCAGAAAAAGATACTGCTGATATGTCCGTAAAAGCATTGGAAACACTCAAAACTATTGGACATAACGAGTATCTGGAGGATTTAATCACAATGCTTATACATAGGGATAGGTAATCGTGTGAAAGAGGTTAATTATGATACTTGAGAAAATCAATAAACCTAACGATATTAAGAAATTATCACCAATAGAATACAACCAGCTTGCTGATGAGATACGCCAGTTTCTTATTGATAAGATAAGTGTCACAGGCGGACATCTGGCTTCTAATCTTGGCGTTGTGGAGCTTACTATGGCACTTCATATTGTATTTAATCTTCCAAAGGACAAGCTTATATGGGACGTAGGACATCAGTCATATACGCATAAGATACTTACAGGAAGGAAAAATCAATTTGACGAATTAAGAAAATTCGGCGGTATGAGCGGCTTTCCTAAGAGAAATGAAAGTGATTACGATGCTTTTGATACAGGTCACAGCTCGACATCAATATCAGCAGGACTTGGAATTGCTATGGCAAGAGATGTACAGCACGAAGATTACAGTGTAGTTTCTGTTATAGGTGATGGTGCACTTACAGGTGGTATGGCATATGAAGCTTTAAATAATGCTTCAGGTATTAAGGGTAATTTTGTGATTATACTTAATGATAATACAATGTCAATTTCTAAAAATGTCGGCGGCGTATCCAATATGCTTAGTGAAATACGTTCGTCAGACTCTTACTATGATTTAAAAGAGAATATAGGCAATGTATTATATAAGCTTCCTAAAGGGGACAAGGTTGTAAAGCTTATCCAGAAGACAAAGTCGAATCTAAAGCAGGTGATTCTTCACGATTCGATGTTTGAAAGTATGGGTATATATTACCTTGGACCAGTTGACGGACACGATATGGATAAGCTTATCAAGATACTTACAGTTGCAAAAAGAATAAATGGACCTGTGCTTGTCCACGTTGTTACGCAGAAAGGACGTGGTTACAAGCCGGCAGAGCGCAATCCAAGCAAGTTTCATGGTATTGGACCATTTGATGTGGCGACAGGTATGGAGATTAATAAATCTGACCGGCCAACATATTCGCAGGTGTTCTCTAATTCTATATGTGAAATAGCCAAGAAAGACAGGTCTGTATGTGCTATTACAGCGGCTATGCCAGACGGAGTTGGGCTTGCTAAGTTCTCAAAGTGGTTTCCGGATAGATTTTTTGATGTCGGAATTGCTGAGGCTCACGCTGTAACATTTGCGGCAGGATTGTCAGCAGGCGGATTAAAACCGGTGTTTGCGGTATATTCTTCATTTTTACAGAGAGCTTATGACCAGATATTACATGATGTGTGTATACAACAGCTTCACGTTGTGTTTGCAATAGACAGGGCAGGACTTGTTGGAAGTGATGGAGAGACACATCAGGGGATATTTGATATATCATTCCTGTCATCAATACCTAATATGACTATTATGGCACCAAAGAATGATTATGAATTAAAGTCATCACTTGAGTTCGCTCTGGAAGAATTTAATGGGCCGATAGCTATAAGATATCCAAGAGGCGAGGCAGTTGTCAGATTTCGCGAATTTAATGCACCGGTTGAATACGGCAAGGCTGAGCTTATGTATGAAGAAAGTGATATAGCAATTCTTGCACTTGGAAGTATGGTTGATACAGCATTTAATGTAAGGGAAAGACTTAAAGAGCAGGGCTATAACGTGACACTTGTAAATGCACGTTTTGTAAAGCCTATAGACAGTGCAATGCTTGATAAAATAAGCACAACACATAAGCTTATAGTAACACTTGAAGAGAATGTATCATCGGGCGGATTTGGGCGTGCAGTCTGTCAATATATCAATGATAAAGAACTTCATAACTATGTGCTTGACATATCACTTCCTGATGATTATATAGAACACGGAAGTGTTGATATATTACGGCGTGAGACAGGAATAGATGAAGATACAATTGTTAAACGTATAACAGCAGTTTATAATAATATTGGAGATAATAATAATGAGCAGTAAAGAAAGATTAGATGTTCTGTTAGTGAACAGGGGGCTTGCTGATTCCAGGGAAAAGGCAAAGGCTATAATTATGTCTGGAAATGTATATGTTGACGGACAGAAGGAAGATAAAGCTGGGTCATCATTTAATGAGACTGTTAATATTGAGGTAAGAGGCAATACACTTAAGTATGTAAGCCGTGGCGGGTTAAAGCTTGAAAAAGCTATGGAGAATTTTGATGTAACGATTGAAGGAAAAATATGTATGGATGTTGGTTCATCAACAGGTGGTTTTACAGATTGTATGCTTCAGAATGGTGCTGTTAAAGTATATTCTGTTGATGTAGGACACGGACAGCTTGCTTGGAAGCTTCGTAATGATGAGCGTGTTGTATGTATGGAAAAGACTAATATACGATATGTAACACCGGAAGATATTGCGGATAAGATAGATTTTTCAAGCATTGACGTATCATTTATATCGCTTACAAAGGTGCTGCTTCCAGTGAAAAATCTTCTTACAGATGACGGGCAGATAGTATGTCTTATAAAGCCACAGTTTGAAGCTGGAAGAGAAAAGGTTGGTAAACACGGTGTTGTAAGGGATAAGGCGGTACACATCGAAGTTATAGAAATGGTTATTAATTATGCAATTTCAATTGGATTTGAGATACTTAACCTTGAATTCTCGCCAGTTAAGGGTCCGGAAGGAAATATCGAATATCTTCTTCATTTACAGAAACATATAGAAGGAACCTATGATGATATTCCTTTCACAATACAAAATATAGTAGACAAAGCCCACGAAACATTGTAATATATTCATATAGATATTAATATTAATTTAAAGTATAGAGGCGTTAATGAAATCTTTTTACATAGTCACGAATACAACTAAAGATCCAGACCTTGTATATACAAACAGTATTCTGGATTATCTTAACAAGAACAATGTAAGCTGTATATATAATCCTGACTCGGCAGATGTAGAACATACTGATTATTGTTATACGAATGCTGATATTGTGCCAGATGATACAGAATGCATAATTGTTCTTGGTGGGGATGGTACGCTTATACAGGCGGCAAGAGACCTTAATTCTAAGAATATACCTCTTCTTGGTGTTAACATAGGAACGCTGGGGTATCTTACTGATACAGATATGAACACAGTGTATGATACCCTTGAAAGCCTTATTAATGACTGTTATGAGATAGATACAAGGATGATGCTTGATGGAAAGATATACCGTGATGACGAGCTTATATATGAAGATGTAGCACTTAATGATGTAGTTCTTAGCAGAAGGGGAATATTAAGGGTTATAGATTTTGATATATATGTCAATGGAGAATATCTTAATTCGTTCGCAGCAGACGGAGTTATAGTATCTACGCCGACAGGTTCTACAGCTTATTCTTTATCGGCAGGCGGACCAATTGTCCAGCCGAATGCACATCTTATAATGATTACACCAATATGTGCACATACACTTACTCAGAGAAGCATAATATTTGAACAGAATGATGAGATTGTAATACAGATGAATGATAATAAGAAATTATCAGAAGAAAGAGTAGCTACATATGATGGAGAAAGCTATTGTAATGTCATAACAGGGGACAGAGTTGTTATTACCCGTTCTGATAAGACAGCACGGCTTATAAAGACAAGCAGAATTTCTTTCCTTGAAAGGATAAGGAATAAAATGTAGCCGGAATAGGAGAAGAAAAGTGAAATCAGACAGACATAAAAAAATATTAGAACTTATAGCTGATAATAATATAGGAACTCAGGAAGAGCTTGCTGATGCACTTAATAAAGCAGGATATAATGTAACTCAGGCGACTGTTTCAAGGGATATAAGAGCACTTAATCTTACCAAGGTCACAATTGACGGGGTTAATCAGAAGTATACAACTCTTTCACATAGCAGTCCTGTACCTAATGACAAATATATAAGAGTGCTAAAGGAAGGCTATCTTTCTATGGATATGGCACAGAATATTCTTGTTATAAGGACTGTTCCGGGTATGGCAATGGCGGTGTGTGCGGCACTGGATGCACTTAAGCTTGATGAGATAGTTGGTTCTATTGCAGGTGATGACACTATTATGTGTGCTGTAAGGACTGTTAAGGATACTGTAAATGTTTCTAATAAACTTAAGAAACTTATAAAGGCATAGTATTATAAAGATATAGTATCAGAGGAGGAATATGTTATCTAATTTACATGTTAAGAATCTTGCACTTATAGAAGAAGAAAATATTGATTTTGAAGAGGGGCTTAATATTCTGTCAGGAGAGACAGGTGCAGGTAAGTCTATTATATTGGGTTCTATTAATGCGGCACTAGGTGCCAAGACATCGCCTGATTTTATAAGAACAGGTGCAGAATATGGACTTTCAGAACTGCTTTTTAATATTGAAGATGATAATGTAATTGAACGCATAAAAGAGCTTGGAGTTATAGATATTGAGAATGGTGAACTGCTTATTTCAAGAAAGATAACACCAACACGTTCGCAGATAAAGGTTAATGGACAGAATTTTACAGCGGCACAGACACAGAAGCTTGCACGCTATCTTATAGATGTTCATGGACAGCACGATAACCAGATACTTATGGATGATGCTAATCATCTGACGGTTGTAGATACATTCTGTGCTGATGAAATAGCTGAATTAAGAGAGGCTATGGAAGATGCATATAAAGATATGGTTAAAGCAAAGAAAGCGTTAGAACTTATTGATAAGGATAAAGATGAACTTCAAAAAGAGATAGCATTTCTTGAGTATGAAGCTAATGAGATACAGACGGCCGATATACAGCCAGATGAAGATGAGGAGCTTGAAGCAAGATATCATAAGCTTAATAATTACCAGAAGATTACTAATGAGCTTTCGTATGCAGATATGCTTTTGAATTCAGGTAATGATAATATAAGTGATATGATAGGAACTGCATTAAAGTCACTTATAACAGCAAGTGAATATGATGATGTATTGAAAGAGTGCTGTGATACTTTGTCTGATGCTGAAGGACTTATTCGTGATGCCGGACACAGTATCAGTTCATATATAGAGAACTCTGAATATGATCCAAGAGAGTTTAGCGAACTACAGGAAAGACTTGATCTTATTAATAATCTTAAGAACAAATATGGAAGTTCAATAGAGGCTATTAATGATACCTTAAAGGCTGTTAATGCGAAGCTTGCAGATTATTACAATTTTGATGAGCTTATAAGCAGAAGGAAAAAAGAGTATGAAGAAGCATGCTGTAAGGCGTGGGATATAGCCCAAAAGCTAAGTTCCATAAGACAGCAGGCAGCAGTAAAGCTTGCAGAGCAATTCATAGCTTCTTTAAAGAATCTTAACTTTTTAGATGTAAAGTTCAGAATAGATTTTGCGAAAGAACCATCTTTATCTTCAAAGGGCTGTGATAATGTAAGATTTATGATATCAACGAACCCTGGTGAGAATTTAAAGCCATTATCAAAGATTGCTTCGGGTGGTGAACTTTCAAGAATTATGCTTGCCATAAAGACAGTTATGTCAGAAGATGCAGATAAGACACTTATATTTGATGAGATTGATGCAGGTATAAGTGGTAAGACGGCTTCAAAGGTATCTAATCAGCTTGCAAGGCTTTCGTTATCGCATCAGATAATATGTATAACACATCTGCCACAGATTGCGGCTATGGCAGATGCCCATTACATAATAGAAAAGAGTGTACACGATAATAAGACCTACAGTAATATCCAGAGGGTCGCAGGAGATGATAGTCTTAATGAAATTGCCAGAATGTTATCCGGTGAGACACTTACAGACTCTGTGCTTGAGAATGCCAAAGAATTAAAGATTATGGCTGATAAAGTGAAATCAGAGTTGTGATTTTTAGATATAGTTATTATAATAATTATATCTGGAACAGTAAAAGCACTCTGAAAAATTAACGGCTGGTATGTATATACCAGCTGTTAATTTTATGAAGCATTAAGCATATTTTCTATATATATGCCATATCCGCTTCTTGAGTCATCAATAAGAACGTGTGTTACAGCACCGATTATCTTTCCGTCCTGAATAATAGGACAGCCAGACATACCTTGTACAATTCCATTAGTCATATCAAGAAGTTCTTCAGAGGTAACAACAAAACTGATATTTTTGGAATCGTTATTGTTAAGCTGTGTAATTTTAATTTCGTAGTCATCATATTTATTATTCCTGTAAAATCTTACATATGCTTTACCCTTGTGGACACTGTATCTGTAACCGACACTCATAAGTGAAAGAGAATGCTTCTTTACAATAGAGTTGTCGATTGTTCCATATATTCCGTAAGAGCTGTTCTTGTCAATTGTTCCTATCGGGGTACTGTTCTTGTAGTCTATAATTCCCTGCAATTCTCCAGGAGTGCCATTCTGTCCTTTTATTATTGATAGAATTCTTGTGTTATATAATCTGCCATATTTAATATTAAGGGCTTTGCCGGTGGTATTATCAGTTATCGGGTGACCAAGTGCAGCGTAGTTATAATCTGTATCAATATAAGTTATTGTTCCTATACCCTGTGCATCATCTTTTACCCACAGACCTAGCTTATATTCACTGTTTTTATCCTCAACAGGGGTTACAGTTACATTTATTATTTCATCATTACGCAGTAATTCTATATTAAGCTTCTCGCCAGCACATTCATTTACCTTGCAAGATAACTGTTTCTTGGAATTGATTTCTTCATCATTGATTCTTAAAATGTAATCGCCTTTGGTAATAATATTTTCGCAGGGGGTTATTGTACCACTTGATTTGCTCTCGATGGAATCGGTCTTTACTACAAGTATTCCGCTGCTTTTCAGATATAAGCCAGCCTGAAAGCCACAGGGATAGACGTATTTTTCATCAACTACATTGACATTTACTGTCTTTAAAAATAAGAAGCCGAACAGATGAAGGTCGATGTGGTAACTTCCAGGACTGCCGGTTATAAAAGTAACCTCTCGGCTGAAATCAGCATTTGCAAGACTGTTATTAGTACCATTCTGCGTGTTGTGAACGCTTCCGGTAACGGGGAGTGACAGGTTGATACTTGTATCGCTTTGCTCAGTTATATATATCTGTTCAGGAAAATGCTTATTAACATAGTTTACATAAGATGTAATAAGAATAAATAAAAGTGTTATTATTCCTGACCAGTAAATATACTTATTTAATAATTTATTAGAAAATGTATTTTTATTAATAAGCATAGTTTTCCTCCTTTAAAATTTATTTGAAATTTATCTGATGATATTATTATCTGCAATAATGAAGCTAAATAAAAAGGTTTATAATGCCAATATATTTATATGATTTAATTTTATTTGTCGAATTATGTCGATAGTTGCGATGCGTTTTCGTTGTAAAATTATATTTTTAAATATATAATAATAAATATATTCATTATGCGGTGCTGAAAGATAGGTTCTTTTGGCGGAAAGCATATTTATATATTATTATATGACGAGGGGAAGAATTGCTTATGAATCCATTGAAAATTGTAATTGCGGATGATAACAAGAGAATGGTAGATGTAATCAAAGAGGTTATTAATGGAGAGCCGCAGTTAGATGTTGTAGGTACAGCAACGAATGGCGAGGATACAGTTGATGTCATTAAAAAGACACAGCCTGATATTGTACTTCTTGATATTATTATGCCGCAGATTGACGGACTAACTGTTATGCAGAGGATAAGGGAGGATAATGATTGTGTTAATCCTGCATTTATTGTTATTAGTGCAGTTGGAAGGGAAGCAGTGACAGAGGATGCTTTCAATATGGGAGCTACATATTATGTTATGAAACCATTTGATAATAATATGCTGATTGACCGCATTAAATATATTGGAGGAATTATTAATATAAAGCCTGTCAATATAAAAAAATCGGTTAACGACAGTATTCCTCATAACAAACATATCCTTGAGAATGAGATTACAGGAATGATACACGAGATTGGTGTTCCAGCACATATAAAGGGTTATCAGTATCTGAGAGAGTCTATAACACTTGCGGTTAATGATCCGGATATAATAAATAGTATTACCAAAGTCCTTTATCCAACTATAGCCAAAAAGTTTGACACAACACCAAGCCGTGTTGAAAGAGCTATAAGACACGCTATTGAAGTTGCATGGAACAGAGGTAATCCGGATATTCTTAACGATTTGTTCGGATATACAATCAGTAATGGCAAAGGCAAGCCGACTAATTCAGAATTCATAGCACTTATATCAGATAATATAAGGCTTCATCAGACAGCAGTTTGATGGTTTTTTAGGAATTATACTGACAGTTTATCAGCTTTTTTGCGGTTTTTTCTTGCTATATTGAACTTTGTATATTATAATATTAACGTATTTGTAAAAATGTTTTAACAAAATTGTAATATTTAGGAGTTTTATATATGCGTAAAAGAGTATTCAAAACGTTTGCTGCAGCAGCATTGGCAACAACTATTGCGGGAACAACAATTATAGGTTCAACAGCATTTGCTGACGAAATCAGTACACTTACACAGCAGAAGCAGGATAAACAGAATGAACTTGATCAGCTGCAGCAGCAGGCTGCCTATCTTCTTACAGAGATGAGTTCTTTAGAACAGGATATGGCAGATCTCTCAGATGAGATTGACCAGACTAACGCTGATCTTGAAGCTGCGCAACAGTTACAGCAGAAACAGTTTGATGATACTAAATTAAGAATTAAATATATGTATGAAGACCAGTCAACATCAATTTCAGATGTATTCCTTACAGCATCTGATATGAGTGATGTTATTAATAAGGCAAGTTATATGCAGCAGGTATATGACTATGATCGTAACAAGCTTGAAGAGATGGCTGCAACAGCAGCATCTATCGCTGAATATAAAAGTGATTTAGAGACTAAGCAGGCAGCTCTTAATGACAAGCAGAAGGAGCTTACTAACAAGCAGGCTACACTTTATACAGCAATTGATGCTGCACAGAGTGATATCAGCAACTTTGACGAATTATTAGCAGAAGCTAATGAAAAAGCTGCTAAGGCATTAGAACAGAAAAGACAGGCAGAAGCAGCAAGAGCAGCTGCAACAAGCGGTCAGACAACAACTAAGACAAAAGTTACATCAATACCTACATCAGCTAATAATGATTCATCAGTTGCATCTAACATTGTTTCAATAGCTTACAGATATGTTGGTGTTCCTTATAGAAGTGGTGGAGCTTCACCAAGTGGATTTGACTGTTCAGGTCTTGTATCATATGTACTTGCACAGGCAGGTATATCTGGTGTTGCCCGTTCATCAAGTTCACAGGCATATGGAGGCGTTGCTGTATCAGGTGGCATAAGTGCCGCACAGCCAGGTGATGTAATATGTTACCCGGGACACGTTGGTATCTACATCGGCGGAGGACAGATGATACATGCTTCTGTACCTGGTGATTATGTAAAGGTTTCTTCAGTTAATATCGGAATGCAGATAATTGGTGTAAGAAGATACTGGTAATTGATATATTTTGAAAAATATGTTTTAATATAGTTATTACATTGATTATATTTATACATTTAGTTACATAGATGTATAGAAAGGGGATTATATGAAGAATGTTTTATTTATTGCATCAGAAGCAGTACCTTTCATTAAAACAGGAGGTTTAGCTGACGTTGTTGGTTCGCTTCCTAAGTATTTTAATAAGGATGAATTTGATGTTCGTGTTATGATTCCAAAGTATACATGTATTCCTTGGGAGTACAGAGAGAAGATGGTATACAAGACTCATTTCTATATTGATTTAGCTTGGCGTACACAGTACGTTGGCGTATTTGAAATGGAGTATGATGGAGTTACATTCTATTTTATTGATAATGAATTCTATTTTGGAGGACCAAAGCCTTATAGCTGGATACACGAAGATATTGAGAAATTTGCATTCTTTAGCAAAGCTGCTTTGTCAGCAATACCTGTTATTGGTTTTAAGCCAGACATAATACATTGCAATGACTGGCAGACAGGACTTATTCCGGTATATTTACACGAGCGTTTTGCACTTGGGGATTTCTACAATGGTGTAAAGTCAATAATGACTATACATAACCTTAAGTTCCAGGGTATATGGGATCTTAAGAAGGTAAAGGATATTACCGGATTAGATGACAGCTATTTTACATCAGATAAGCTTGAAGCATATAAAGATGCTAATTATCTTAAGGGTGGCATAGTATACGCTGACAGGGTAACTACTGTTAGCGAGACATATGCAGAGGAGATTAAGACACCTTTCTATGGTGAGAATCTTGATGGTCTTATGAATGCAAGAGCTAATGTTCTTAGTGGTATTGTTAATGGCATAGATTACGAAGTATATAATCCTATGACAGATAAATCTCTTGCGGCTAACTATAATCAGATTACTTTCCGTAAAGAAAAGTGGAAGAATAAAGTTGCTCTCCAGAAAGAACTGGGACTTGCACAGGATAAGAGTAAGTTTATGATAGGTATAGTATCAAGACTTACAGACCAGAAGGGTCTCGATTTAATTGCTTATGTTATGGACGAGTTATGTGCAGAAGATGTACAGCTTGTAGTTCTTGGAACTGGTGAAGAGAAATATGAGAATATGTTCAGACATTTTGACTGGAAATATAATGACAGAGTATCTGCTAATATTTACTATTCAGAGGAGATGTCACACAAGATATATGCAGCTTGTGATGCATTCCTTATGCCTTCATTGTTTGAGCCTTGTGGACTCAGCCAGCTTATGTCTTTAAGATATGGTACAGTGCCTATAGTTAGAGAGACAGGTGGTCTTAAGGATACAGTTGAGCCATATAATGAATATGAGAGTACAGGAACAGGCTTCTCATTTGCTAATTACAATGCCCACGAAATGCTTGGGATTATTAATTATGCTAAGAGCGTATACTATAACCACAAGAGAGAGTGGAACAAGATAGTTGACAGAGGAATGAAAGCAGATTTCTCTTGGAAGAGTTCAGCTAAGAAGTATGAGGAATTATATAATTCTTTGTTCTAGGATATAATATGACTACTTCGTAGTCACTTAGAAGTTCCTTACGGAACTTTACATGTGCAGAAAAACTGCACGAGAATTATGATATAATATGACTACTTCGTAGTCACTAAGAAGTTTCTTCGAAACTTCGGATGCGTTGAAGAACAATGCAGGGCATATGGTATAATGAGCACAAGAATTATAAAATATAGTGCTGTGTGTTATGTAATTGAATATTGTTATTTACCTGCCAGACTGATGTATGTTGGTCTGGCATTTTTTTAACAGTAAAAGAAACTTTCTACTTGCCTTTTTAATTATGTTATGGTATTATTTTATTGTTATGCGGAAGTGGCGGAATGGCAGACGCAGCAGACTCAAAATCTGCCGGTGGTAACATCGTGTGGGTTCAAGTCCCATCTTCCGCATTAATAGATTAAGGAAGTCTTTGTATAAAGGCTTCCTTTTTGTGATTTTTGGTGTAAGATATGGCTAGAATCGTTCTGTATTAATTTCAAGACAGCGTTTTAGCCTTTTATACATTCCCTGCTTGGTCATTCCAAGCTTGGTGGCTGCCTGCTCTGCACCCAGTGTATTAATCATTTCCCTGACTTCTTTAACGGAAAGATTATAATAATTGCTTGTGCGGCCTGCATTTCTTGTTTTCCATTTTTTGAGCTTTTCTTCATCGTAGGATAATACAAGCTGGTTTCTATCGAATGTATTTTTTATTTCTGCTTTGCCGCCAAAGAGACTTAACAGGTTGTTTAATGTCTTTACCTGTTCCTCATCTTCGGCAGTCTTATTTATATCAAATATCAATACATTTAAGTCGTACATAATAACCTCCATAAGTAAACTAATTAATTATTTGTCTAAAGTATAACATATAGACTATGTAATAGAAATGGCTTATATACAATTTGGCATTTACTTATAGATTGCTTGTTATGTGTTTATATTATTTGTTATGCTTATATATTGTTTGTTGTTTTTTTATATATTAATGCTGTGTGAAAAGCGAAAAGTGGTTTGTTGTTTTTAAATAAAAACTTAATAATGCTTTTATTTTTTTTATAAATGGACTATAATTCTTTAGCAATAAACATTGAGGTTATGTTTATCTAATAAATAATCATTATTATGAACAGGAGGAATTTATTATGTTGCCATTATGGCTTTGTATCCCTTTCGCAGGATTACTTTTATGTATTGCAATTATGCCACTTGTGAAAGCTGAATGGTGGGAAAGTCATCAGATACACGCAGTTATATTCTGGTCACTTTTATTTATCATTCCATATGCGGTAACAAAAGGTGCATCAACAGCAGCGGAAACGGTGCTTGAATGTATAATTAACGATTATCTTAGTTTTATTATTTTATTATTTGGTTTATTCTGTGTTACAGGTAATATATCTGTTGATGGTGATTTGGTTGGTTCACCAAGAGTAAATACAATTACATTATTAATAGGAACATTTCTTTCCAGCCTAATAGGAACAACTGGTGCAAGTATGTTATTGGTTCGTCCGCTTATTAAGATGAACTCCTGGAGACATAGAAGAAGTCATATTATGATATTCTTTATATTCCTTATCTCTAATATGGGTGGCTGTCTTACACCAATTGGTGATCCACCACTTCTTATGGGATTTATGAGAGGGGTTCCGTTTACATGGAGTTTACATCTTCTTCCAGTATTATGCTTTAACCTTGTAATTCTGCTTCCAATATTCTATATGATTGACAGACATAATTACAGACTTGATATTGCTGAGGGTAGTGTGCCTGATATAAGTAAGGAGTCAACAGAATTAAAGCTTCAGGGTGCTCACAATATTATATTTATAGTAACAATCGTAATTGCTGTTGTACTTAGTGGTACACTTACTAATGTTCCAGCATTTATTGGAGCCAACGGAGAGCTTAAGGGCTTACATATTGGAGAAGTAACATTCTCATTTGTTACAATGATAGAGATTGCAATAATTCTTTTATCAGCGTTATTGTCATTTAAGACAACACAATCTGAGATTAGAACCAAGAACCATTTCAACTGGGGTGCAATTCAGGAAGTAGCTGTACTTTTTATAGGTATATTTATTACAATGCAGCCAGCTCTGATGATTCTTAAGGCTGTTGGTCCAACACTTGGAATTAACAAGGCATGGCAGATGTTCTGGACAACAGGTGCACTTTCAAGTTTCCTTGATAATACACCAACATACCTTGTATTCTTTACCACTGCTGGTACATTAGGATTTACAAATGGTATTACAACAAGTGCAGGTATTATAACTGTGAAGCTTCTTACTGCTATATCTTGTGGCGCGGTATTTATGGGAGCTGGTACATATATCGGTAATGCACCTAATTTTATGGTTAAATCCATTGCAGACGAGAATGGTGTCAGAATGCCTGGTTTCTTCGGATATATGCTTTGGTCTATAGGTATTTTAGTTCCTGTGTTTATACTTGACACATTAATATTCTTTTTATAGGAGGAAGGCAATATGAGCGATAATAATATTAATAATATTGATAATAGTATCAATAATGAGAATAAGTCATCAAATGATGATGCTAAGACAATTGCCTACAATCTTGCTAAGAAGATATATGAACTTGATAGCAATGTATATGAGAGTGTAGGTTCAGAACTTGGACGAGTATTTATAGGTGATGCGGACAAATGTCTTGATAAGCTTAGTGCACTTATATATACTAACCCACACGGATATCTGTTAAGAAGTGAAGTTGCTCTTGTAGGAAATATGGCAAGAACAATTAAGGATAAGGAAGTTAAGTCTAAGTTTATGCGTCAGTATAATGACATATTAAACGAGATAGCAGAACTTCCTCACGGATTTGGTTCAGTTGATATACTTGATACATCAATCAGTGAGTTAAATGTATCTAATTTCCACAGAAATAACAACGATAACAGAATGATAATATGTATAAGCCGTACAGAGGGAAGTGCTGGTACTGATATCGGATTTGCACTTGCTGATAAATTAAGACTTAACTATTATGATGCTGAGATTTTCAAGGATCTTGTTATCCGTAAAGATGCAGAAAAAGATGCAAGATGGAAGAGCAAGAAGATTGACTTAAGCCACGAAATGATTAATCCAGAAAAGGCAAGACGTTTCAGCCGTAACCACGGACTTCCAGCTAATGATGCGGCATTCTTTAATGAATCAGAAATTCTTAGGGAACTTGCTGAGAAAGAGGATTTTATTGTTATCGGACGTTGTGCTGACGTTATTCTTAAGAATAACAATATACCTCACGTCAGTGTATTTATTACTGCACCTGTACAGCAGAGAGCAAGACGAATTATGGAACTTGAGAAAATTCCATATTCTAAGGCATTAAAGAGGTTGGTTAAATTGGATAAAAAGCGAGAACGTTACTATAAATTCTACACCAATAATATATGGGGGCAGGCATACAACTATGATTTATGTATTAACAGTGCAAGCTATGGTATAGATGAAGCTGTCAACCTCATATTAAGAGTTATTAACAGGGATAAATAAATATCCGTTAAATGTAACAACCTGAAATTAGTAATGTATTTTTTAATAATGCACAGACTTTTAATGGAAAGTCTGTGCATTTTCTGCTATAATGTGCGTAAGCAATGAGCCGTGCCAGTCTGAAGCCTGAGGAAGAACTGTGCTTGCACAAAGTTCTTCTTTGGGCTTTAGACTGATAGGGCGAATGCCCGACAGTTCTGGAAAGCAAAGCTTTCCAGAACCTGCACGGCGTACTAAAATACCCCAATGGTTTTAGCCTGAATTAAGAACTAAATTCGGATACCACCAGAAGAGCACATCTTGTGCGATTTCGTCCGTCCGACAAACTATTGGCTCAGTGAGGCATATTATGGATAATTGCAAGCAAATTCAGAAAATGATTAAAGATTACGACAAAGGCAATCTTTCATTAAAGCAGGAAGAACAATTCATACAGCATATCCTTAACTGTGAGGACTGCAAAGAAGAACTGGAGATATATTATATTGTGTCATACGGACTTGATGAAGACAATATATCAAAAAATACCCCTCCAGCTATCAAAGCCTGCATAGACAGCTATGATTTTAAGACATTAGTTGACTTGAAATTATCTCTAAGCATAGATAAATGCAATGCAATAAGAGAATGGAATCATAATATAACAATATTGAATATTATGATAGAAGTAATTATGCTTCTGACTTTTATTATTTGTATAATAATCAGATATTATTAAAAGCTGGAATGTTGTAATACGGCATTTTGTATCCTGCTATTTACAGGATTTCCAGCTGGAATGGAGATTTAGAATGAGTAAATTGCTGCTTATAGATGGGCACAGTATATTAAACAGGGCATTCTACGGAGTGCCTGATTTAACTAACAGCGAAGGAATACATACTAATGCAATGTATGGATTCCTTAATATTATGTTTAAATTTATAGATGAGGAAAAGCCTGATTATGTTACAGTTGCATTTGATCTTAGTGCACCAACTTTCAGACATAAAGTATATGATGGTTATAAAGGCACAAGAAAGCCGATGCTTCCTGAGTTAAGACAGCAGGTTCCGCTTATGAAGGAACTACTTACAGCTATGAATATAACTATAGTAGAAAAAGAAGGCTTTGAGGCAGATGATATTCTAGGAACAATAGCCAAGAACTCGCAGAAGCAGGGAATTGACGTGTCTATTGTATCTGGTGACAGGGATTTGTTGCAGCTTGCAGATACTAATATCAAAATCCGTATACCAAAGACTAAAAAGGGAGTTACAGAGGTTGAAGATTATTATCCAGAAGATGTAAAAGAACTTTATGGCGTAACACCTGCGGAATTCATAGAGATGAAGGCACTTATGGGTGACAGCTCTGATAATATACCTGGTGCACCGGGAATAGGCCCTAAGACAGCCTCAGCTTTAATAATAAAGTATCATAATATAGATAATATTATAGATAATATATCAGAATTAAAGCCGCCAAAGGCTAAGAAATCAATAGAAGAAAATATTGAGCAGATTAAATTAAGCCGTTATTTATCAGAGATTAAGATAGATGTTGATGTCGATTATGACATTAATAATGCGGATATTAATGATATGTTTAATCAGGAGTCATATAAGCTTTTTAAGCGTTACGATTTCAAGAATATGCTTAAAAGATGTGACAATGGTACACAGTCAGAGCCTGAATGTTGTAAACATTTTAATAAGGTGGAGGATTTTGCCAAAGCCGAGGAAGTGTTTGAAACAGCAGCTTCACATATTAAAGAAAATAAAAAAATCGGACTTGGAATAATTGCAGAAGACGAGCTTCTTGGAGTTTCGATATCATATTCTGATGAGGATATATATTATATTCCAGCTGGAGGCTTTATTACATCTGATTATTTAAAAGATAAGCTTATGAGATTAATAAAGTGTTCAGATAACAGGAATATTGTAATAGATAATCTTAAAGACTATCTTTACATTTTTGATAACTATACAGATGGGAATAACGATGACAGCCTTGAAGTATCAGAACAGGCATTTATGGATATAGCAATTGCTGCATATCTTATTCATCCTAACAATGAAAGATATGATTATGAAGCACTGGCAAGAGAATACCTTTCAATGCTTATTATGTCACAGACAGAGCTTCTTGGAAAGAGAAGCATAAAGGAAAGCTTTGATATTGATGATGCGAACTTGTTTAAACTTGCCTGCTTTAAGGCATATGTAAATTATAGATGTGCACAGTCTGTTATAGATGTCCTTATATCAGAGGATATGTATTCATTATACAATGATATAGAAATGCCTCTTGTATTCGTGCTTTACGATATGCAAAGATTCGGTATAAGGGTTGACAAGAATGAGCTTGATGATTACTCAAAGGTACTTACAGAGAAGATAAATGTCCTTGAGAAAGAGATATATGAGCTTGCAGGCGAAGAATTTAATATTAATTCGCCTAAACAGCTTGGTGTTATTCTGTTTGAGAAAATGGGTATGCCTAACGGAAAGAAGACAAAAAGTGGTTACTCTACAGCCGCAGATATTTTAGATAAGCTTGCACCAGATTATCCAATTGTTAAGAAGATACTTGAATATAGACAGTTAGCAAAGCTTAATTCAACATATGCTGTCGGACTTACAGCATATATTAAAGAAGATGGACGGATTCACGGAACATTTAACCAGACAATTACTGCGACGGGAAGAATAAGCAGTACAGACCCTAATCTTCAGAATATACCAATACGAATGGAGATGGGAAAGAAGATACGAAAGGTATTCATTCCAAAAGACGGCTATGTGTTTATTGATGCTGATTATTCACAGATTGAGTTAAGAATACTTGCCCATATGTCAGGTGATGAGAAGCTAATAGCTGCATATAATTCATCAGAAGATATTCACAGGGCAACAGCGGCAGAAGTATTTAATACTCCTATAGATGAGGTTACACCATTACAGAGAAGCAATGCCAAGGCAGTTAATTTTGGAATAATATACGGAATGAGTTCGTTTGGACTTAGTCAGGATTTAAGTATTACACCTAAGGAGGCCAAAGCATATATTGACAAATATTTTGCGACATATCCATCAATTAAAGAATTTATTGACGGACTTGTAAGCTCTGCCAAAGAAAAAGGATATTCTCTTACAATGTTTAACAGAAGAAGAGAGATACCTGAACTTTCATCTGGTAACTTTATGCAGCGTTCATTTGGGGAACGAGTTGCTATGAATGCACCAATACAGGGAACAGCGGCTGATATTATTAAGCTTGCTATGATTAGGGTCAGCAGGGCATTAAAGGAAAAAGGTCTTAAATCACACCTTATATTACAGGTTCACGATGAACTTTTAGTTGAAACAGCTATAGATGAAATCGATGATGTACGACAGATATTAACAGAGGGTATGAAAGAGGCAGTAAGTCTTAAAGTTCCACTTGAAATAGATATAAAGCAGGGTAAAAACTGGCTTGAGGCACATTAATACTATAGACATAGAAAAGTATATTATAACTATAAATGAGGACTACTTATGAAGACAATTGGAATAACAGGTGGAGTTGGTGCTGGTAAATCAGCGGTTCTTGAATATTTAGCTGATAATTACAACTGTGATATTATTATGACAGATGATGTAGCCAAAGGATTGTATACAAAAGGTTCTAAGACATATGAAATGATGATAGCATTGATTGGCGAAGATATTGTCGATGAAACTGGAGAGATTGATAAAAAGAAGCTGGCAGATATAATATTTTCTAATGCCAATAAACGTATGGCAGTAAATAGTATAGTACACCCGGCAGTAAAGCAGGAGGTTATCACACGCATAACGAATAATAAAATAGCTGGAAGATTAGATTATACATTTGTTGAGTCAGCACTGCTGCTTACAGAACATTATGATGTATTCTGCGATGAGGTATGGTATATAGACACATCAGAGGATATAAGAAGACAGCGCTTAAAAGAAAGCCGTGGCTATAGTGATGAAAAGATTGATAATATATTAAAGAGCCAGCAGGCATTAGAGAATATTAAAGATAAATGCAGCTATTGTATTGATAATAATAAGGATTTAGAATATACTTTCAGACAGATACAAAACATTTTATTGAGCTAAAGTGGCTCTTGTGTTAAAATGTGGGCAGAAATGAGGATATGATATGGATAAAGAAAGGAATTCCAACAATAGTTATGTGTTTGGTCTTGATATAGGAACAAGGAGCGTTGTTGGCGTTGTAGGTTATCTTGAATATGGCAGATTTAAAATAGCAGCAATGGCACAGCAGCTCCATACAACGCGTGCTATGCTTGATGGGCAGATACACGATATATATAAAGTAGGTGATACAATACGTCAGGTTAAGCTTGCACTTGAAAGGCAGCTTAATATGGAACTTAAAGATGTATGTATAGCTGCTGCGGGCAGGGTTTTAAGAACAGTTAATGCGACTGCCGAGTATGAATTTGAAGAAGAGACAAGAGTTACAGCGGAGGATATATATTCGCTTAATCTTCTTGCGGTAGAGAATGCACATCATTCAATCAATGATGCCACACAGAAAGACAGATTTTACTGTGTAGGCAATACACCTATAAGATATCAGCTTAATGGTTATGATATAGGTAACCTTGAGGGGCATAAGGCTAGAAAAATATTTGTTGAGCTTATTGCTACATTTCTTCCGGAAGAAGTTGTAGACGGACTATACGAGGCAGTAGAGTATGCTGGACTTAATGTTGCTTCACTTACATTAGAGCCAATAGCTTCAATGAATATTGCGATTCCAGAACAGTACAGACTTCTTAACATATGTCTTGTCGATGTCGGAGCGGGTACATCGGATATATGTATTACTAAAGATGGAAGCATTGTGGCTTATGGTATGATTCCATTAGCAGGTGATGAGATAACAGAAAAGATTGCAAAGAATTATCTTGTTGACTTCAACACAGCGGAGACTATTAAGATATCCGCAAGCAATCCGGACAATAAAGAGGTTGTGTTCAATGATATTATGGGACTTGAACAGAGGGTTGCTTCAAGCGAGATACAGGCAATAGCAGAAGAATCAATTGATAATATGGCAAAGTCGACATCAGATAAGATTATCGAGCTTAATGGCGGTAAGCCGGTAAATGCTGTATTCGTTGTAGGTGGTGGCGGTAAAATGCCAAGTTACACCAAGGTACTTGCTAAGAATCTTGGCATAGCACCTGAAAGAGTTGCAATAAGAGGAAAGGAAGTCCTTACAACAGTGGATTTTAATGTTGAAGGCTTTGAGAAAGATTCTTTATATGTAACACCAGTAGGTATATGTACGAATTATTATACACAGAAGAATAAGTTTATATTTGTTAATGTCAATAATGAGCGTATTAAGTTATATGATAATAATAAGCTCACAGTATTTGATGCGATTATGCAGATAGGTTATCCTAATGAGAAGCTTTTCCCAAGACGGGGTGCTCAGATTGAATTTATGGTTAATGGCAAAGTAAGGCTTGTAAGAGGTCTTGCCGGGGAAGGTGCAGTCATTACACTTAATAATAAGCCTGCCAGCCTTAATACAGCAATTGAGCAGAATGATGTCATATTTGTTGAGGAGTCAACGATTGGTGAGCCGGCTTCAATTACTTTAGGACAGATAGAAGAATTTGGTTCAGATATAACATTTGTTGTCAATGGAAAGAATATCGTCTGCCCAAGATTTGCATATGTTAATGGTGAATTAAAGTCAGAATTCTATGATATCAGAAATGAAGACTCAATAAGAATAGAGAACTTCTATACAGTAGAACAGTTATTTACATTCCTTGACCTGGACTATAAAGATTATGATGTATTAGTTAATAATATGCCAGCTAATAAACATACTAAGGTTTATGAGAATTTTATGGTTTCATTCAGCAATGTGCCTAAGCAGACAAGCTATGCTGATTTAGAAGATGATACAGAAAATGAAGATGCTGACAGAGGTTATTATTCAGATAACAATACTGAGCAGAATAATGAAGCTGGAAATGGACCGGCAGTCCAGAATGATAGTGATGATAATAATTCGTCTGATATGTCTGATGCGACTAAAGGTAATAATAATGCTGGTGATACACAAGAATCAGCCGATGGAGCTTCATTTAATACAGCACCAGATATTCAAAGGCCAATCAGGGATGTGTCAATAATCGTTAATGGGACACCTGTTGTATTAAAGGGAAAGAGTGATTATGTGCTTGTTGATTTATTCCAGTTTTATGACTTTGACCTTTCCAAACCCAAAGGAAATATTGTAATATTACATAATGGTGTCAGAAGTGAATATACAGCACCGCTAAATGATGGTGATGATATAAAGATATTCTGGGAATAACAAGCTTTAAGTAATGTGAAGAATTTATAATTCATAATAATAGAAATGAGGATTGACTTATGAGAATGATGCCGATTGCAAGCGGCAGTAGTGGCAACTGTATATATATTGGTTCAGATGATACACATATATTAATAGATGCTGGAATAAGCCGTAAGAAGATAGAAGAAGGGCTTAACAGCATAGATGTATCATTAAAGGATATAGATGCAGTATTTGTTACACACGAACATATTGACCATATAAAAGGACTTGGCGTAATGTCAAGAAAAGATGGAATACCAATATATTCAACAGACGGAACAATTAATGGAATTAAGGCAGCTACGAGCCTTGGAAATATAGACTCAGATTATTACCATATAATTGAAGCTGATACAGATATTCATCTTAAAGATATGACAATACATAGTTTCAGTGTATCGCACGATGCCAATGAACCAGTTGCCTACAGTGTATATTGCGATAATAACAAAGCTTCGGTCATAACAGATCTTGGATATTATGATGACTATATTATTGATAATCTTGAGAATTCGGATATGATGCTTGTTGAAGCCAACCACGATATTAATATGCTTCAGATAGGAAGTTATCCTTATTATCTTAAACAGCGCATACTTGGCAATAAAGGACATTTGTCGAATGATTCATCAGCAAGGCTTATCAATTCTCTTCTTAATGATAACATTAAAGGGATATACCTTGGACATTTAAGCAAAGAGAATAATTATGATAAGCTTGCATATGAAACAGTTAAGTTAGAGATAGACTTAAGTGATAATGAATACAAGTCTAAAGATTTTCATATAGAGGTAGCAAAGAGAAGTGAGCCATCAACACTTCTTGAAATATAGCACTACAGTGGTATAAATATGCGAGAGCATATTTACATAAATACATATGCACAAATGCAAAGAATGGAGGACTATTATGAAAAAATGTGTAATTACAGTCGTAGGAAAGGATACTGTTGGTATCATAGCAAAGGTGTGTACATATCTTGCTAAGACAGAAATTAATATTCTTGATATTTCACAGACTATCGTATCAGGTTATTTTAATATGATGATGATAGTTGATTTATCAAATTCCAATACAGGCTTTGATGAAGTTGTAACAGCACTTGAGAATCTTGGCAAGGAAATTGGTGTTGTAATTAAATGTCAGAGAGAAGAAATCTTTGATATGATGCACAGAATTTAATTAACTATTATTAAGTATACGCCATTGGCGATGCGGAAATGAGGAGAAAAATGATTAACATATATGAAGTTACTGAAACCAACAAAATGGTTGAGAAGGAAAATCTTGATGTAAGAACAATTACACTTGGTATCAATCTTCTTGACTGTGCAAGCGAGAATCTTGATGAAGTAAATGAAAAAATATATAAAAAAATCACAACTCTTGCTAAAGACCTTGTAAAGACAGGAGAGGATATTTCAAGGGAAATAGGTATTCCAATAGTTAATAAAAGAATTTCTATAACACCTATTTCATTAGTTGGTGCCTCATGCTGTAAAACACCTGACGATTATGTAACTATTGCAAAGACACTTGATAAGGCTGCCCATGAAGTCGGAGTTAATTTCATAGGTGGTTATTCTGCTGTTGTATCAAAGGGTATGACAAAGAGCGACGAACTGCTTATCCGTTCAATTCCTAAAGCACTTGCATCTACAGAACTTATATGCAGCTCAGTAAATGTTGGCTCTACAAAGACGGGTATTAATATGGATGCTGTAAGACTTATGGGCGAAATAGTTAAAGAGACTGCCGCATTAACGAAAGATGCAGACTCTCTTGGCTGTGCAAAGCTTGTTGTATTATGTAATGCTCCAGATGATAATCCATTTATGGCAGGAGCTTTCCACGGAGTTACAGAAGATGATGCTATTATCAATGTAGGTGTCAGTGGTCCGGGTGTTGTTAAGTATGCGCTTGAAAGTGTAAGAGGAGAAAGCTTTGAAGTACTCTGCGAAACTATCAAGAAGACAGCATTTAAGATAACAAGAGTAGGACAGCTTGTTGCTCAGGAAGCTTCTAGACGACTTGGCATACCATTTGGTATAATTGATCTTTCACTTGCCCCAACACCGGCAATTGGTGATTCTGTTGCAGAAATTCTTGAAGAAATCGGACTTGAGAGAGCCGGTGCTCCGGGAACAACAGCAGCACTTGCACTTCTTAACGATCAGGTTAAGAAAGGCGGCGTAATGGCTTCATCATATGTAGGTGGACTTAGTGGTGCATTTATTCCGGTAAGTGAAGATCAGGGAATGATTGATGCAGTTAATGCGGGTTCGCTTACTATTGAAAAGCTTGAAGCTATGACATGTGTATGTTCTGTAGGTCTTGATATGATTGCTATACCAGGAGATACAAAGGCATCTACAATATCTGGTATCATTGCAGATGAAGCAGCTATCGGTATGGTAAACCAGAAGACAACAGCTGTAAGAGTAATACCTGTTGTTGGAAAGGGTGTTGGCGAGACTGTAGAATTTGGCGGACTTTTAGGCTATGCTCCTATTATGCCGGTTAATACATTTGACTGCTCAGCATTTGTAAACAGACCAGGAAGAATACCTGCGCCTATACATAGTTTTAAGAATTAATTACACATTTTAGAGTTAATATATTGATGTAGGTTATATGACAAAAATAAAACCCCGGAGCAAATGCTTCGGGGTTTTTATGTGTTGAACATATTCGCTGTGTTTTATAATTATATAAGTTTAATTATTTAGCCGGCTTCCATTGTTCCATTAAAATGTTATATATTTTCTGGAAGTTTTTAGATTTATGACCGTATTGCTTTCTCTGTGCATAAATGATAACTGATGAATTGAAGCTATATCAGAAATTTGTAATCAAACCAGAAAATTAGTTATTATAAAAAATTGATAAAATGGCATTTTATAAATATATATAATTATAATACTATTTTCTATGAGTGTTTCTTTGAAGATTTCAGTATAATAAAACTATATTTTTGTTATTGTTTTATTTGAAAGTTGCTTTTGCGTTATTATATAAAATAAATCCAATTTTTATTATTTATATATTTTTTTGATATTATATATTAATTGGATTCTATTAGCTTTAATATTTATAATGCTTGGTTATTTAATATACAAAAATAAATGATGATAATTTTCAAATGTATCATATAAGTGGTATTGAAATGCATATCTTTTTTGATAATGCTCGAAATCTTGACGCTTTGATTTGAAAATGATATCATTATATCAAGGTTTAATGATATCATTAAAGGAGGTGTATTTTGATTAAAGAAAATAAATCCAACCGAACAAGACAGGTTCAATTCCGAATGGATCCGGAAATATTTAATAAATTAAAAGCAGCTATTGTTTATGACAAGGATATGCATAGTATGGCAGACTTATTTAATGAAGCGGCACAAAATTATTTAAAAGAAAGGGAATCCGGAGGTAAAGACAAATGACAAGGCACGATATGATTGAACATATTGGCAGTGGATATATGACATCAAATATAGAAGATGGTGAATACAGCTACATTCAGGAGGCAGGGTCAAGGGCTAATCTTGAAAAAGCACTAGGACGCAGCATATCTCATTTTAAGTTGGATATTCGCTTTGAAAAAGGAGATGTAGTTGTACTTGTTGAAACAAAACAGTTGCTAAAAAAATCGGATGAAGCGCAACTTAATGAGTATCTTCAGCAGGAACGAGCATTGCATTATAATAAGAAAATTATTGCTATTCTTGCAAACACAAATAATAATGAAATCAAAGTTTGGAAATCTGCTGTTGATGATGAACATATTTTAACTGATGAAACTGTTCTTGATAAAATGGAGCATTATGTTGGCTTATTTGATGCAAGTAAACAAAATGACAGAGAAAAAGTTCTGAAAAATACATATGATTTGAATGAGCTCCTTCACAAAATGGATATTGATGAGAGACTTCGTAGTCAATTTGTTGGTACAACACTTCTTTACTTAAAAAAATTGGTAGAGAAATTTGAAGTTAAAAAAATTGATGAAGAATTAAGGAAGACGTTAGATACACTTTGGGCTGTAATGGATGGTAAACAACTTCGTGCTGCTATTGAATCTACATTGGATAGTTTACTTGATGGCTCTGATAACAAAGCAAAAAAAATTGAATTACTTCAAAAGAATGTTCTTAATGATCAAAAGGTTAAGAAATTGACAATAAGCAATTGGATTAAAATTCTAGACACCATTCTTATGGATATCTATCGTTACATTGATGTAAATAGTTCTGAGGGGCAAGATATTCTTAATTTATTTTTTATTGCATTTAATAAATACACTGGTAAGGCAGATAAAAATCAAGCATTTACACCTGACCATATAACAGAATTTATGTGTCGATTAACGGAAGTTGATAGAACTAAACGAGTTCTCGATATAACATGCGGCAGTGGTTCATTCTTGGTACAGGCTATGGTTAAAGAGTTGGCAGATTGTAGTCGAGATAAAACTGAGGAGGAAGCAATAGCGTTACGAGATGTAGTAATGAAAGAACATATATATGGTATAGAGGTTGAAGAAAAAGCTTATGGTCTATCGACCACAAATATGCTTATTCATGGTGATGGAAACTCTAACATTAAATTTGGAAGTTGTTTTGATTGCAAGACGTTCATTAAGAACGCTGATCCAGATATTGTTTTAATGAATCCCCCATATAATGCTAAACCTATTGGTATTCCAGAAAAATACAAAAAAGATTGGGGAAAAGCAAAAGATGGTAAGGAAGATTCTACAAAAGGATTAGTATTTATTCATTATCTTTCAGATGTTATTGAAGAAATGAATAGGGATCGTGAAGCTAAAGGTAAACGCAGAAAAACGGTAAAACTTGCAGTGTTACTTCCTGTAGCTGCTGCCATTGGAACAAGTACGATTATCGAAAACGAAAAAATTGAAATGTTAAAAAATAATACACTTGAAGCAGTATTTACATTACCTAATGAAATTTTTTATCCGGGTGCCTCTGCTTCTGCTTGTTGTATGCTATTTACATTAGGTAAGCCACATAAAAAAGCAGATGGTACAGTTAATGAAACTTTTTTTGGATATTGCAAAGAAGATGGATTTAAAAAGAAGAAAAATCTTGGGAGAATTGAACAATTTGATGAGAATAATAATTCAAAATGGAAAGTTATCGAGGAAGAATGGCTATATTTATTTAACAATAAAAAGGTTATAGATGGAAAATCAGCAACAGCTTCTATAAATGGAAAATCAGAATGGTTATGCGAAGCATATATGAAAACAGATTATAGTAAACTTTCCGAAGATGATTTTCAACAAACATTAAATAATTATCTTGCTTATTTAGTGAAGGAGGGGAAAATTTATGAATCTTGATATTAATAATTGGAAAGAATTTACTTTTGGAAGATTGATTTCAGATATTTATAAATCAAAAGCTATTAATAAAGATGATTTACAAATTGCTGCTAATTGGAAATTAGGTATAAGATATATTACACGAACAGCCGAAAATAATGGTTGTGAATTGATTGCTGATTTATCATTTATTGATAATAGTTTTATTCAAGAAGGAAATGCTATAACAATAGGTGATACAACCGCAACTTGTTTTTATCAATCAGAAAAGTTTATTACTGGTGATCATATGGTGGTTGTGCGTGCTGATTGGTTGAATGAAATACTAGCACTTTATATGGTAACTATTTTAAATAAAGAACAATATAAATACTCATATGGAAGAGCATTTTTAATTGATAGAATTAAAGAAACGCTTGTTAAGCTTCCGATACAATATAATGAGGATGGAACTGTTTATATAGATTCTCTAAAAAAATATTCGGATTTGGGATATGTACCAGATTTTGATATGATGCAACAATACATAAAAACACTTCACTTTAAATATCTCACTACTAAAAATAAAAGAATAAATATTCAAAAACTGAAAATTAGCGATTGGAAGGAATTTTATATATCGAGAACATATACACAATCAGGTTTATTTGAAATAGAAAATTGTAAATGTGGTAGTGCTGGCAATTTAGATGATGGAAATGATATAAACTATATTGGAGCAAAGAAGAATAATAACGGAGTTATGAGAAGAGTCGTTCGTGTAGAATCCCTTGTATCGAAAGGAAATGGAATTATGTTTATCTGTGACGGAGAAGGTTCCGTAGGATATACGAATTATATGGATGAAGATTTTATAGGTTCGACTACAACGTCTATTGGATATGATGAAGCACTTAATCCCTATGTTGCGTTATTTTTAGTAACAATTTTAGATAAAGAAAAATTCAAATATTCATATGGTAGGAAATATCGTACACATATAAATGAAGCGATTATTAAACTTCCGATTCAAAGAAATCTAAAAGGAGATCCAATTATTGATGCTTCAAAGAAATATTCAAAGGAAGGGTATATTCCAGATTGGACATTTATGGAAAATTATATAAAAGCATTACCTTATGGTGATAGACTAAATATATAAACATATAGGTTTTAGTATGTAATACTAATGAGGTGCTTGCGAGAATATGTGTACCTTATAAAATATAAACAGTTATTATACTAAAAAGGTTACTAGTAATTAATTGGGATGAATTGCTGGCATTATAAAATTTAATAATATATCATTAATGTTATTTGATAAAAGAAGAATGAAATATTATATTCATTAGCATACTGCTAATTGGAGTGTTTTGAGTTGAATAAGAATTTGTTTAATGCTTACAGGTGCGGAAACTTTCCGCACCTGTTTTATATTAATTATAATTGGATATGCTTAACGATTTATCGAAATAGAGATAACATTTATTATAATTTATGTTATGATATAATGAGCACAAAATATTTATAGAATTATTGATAGATTAAAATACAAGGGGATTTATATATGAAAGCAGTAGGACTTGTAACAGAATACAACCCATTTCATAATGGACATTTATATCATCTTAATAAAGCAATGGAGCTTACAGGGGCGGATATAAGTGTTGCTGTTATGAGCGGGGATTTTGTACAGCGTGGAGAACTGGCTGTTCTTGATAAATATACGCGTGCTTCTATGGCACTCAACAGCGGAGTTAATCTTGTCGTTGAACTGCCTGTTAATTATGCTGTGTCTAGTGCTGAGAGCTTTGCCGCTGGTGCTTTAAAGGTTCTTGATTATATAAAAGCCGACAGTATTGCTTTTGGAAGTGAGAGCGGGAATATAGAAAGGCTTTCTAAGCTTGCACACATTTTGTGTGATAACGAAGATACACTATATAAGGAAATATCTAAATACACTGCCAATGGAATATCCTATGCTGCCGCAAGACAGAAGGTTGTGGAGAAGCTGACGGATAAAGACACTGCGGCAATGCTTACAAGTTCTAATAACATACTTGCGGTTGAATATCTGAAAGCTATCATAAAAAATAATTATGCTATTAAGCCTTATACCGTACAAAGACAGGGCGATGCTTATAACGATACAGATATAAGAAGTGATTATGCCAGTGCAACGGCGTTAAGAGGAAATCTTAAAGCGGATAATATTTCTAAATATATACCTGTAAAAGCAGGTTTAATATTATCCTTAAATACGAATTATATATATCCTGATGACATAACAGAAGCGTTATTTACCAGACTTTTAGATATACTTTTTGCGAGTAGTTATGATAAAAATGTATTTATAGAAAATGTTATGCAGTATCCAGATGTAAACAAGGAGATTGCTGGCAGATTATATAAGTCCGCTATGGATATGATAACAAGGACAGTACAACAGATGTCAGAAAGTAAAGATAATGGGGCGTTTTCATTTGGAAGCCTGTGCGAACATATAAAGACAAAAGAAGTGCCGCTTTCCAGAATAAAAAGAGCACTTGTAAGGATAACGCTAGGGCTTGATAAAAAACACATGGAAAAATATTCCAATGCGCCATATATAAGAGTGCTTGGATTTGATAAAAAGGGGCAGGAGTATCTTTCATATATAAGAAAAACTGTGGAAGTCCCACTTATAACAAAGACCGCTGACTATAAGGAAATGCTGCTTGATGATATACATGCGGCTAATATTTATAATATGATTGCTGCTGGAAAGTATGGAGTTAAAGAACTGGGCGATTATGTTAAAAACCCGATTAGGGTTGGGTAACATCGTAATAAATGTAGGTTTTAACTATACATAATAGTATATAATGTATTTAAAATACAATAAAAATATATTTAATTATATTGAGATTGAAAATTTTAAATTCTAAATACAATATGTTATATATGACTATGCGTGTTTTTATAAGATATTAAATATAAAATTAATTGAAGGAGGTAGTATATGGATAAATCATTATTATTAGGCAATGGCGTTAATATACAGTTGGGGATTAATAGTTTAAAAGCAAGTGAAATACGAAAAAGATTTAGTAATAATTTAAAGATATATAAACCTTTAATAGAAAAAATGTTTGATGTTAATATGAACAAAATTATAGAAGAATATAGTAATGTTGCAGAAGATGAATCAATAGAAAAACTAGTTACTATATTAGAAGAAAGTATTATTGAAAATCATAAAGGATATTTTACTAAAAATGATGAAATAAGGCTAGAAGATATTATTGTTGATATAGGATTAACTTCAATTTTTTTTAATGTTGAAACTGGAATAAATTTAAAAAGACAGGATGTTGCATTAAAATTAGCAGATTATAAAAATATATTTACATTAAATTATTATGAATTTTGGGATGAAAATCATATATGTAAATATTTACATGGAAAATTTGATTTATCAATGTATGATAATATAAAGAAAAAAATATTAATATCTGAAAAATGGAAGAACATTCCGGAATATAAAAAAATAATAGACGAATTACATAAAGAAAATGATATAGATATATTATATAGAAACAATACAGATGTGATACTTTCAAGTACAAATAAGCATAAGGATAAATTGCATTATGTAGCAGGGCTTTATCCATCTAATGATATCTATCCATCTGATGATTTACTACTAATTAATTGTAAACAATTATATGAAGAATTGGATGGAATAGGACACTTGGATATATATGGAATGTCTCCATATGGAGATGTTGCAATAATTAATAAAATTAAAAATGTAAAAAATGTAAAGGTATATGTTTATGATAAAGAGCACAATGCTCAACTTAAAGAATGGGAAAAAATATTATCAACTACTAATTGTGAAATTTTGGATTCTGGTGAGTTTGTAATTTAATATTACTTAATATGTAATTAGTAAAATGATTATAAATTATGGTTTTATATGTGAAAATTTGTCAATTTTAAAGAAGCTAGACTAACTAAAAAGGTTAAAAAGGACTTATTATGTATTTAATATCAGCGTATTTTGATGAAAATACTAATAAAATATTGAAATATCTGCAACAAAGAATTGCCGATAAAACAGGCAATGATTTTATGATAAGGAATAATGTTATGCCTCATCTTACACTAAGCTCAATTGAGGCAAGAAATGTAGATGTATTAATTCCAGCATTTGAAAAGGTATGCAGGGGAAAGTTACAGCCTTTAGAAGAAAAAAGCGTTGCAAATAATACGATAAATATAGTATCGGTCGGACAGCTTTTTCCACGCGTGATATATGCCGCACCTGTGCTTAACGAGTATATGATGAAACTTTCGATATCAATATATAATGAATTTGCAACAATTCCAGAAACTAATATAAGCAAATTTTATCAGCCATATTCGTGGATGCCGCATATTACACTTGGCAAATGTCTTGATAAGGAGCAGATGAGACAGGCATTTGCTGTATTACAGGATTTATTTATGCCTATAGATGGTCGGATTACTAAAATAGGATTGTCTACGGTCAATCCATATAGAGAAGTGATGAGTGTAGAACTGTAGCTGTTAAAAGTTATGAAAGTTAAATTGCCATATCTGATAAGAATTGACGATTTTAAATTTAATTACGTCATATAGTGTTTTAATTTAGTCAAATGATTGATAAATGACTAAATTAAAATACAGCAAATGCTGCTAAAGAAGCATTTTCAGAGTATCTTACTAATACTAATCTTGATAGCAGACAGATTTATTTCGTAAATCAGATAGTAGAATATATTGTTCACAATGGAATGTTGAGAGATTTTTCAATTCTTCAGGAATCACCATTTACTGATCAAGGAAGTGTTGTAGATATATTCACAGATTTAACTGTGTGGTTTGGAATTAAAAAGGTTATAGATACCATAAATGATAATGCAGCAGCTTAAATAACATTGGATTATAGACATAATTCAGTAAAATTGCTTAACATTTAGAACAATCCTCACCTTGTCTTACGCAAAAAAAAGGTATATAATGAGGGCAAAAGTAGCGGTAACATAATGGTAAACATAATGTGCCGAAATTCATATTTTAAGGAGGAGTCAGTAATCATGGCATTTATTGACACAATTTACGCTAGAGCAAAAGCAGATAAGAAGACTATCGTTTTACCAGAATCTATGGATAAGAGAACATTCGCAGCTGCTGAGAAGATTTTAAAGGAAGGTATCGCTAATCTTATAATCATCGGTACACCAGAAGAAATCGCTGAGAACAGCAAGGGATATGATATTACAGGTGCTACAATCGTAGATCCATTCAATGATCCTAATAAGCAGAAATATATCGACAAGTTCGTTGAATTAAGAGCTAAGAAGGGTGTTACACCTGAGATGGCTAAGGAACAGATGGAGAAGGATTATATGTACTATGCATGCCTTATGTGTAAGTGCGGTGATGCTGATGGTGCAGTTTCAGGTGCCTGCCATTCAACAGGTAACACAATCCGTCCAGCTCTTCAGTTATTAAAGACTAAGCCAGGTATCAGCAGTGTATCAGGTTTCTTCCTTATGGAGGTTCCTAACTGTGAATTAGGCGAGAATGGATTATTCGTATTCGCTGACTGTGCTGTTAACCCAGATCTTGATTCAGAGAAGCTTGCAGAAGTTGCAGCATTATCTGCAGATTCATTCAAGAGCTTTGTTGGTGCAGAACCTAAGGTTGCTATGCTTTCATTCTCTTCATACGGAAGTGCTAAGCACGAAAGAGTAACTATGGTAGCTGATGCAGTTAAGATTGCTAACGAAAAGTACCCAGACATTGCTGTTGATGGTGAACTTCAGTTAGATGCTGCTTTAGTTCCAGAAGTTGCAGCACTTAAGGCTCCTAACAGCAAGGTTGCTGGTAAGGCTAATACATTAGTATTCCCTTCACTTGAAGCTGGTAACATTGGTTACAAGTTAGTTCAGAGACTTGCTAAGGCTGGCGCTTATGGTCCAGTTCTTCAGGGTCTTTCAATGCCAGTTAACGATCTTTCAAGAGGATGCTTCGCAGAAGATATCGTTGGTGTTGTAGCTATGACAGCAGTTCAGGCTCAGGATGCTGCTAAATAATTGTGTACATACATTTTGATGATATGATTGCCACGCGGCAGTCAGGTACATCATTTATAATAATATGAGGGACGAATTATTTGCCCCTCATATTGTTTGTATAACTAACATAGACTGATTATTTAATATGATATTTTTATTTTGAATATAGTGCTATCGGTGAACCGATAAAGAAAGTATTGTTAAATGATTTATATTATATTAAATGATTATATAACTTATATTTAATTTTATAGGAGATTAATAAGAATGAATATTTTAGTATTAAACTGCGGAAGCTCATCACTTAAGTATCAGTTAATCAATATGGAAGATGAGAGCGTTATCGCAAAGGGTCTTGTAGAAAGAATCGGTATTGATGGTTCTATCCTTACACATAAGCCAACAGGAAAGGATAAGTATGTTGTTGAAACACCTATGAAGGATCACAACATTGCTGTTAAGCTTGTACTTGATGCTCTTATGGATGCAGAACACGGTGTGATCAAGTCTACAGACGAAATTGCTGCTGTAGGTCACAGAGTACTTCATGCAGGTGAGAAGTATATCGAGTCTTGTCTTGTAACAGAAGATGTTAAGAAGGTAGTAAGAGAGTGCTTCGATTTAGGACCTCTTCATAACCCAGCTAACCTTATCGGTATTGAAGCTGTTGAAGCTGCTATGCCTGGTAAGCCAAATGTAGCTGTATGGGATACAGCATTTGGCGGAACAATGGAGCCAAAGGCTTATCTTTACGCTATTCCTCGTGAATACTATGAAAAGTATGGCGTAAGAAGATACGGTTTCCACGGAACAAGCCACAGCTTTGTATCAAAGGAAACAATCAAGTTTGCTGACCTTGACCCTAAGACAGCTAAGGTTATCGTATGCCACCTTGGTAATGGTGCTTCAATCTCAGCTTCTATCGGTGGCAAGTGTGTAGATACATCTATGGGTCTTACTCCACTTGAAGGTCTTATTATGGGTACTCGTTCAGGTGATCTTGATCCAGCTATTATCGAATACCTTTGCAACCATGAGAATCTTACAGTAAGTGAAATGCTTAACATCCTTAACAAGAAGTCAGGTGTTCTTGGTATGTCAGGTGGTATTTCTTCTGACTTTAGAGATCTTAACGCAGCAGCTAACGAAGGTAATGAAGTAGCTAAGGTTACACTTGAAGCTTATGCTTACAGAGTAGCTAAGTACATCGGTTCTTATACAGCAGCTATGAATGGTGTTGATGCTATCACATTTACAGCTGGTGTTGGTGAAAATGCAGCTTGGTTAAGACCAATGGTATGCAAGTATCTTGGATTCCTCGGAGTTGAACTTGATGAAGCAGCTTCTGAGAAGGCTTGCGGTGTTGAAGGCATCATCTCTACACCAGAATCAAAGGTTAAGCTTTGCGTAATTCCTACAAATGAAGAACTTGCTATTGCAAGAGAAACATTAGCACTTGTAAAGTAATTAACGACATATGTTAATTGATTAAATATATTACGATTGAATATATTGTGCGGTTTAATATATTGCGATTAAATATATTAAATTAGTTATTGACAAACCAATATCAGGTGCGTATAATAGACCAAGTGTGGTAAGCGTTATGCTTATTTACTATATATAGTATGAATTGGAGACAATTATGCTAATTGATTTAAGAGAGCTTTTATCCGGTTCACAGGATGAGAAGAGTTATAAAGCAGATATTGAGATGAATACATTTAATACAGGTTCTTCTGATTATGATATAATTGATAAGCCTGCGGTTGATGTTATCATTAAGAAGCTAGGTAAGAATAAGCTTTCTATTAAGGCTGATTCTTATGTTACCCTTAGTATTCCTTGTGACAGATGCTTAGAGCCAGTTGATACACGCGTTGACTATACGGTTGATGAGATTGTTGACTTTAATGATAACGCATCCGAGGAAGAAGCAAAAGAAGAAAAAGACTATATTGATGGATACGACCTCGACGTGGACAAGTTAGTTTTCGGCGAAATACTGATATCCATGCCGGGAAAGACCTTATGTAAGGAGGACTGCAAAGGAATTTGTCTGATTTGCGGTGCGAATCTGAACAAAGGAGAGTGCGGTTGTGACAGGGATATCCTGGATCCAAGAATGTCTGTTTTCAAAGATATTTTAAAGAATTTTAAGGAGGTGTAACCGAATGTCAATTTGTCCTAAGAATAAATCTTCAAAGGCTAGAAGAGATAAGAGAAGAGCTAATTGGAAGATGAGCGCTCCTAATCTCGTAAAGTGCAGCAAGTGTGGTGCATTAATGATGCCTCATAGAGTATGTAAGTCTTGTGGCTCATACAACAAGAAAGAAATCGTTACTGTAGACTAATTTCTATAGAGTAACTTATTTAATGAGTCTGTCCTTTAGAGGGCAGGCTCATTTTTTATGCCTTTCGTGTACGTTTCTAATAAATGAAAGTTTCTAATCTGCCTGGATGGTGGGACGGATACGGCTAAGACCAAAGGTGTTCCTGTTCATAGATATATTCTTTTTGGATCCTTATTAAGAATATAGGTGAAATACATTTTTAGCATATGCTTTCTTTTAAGCTTTGCTTGCATAAATAGCATTTTAGTAGTATATTTAAAAGGCATAATTTATATAAGGAATGGTATATTTATGATAAAAGTTGCACTTGATGCTATGGGTGGAGATAATGCCCCTGGCGAGATTGTTAAAGGTGCGGTAGATGCCGTAAATACAAGCAAAGAATGTTTTGTATATCTTGTTGGAAAAGAAGATGTTGTTAATAACGAACTTTCCAAATATACTTATAGCAAAGAGCAGATAGAAGTTGTTAATGCTACAGAGGTTATAGAAACAGGTGAGCCACCTGTTATGGCTATAAGACATAAGAAAGATTCATCTTTGGTTAAGGCTCTTAATATGGTTAAGAATAAAGAAGCTGATGCTTTCGTATCAGCAGGAAGTTCTGGTGCTATATTAGTTGGTGGACAGGTTATTGTTGGACGTCTTCCAGGCGTTGAAAGACCACCAATAGGTGCGATTGTTCCTACTGATAAAGGCTGTGTGCTGATAGTTGACAGTGGGGCTAATGTTGATGCCAGACCAGCTTTTCTTGTGCAGTGGGCTAAGATGGGTTCTATATATATGGAGAACTGTCTTGGGATTAAGAAGCCAAGAGTAGCGATAGTTAATGTTGGTCTTGAAGAGGAGAAAGGCAACCAGCTTGTTAAGGAGACATTTCCACTTCTTAAAGCGTGTGATGATATTAACTTTATAGGAAGCATTGAAGCAAGAGAGATACCAAGAAGCGGTGCAGATGTTATCGTGTGTGATGCATTTGTTGGTAATGTTATATTAAAGCTTTACGAGGGTCTTGCTGGTACAATTATATCAAAGATTAAGGGTGCATTTTATTCTAATCTTAAGTCAAAGATTGGAGCAATGCTTGTTAAGGACTCAATTAAGAGTACACTTAAGACTATGGATGCATCAGAGTATGGTGGAGCACCACTTATAGGTCTTAATGGTCTTGTTGTTAAGACACACGGAAGTGCCAAAGCTAAAGAGGTAAAGAATTCAATTCTTCAATGCGTGACATTTTCAAAAAGCAATATTAATGAGCAGATTGTTGAGTCACTTTCGCATATGCCGGAATTAACAGAAGAATAGATATAATATTTATAGTAGTACAAGGATGTACATTATATTTATAAAAGTAGTACAAGAACGGATATTATATTTATAATAGTAATACAAGAATAGATGTTATATTTATAATAAGAATATCAGATTTAGAATTGTGTATAACGCCTGATATATATTGATATTCATATAATTAAGATATCAGGTCAGAATGGAGGATTTATATGGAATTTCAGAAGTTACAGAGAATTATTGCAGATGTACTTAATATAAGCGAGGATAAGATTACTAAAGAATCAGCATTTGTTGATGACCTTAAGGCAGATTCTTTAGATGTATTCCAGATTATAACAGAGATTGAAGACCAGTTCGGTATTCAGATTCCAGACGATGCAATTGAGAATATTGTTACTGTAGGAGATGCAGCAACTCAGATTCAGAATGCACTTGCTAAATAATTAATATAAAGAATATTGGTGTTGATATAGCAGGGGTCTATAATATGTGTCAATAGAGCATTAATTTATAAGTGTGCATATTACACGGATAAATTAATGCTTTTTTATGTAACAGGAAATTTTGATAGAATTCCCTGTTACATATAAAGTAATCTGGCAGGATTTTATCTGACTGTATTTTCTTTTTTGAATAAATTGGACATAATTATAAGATTGACACCAGATTGGAGATTGAATGTATAATAAGAATTTATCTGAGTTAATGGATAAAATTAATTATCAGTTTAAAGATATTAATCTTTTAAAAAATGCACTTACTCACAGCTCTTATGCTAATGAGAAGACGATTAAGAAGTATAAAGATAATGAAAGACTTGAGTTCCTTGGTGATGCGGTTCTAGAACTTACATCAAGTGATTACATTTATAAGAATTACAGCAATATGAATGAGGGCCAGATGACAAGACTTCGTGCAAGTATTGTATGTGAACCTACACTTGCTATATGTGCAAGAGCTATTGGAATTGATAATTTCATAATGTTAGGTAAAGGTGAGGAATTAACAGGCGGAAGAAAGAGAGATTCTATAGTATCAGATGCCTGTGAAGCGGTAATAGGAGCAATATATCTGGATGGTGGTTTTGCTAATGCAAAAGAATTCGTTAAATCATTTATTCTTAATGATTTGGAAAGCAAGCAACTCTTTTATGATAGCAAAACTATTTTACAGGAAGTCGTACAGGCGGCACATAAGGAAGTTGTATACGAGATTATAGGAGAATCAGGACCAGAGCACGATAAAGACTTTATTGCAAGTGCGAAGGTCAATGGAATGTTCCACGTTACAGCCAAGGGTCATACCAAGAAGCACGCTGAACAGCACGCGGCATATGAGGCACTTGTGGAATTAAAGAAGCAGGGATATGAAATTCCTATAAGAAAATAGCAAAGGAATTGTATATATGTATTTAAAGAGTATAGAGGTTCAGGGCTTTAAGTCATTTGCCAATAAGATAGTATTTGACTTTCATAACGGAATTACAGGCATTGTAGGTCCTAATGGCTCTGGGAAAAGTAATGTCGCCGATGCTGTAAGATGGGTTCTTGGTGAACAAAGTGCGAAGCAGCTTCGTGGGGCGAAAATGGAAGATGTCATATTTGCAGGAACACAGAACCGTAAACCTGTTGGTTTTGCGTATGTTGCAATAACACTTGATAATAGTGACCACGCACTTCCTGTTGAATATGATGAAGTTACGGTATCAAGAAGAGTATACCGTTCAGGGGAAAGTGAATACAAGATTAATGGACATACCTGCCGATTAAAAGATGTAACAGAGATGTTCTATGATACAGGTATCGGTAAAGAAGGTTATTCAATTATCGGACAGGGACAGATTGATAAAATCCTTAGTGGTAAACCTGAGGAACGCAGGGAGCTTTTTGATGAGGCGGCAGGTATTGTTAAGTTTAAACGCCGTAAAGCTGCGGCTATCAAGAAGCTTGATAATGAAAGAAATAATCTTGTCCGTGTTAATGATATTTTATCAGAACTTGAAAAGCAGGTTGGCCCATTACAGGTACAGTCTGAGAAAGCAAAGGAATATCTTAATTTAAAGTCAGATTTGAAAAAATATGATGTCAACGCATTTTTATTAGAAACTGACCGTATAAGAAAAGAAATTGCTGAGCTTGATAATAAAATAGAGATTGCTGATAATGATCTGGCTGGCTCAAGAAATGAATATGATGCTACTAAGGCAGAATATGAAGCGGCTGAGAACCAGCTTAATGAGCTTAATCTTACAATTGAGCAGACTAATCAGGTATCTTCTGCATTAGAGCTTGATAACCAGAAGTTCAAGGGTGAGATTAATCTGTTTGAGGAACAGGTTAAGACATTTAACGCCAACAAGCAGCTTCATTCTGAGAGAATTAATGACATTGAGAAGGATAAGACTGCCAAGACAGCTTCGATTAATGAATTAAAGAAGCAGGCAGAGGCGATTAATACAGAGATTAATGAATATAACACAAAGCTTAATGCCATTAATGAGGAAGCTGAGGCTGTAAAGGCTGAGATAGACGGAATATCAGGACAGATAGAGAACCGTCAGACACTTATATATGATAATCTGACAGAACAGTCATCTATCAAAGCAGAGAACCAGAAGTTCATTACAATGCTTGAACAGCTTGAAATCCGTAAATCGCAGTTAAACAGCAGGATAATAACTGGAAAAAGTGATGAAACAGCACAAAGACAGGTAATAGCTTCTATTACTTCACAGTTAAAAGAATGTGATGTTAATATAAGCAGTATCAATGCTTCTATTGCAGAAGGCAATGCCAATGTAACATCTATTAAGGGTGTAATAGCTGAGAAGACACAGGAACTTGACAAGCTTACACAGAATTACCATAGAAGCAAGTCAAGACTTGAATCTTTAGTTAATATAACTGAACGATATGACGGATATGGCAACAGTATCCGTAAGATAATGGAGTTAAAGGACAGTACCCCTGGTATTCTTGGTGTTATCGCAGATATTATTAAAGTAGAGAAGCAGTATGAAACTGCTATTGAAACTGCACTTGGTGGAACAATCCAGAACATAGTTACTGATAAAGAGAATACTGCTAAGGAGCTTATTAATTACCTTAAAGTAAATAAGCTTGGCCGTGCAACATTTTTACCACTCAATGCTATTCATTCAAGAAATACATTAGAGAATGATAATTGTATTAATGAAAAGGGTGTTGTAGGAGTTGCGAGCAATCTTGTAAGAGTGTCTTTTGAATATGAAGGACTTGCCAAGTATCTGCTTGGCCGTATTCTTGTAGTTGATAATATAGAAAATGCTCTGGTAATTGCAAGAAAGTATAAATATTCATTAAGAATTGTAACACTTGAAGGTGAGCAGCTTAATCCAGGCGGTTCAATGACTGGTGGTGCTTTTAAGAATTCAAGCAACCTTCTTGGACGAAGAAGAGAGATTGAAGAGCTTAAGACAGAGGTTTCAAGCATAAGCAAGACAATAACAGAAACCAAAGCTTCTATATCGGAGCTTAGAAGTGAAGTCGGTAAGAACAGGGATAATCTTGACCAGTTAAATAAACAGCAAAGAGAGATACATATTAAGAAGAATACTTTAGATGTAACTCTTAAGCAGGCTGATAACAAGTTAAAAGAGATAATTGATGGATATTCAAATGCAGTAAATGAACAGGCAGGCATAGATGCTGAAATATCAAAAGTCAACAGCAATAAACAGCAGGTAAGCGGAAGTCTTAATGTGCTTGACAGCGAGAATGAGGCTTCAAGAAAAGAGATTGAGAACCTTAATAAGCTGCTTGAAGAAAAGAAAGCGAATGAGGCGGCAGTATCACTTAAGCTTGAGAATTTAAAGATATCACATTCATCAGTTGAACAGAAAGCTGCATTTATTAATGAAAATATTCAAAGACTTTCTGATGAGATTAATAGTCTTGATAATGAAAAAGAGAGTATTAACGATAAGATAAATCAGACAGCAGAATTAATAAAGACTAAACAGCAGGAAATAACTGATGTTATGGATAGCATTGAAAAGACAGTTAAAGAGCTTGAAGCTAATAACGAGAAGCTGGCTAAGCTTAAAGCTGACAAAGAAAAGGTTACTGCAAGCCATAAGGAGTTCTTTAAGAAAAGAGAAACCCTTAATGAGCAGATTATCCTTCTTGAAAAAGAAAGTATGCGTCTTCATAACCAGCACGATAAGCTTGATGAATCTAATGATTCGCTTGTTGATTATATGTGGAATGAGTATGAGCTTACATACAGCTATGCATTGGAATTAAAGAGTGATGAATTAACTAATCTTAATGACTTAAGAAAGCAGATTAATATACTTAAAGCTTCTATTAAGAAGCTTGGTGATGTAAATGTTAATGCTATTGAAGAATATAAAGAAGTCAGTGGGCGTTATACTTTCTTAAAGACACAGCACGATGATATGATTGAGGCTGAACAGTCACTTATGAAGGTTATAACTGAACTTGATAATGGAATGAGAACACAGTTTACTGCCAAATTTGAAGAGATAAAAGTAGAATTTGATAAGGTATTCAAGGAATTATTCGGCGGCGGACGTGGTACAATTGAACTTGTGGAAGATGAAGATATACTTGAAGCAGGAATTATAATTGTATCCCAGCCACCAGGAAAGAAGCTTCAGAATATGATGCAGTTATCAGGTGGAGAAAAGGCTCTCACAGCAATAGCGTTATTATTTGCCATACAGAACTTAAAGCCATCACCATTCTGTCTTCTTGATGAAATTGAAGCTGCACTTGATGATTCTAATGTTGGAAGATATGCTAATTATCTTCATAAGCTTACAAAGCATACACAGTTTATTGTAATTACCCACAGACGTGGAACTATGGCTGCGGCAGACAGATTATATGGTATTACTATGCAGGAGAAGGGTGTATCAACTCTTGTTTCTGTAGACCTTATTGCCAATGATCTGAATGAGCCTAAAGAAAGGAAGAGTTAATATGGGACTTTTTAGTAAACTTAAAGAAGGTCTTACAAAGACCAGAGATAATATCGTATCGGGCATTGATAATATATTTAATGGCTTTTCTTCAATTGATGATGATTTCTACGAAGAACTTGAAGAGACTCTTATTATGGGAGATATTGGTGTCAGGGCAACTGATGAGATTATTGAAGACCTTAAGGCTAAGGTTAAAGAGAATAAAATAAAAGACCCTAAAGATTGCAAGCAGTTATTGATTGATACAATCAAAGAGAAGATGAACCTTGGGCCCAATGCATATGAATTTGAGAATACTAAGTCAATTGTTATGCTTATTGGTGTTAATGGTGTTGGAAAGACTACCTCTGTAGGAAAGCTTGCAGGCCATTTAAAAGAGCAGAACAAAAAGGTTGTCCTTGCTGCGGCTGATACATTCAGGGCTGCTGCCATTGAACAGCTTACAGAATGGGCTAACAGGGTAGGTGCAGATATAATTGCACAGAATGAGGGCTCTGACCCAGCGGCTGTAATATATGATTCTATAGCAGCGGCAAAAGCAAGGCACGCAGATGTTCTTTTATGTGATACAGCCGGAAGGCTTCAGAATAAGAAAAATCTTATGGAAGAATTACGCAAGATTGACAGAGTTATTGAAAGAGAGTATGCTGATGCGTATAGGGAAAATCTTATAGTCCTTGATGCGACAACTGGTCAGAACGCACTTTCACAGCTACGCGAATTCAATGATGTAACTAATATAACAGGAATTATTCTTACTAAGATGGACGGAACAGCTAAGGGTGGTATCGCCGTTGCTATTCAGGCAGAATTTGGAATACCTGTTAAGTACATTGGTGTAGGTGAGCAGGTTAAGGATTTACAAAAATTTGACTCAGATACATTTGTCAACGCATTATTTGATACATCAGATAATGAAGAAGATGATGATTAATGTAATATTTTAATTCAATTAATGATATTTTATATTGATAATTAGATTAATGGTGTATATTATTGTTAATAATTGATTTAATAATATAAAGTAACCTAAAGGAGAGTAGATTTACAATGGAAGAATTAACTTTAAAGAAATTTGAAGAAGCTGCTGAGAAAGTAAAGGAAGCTACATTACCAACTAACCTTATATTCAGCGAATATTTCAGCAACCAGACAGGCAATAAAGTATATCTTAAGCCTGAGAATATGCAGTATACAGGTGCTTACAAGGTAAGAGGTGCATATTACAAGATAAGCACAATGTCAGAAGAGGCAAGAAAGAAAGGTCTTATAACAGCATCTGCTGGTAACCACGCACAGGGTGTTGCATTTGCGGCAAAGAAGTATGGCGTAAAGGCTACTGTTGTTATGCCAACAACAACACCACTTATAAAGGTTAACAGAACTAAGGGTTATGGTGCTGAAGTTGTACTTTACGGAGATGTATATGATGAAGCCTGTGAATATGCTCTTAAGTTAGCAGAAGAAAAGGGACTTACATTTGTTCATCCATTTGATGACCTTGATGTTGCTACAGGACAGGGCTCAATTGCTATGGAGATTATTAAAGAACTCCCAACAGTTGATTATATCCTCGTTCCAGTTGGCGGCGGCGGACTTGCAACAGGTGTATCTACACTTGCCAAGCTTCTTAATCCTAATATTAAAGTAATCGGTGTTGAACCAGCCGGTGCTAATTGTCTGCAGGCTTCTTTAAAGAATGGAAAGGTTACAACACTTCCAACTGTCAGCACAATAGCTGATGGTACAGCAGTTAAGACCCCGGGTACAAAGGTATTCCCATATCTTCAGAAGAATCTTGATGATATAATAACAGTTCCTGATGAAGACTTAATTGTATCTTTCCTTGATATGGTTGAAAATCATAAAATGATAGTAGAGAACTCAGGTCTTCTTACAGTTGCAGCACTTAAACAGCTTAAGGTTAAAGATAAGAAGGTTGTTTCAATTCTTTCAGGTGGTAATATGGACGTAATAACAATGTCATCTGTTGTTCAGCAGGGTCTTGTTCAGAGAAGCAGAATATTTACTGTATCTGTACTTCTTCCAGATAAGCCGGGTGAACTTGTAAGAGTTGCACAGATAATTGCCAACGCTAATGGTAATGTAATCAAGCTTGATCATAACCAGTTTGTAAGCATTAACAGAAAGGCTACAGTTGAATTGAGAATAACTATTGAAGCTTTCGGACATGAACACAAAGACCAGATTGTATCTGAGCTTGAAAAGAACGGTTTAAGACCACGTCTTGTTAAGGTTAATATCTAATTTATCAAAGTGACACTGATATGTTACGCTGATACATAAAAGTTTTATTTTAACAGGCTTACATAAAATGTATATAATATACAAGTATAGATGTGAAATCAGTTTTGTGGCTGGTTTCACATTTTTTACACACAATTTACATATTTAAACCACTATTTGCCATTATGATAATCGCATAAACAACAAAGGAGATGACTCATATGGTAAAGAATAAATTATTATATGCAACAATAGCAGCTATGTTAATGGGGGCTGTATTTACAGGCTGTTCTAATACTCATAATAACAATACAACAACAGAGAGCCAGAGCATTGTATCACTCGAGGAACTTGCCTCAAGTGCGGATTCAGATTTATCAATCGAATTAGATGATGAAGATAAGGTATCATCATGGGATGATTCATCAGCTTCACATATTACACTTGGAAGCCAGATTAGTTCTGATAGTTCATCGGTTGAAATATCAGGTTCAACAGTTACAATCACTAAAGCAGGAACATATGTTATATCAGGAAATGTAACAGAAGGAAATATAATCGTTAATGCGACAGATAAGGGAACTGTAAGATTAATTCTTAATAATGCTTCTATAAGCAATACAACAACAGCACCAATTAAGGTGTTAGATGCCAAGAAAGTTATACTTACACTTGCCGATAACACAACTAATACAATTACAGACAGCAGTCGTTTATCTACAGAAGAAGATTATTCAGCCGCTATATATTCTAAAGAGGATTTAATAATCAATGGAAATGGTACATTAAATGTCAATGCTGGATACCGCAATGGTATTAAGAGTACAGATGACTGCATTATCGTATCTGGTACATTAAACATAACAAGTACTGAGGATGGTATAATTGGTAAAGACCTATGCGGAATTGTAGCGGGTGATATTAATATTAATGCAGGTTCAGACGGGATTAAGTCAACTTATGATACAGACACTACTAAAGGAAATGTTATCATTGAAGGCGGTAATATAACTATTAAGGCTTCTAATGATGGCATACAGGCTGAAAATATACTTGTTATTAATGATGGTACTATTAATATAAAGACTAATAATGGTGCGGCTGATACAACACAGACGCATACAGATAATATGTATATGGGCCGTGGTGGTTTTGGTTTTAATAACAATAAGACAACAACTACCACAGATGATACAGCTGAGAGCAGAAAAGGTATTAAAGCTGGCAATATGCTTATAATCAATGACGGAGACATAACAATAGACTCTGATGATGACTCTGTACATTGCAATTCAGTAATATATATATATGGTGGTACTATAAATGCAGCTACAGGTGATGACGGAGTACATGCAGATGACTTGCTTACTGTCAATGGTGGAACAATAAATATAACACAGTGCTATGAAGGGCTTGAAGCTGATGACATAGTTATTAATGATGGAGATATAAGCGTTGTTTCAAGTGATGATGGCATTAATTCATCTGACGGAAGTATAACAATTAATGGCGGTAATCTTTTGATAAATGCAAGCGGTGACGGACTTGATGCCAATGGCTCCATTATAATAAATGGTGGATATATCGTTGTACTTGGTCCAACCTCGGACGGCGATACAGCAATTGACTATGATGACAGTTGTACAATTAATGGTGGAACAGTTATGGCATTTGGCTCAAGCGGAATGCTTGAAATTCCAAAAGGTGCAAGTAATGGAGCCTGTATAGTTACTGCATTTACATCTGTAAGTGGAGGCAGCAAGTATACATTAAGCGACTCGAATGGCAATGAAATATTATCATATACACCATCAAAGGCTTATGCCGCAGCAATTGTATATTCAGATAAGATAACAACAGGTAATACTTATGACATTACAGCAGGAAGTACTACATTATCAATTGAAGTTACATCTGATGTCACAAGCAATGTTTCAAGCGGTCTTGGCAAAGCTGGTGGAATGAATATGCCTGGCAATGGCGGCTCAGGTATGCCTAATAACGGTTCATCAGATAATGGTATGAATGGTAATTCTAACGGCTCAATGCCAGATATGTCAGGCAATGGAGCACCTGATATGAATGGAAACAGCTCTGGTGATATGCCATCAATGGGCGGCAATTCATCTAACAATGGTGGTAATATGCCTAATATGAATAATGGAAGCTCTAATGGCAGTGCACCACAGATGAATAACAGAATGTAATATCCGGATAAATAGTAAATAACCAGATAAATAGTAAATATGTTTTAACATGAATAACCAAGGTGTTTTGTGGTTTAAAAATTAAATCAAAAAATATTAAAAAGTGTCAAGTAAAAAAGCTTGACACTTTTTATTTGCTATGATATTATACTCAAGGCTTATAAATCATTTGAACCAGAAAGTTAAGGTGTGTTGTGGAACGTATTGTAGAACAGACATTATTATATGATTTTTATGGCGAACTGCTTAATGAACATCAGCGCAATGTATATGAAGATGCCGTATTTAACGATTTATCTTTAAGTGAGATTGCTGATGAATATAATATATCAAGACAGGGTGTTCACGACCTTATCAAGAGGGTATCCAATACATTAGAAGGATATGAGTCTAAGCTTCATCTTATTGAGAAATTTATGGATACTAAAGCCAAAGTAACCAAGATAGACGAGCTTGTTGATTCTTATATTGCTTCACCAGATATGAAGCTGATATTAGAGATCAAAGACCTGTCTAACGAAATTATCGAAGATTATTAAACATTTTAGGAGGATACATAATGGCATTTGACAGTCTTTCAGATAAACTTCAAAACATATTTAAGAATCTTCGCGGCAAAGGACGCCTTTCTGAAGCTGACGTAAAGGCAGCACTTAAAGAGGTTAAGATGGCACTGTTAGAAGCTGATGTTAATTTTAAGGTTGTTAAGAACTTTATTAAGTCAGTAGAAGAACGTGCGATTGGTCAGGATGTTATGTCAAGTCTTACACCGGGACAGATGGTTATTAAGATAGTTAATGAAGAGATGATTTCCCTTATGGGCTCTGAGACAACAGAGATTGCTATTAAGCCGGGGAATGAAATTACTGTCATTATGATGGCGGGTCTTCAGGGTGCTGGTAAGACAACTACTACAGCCAAGCTTGCAGGAAAGTTCAAAGCCAAGGGCAAGAAGCCTTTGCTCGTAGCTTGTGATGTATACAGACCAGCAGCTATAGAACAGCTTACTATCAATGGTAATAAGCAGGGCGTTGAAGTATTTTCTATGGGAACAGGACATAACCCTGTAGATATTGCTAAGGCTTCGATAGCACACGCCAAGGAGAATAATTACAACATAGTAATTCTTGATACAGCCGGACGACTTCATATTGATGAGAATATGATGGATGAGCTTATTAATATAAAGAGTGAGGTTAATGTTGACCAGACTATTCTTGTTGTTGATTCTATGACTGGACAGGATGCGGTAAATGTAGCATCTTCATTTAATGAAAAGGTTGGAATTGACGGAGTTATCCTTACTAAGTTAGATGGTGATACAAGAGGTGGTGCAGCACTTTCAATTAAGGCTGTCACAGGTAAGCCTATTCTTTATGTTGGTATGGGAGAGAAACTGTCAGACCTTGAACAGTTCTATCCTGATCGTATGGCATCAAGAATTCTTGGAATGGGTGATGTTCTTACACTCATTGAGAAGGCTGAGGCACAGATTGATGCAGATAAAGCCAAAGAGATGGAAGCTAAGATTAAAAAAGCTGAATTTGATTTTGACGATTTCCTTGAATATATGGGACAGATTCGTAATATGGGTGGTATAGGTTCTATTATGAGTATGCTTCCAGGTATGGGACTTGGCGGTAATATGAAGAATATCCAGATGCCAGATGAAGATGAGGCAGAAGCTAATCTTAAGCGTACAGAAGCAATCATACATTCTATGACTGCTAAGGAACGTAAGAATCCAGATATTCTTAATCCATCAAGAAAGAACAGAATAGCACGAGGAGCTGGTGTTGATATCAGCGAAGTAAACAGGCTTGTTAAACAGTTTGAGCAGATGAAGAAGATGATGAAACAGATGCCTGGTATGATGAAAGGTGCTAAAAAGGGACGTTTTAAGTTGCCTTTTTAACATAGATATAATTAATTACAGGAGGTGAAACAATAATGGCAGTAAAGATCAGATTAAAGAGATTAGGTGAGAAGAAGTCTCCTTTCTATAGAATTATCGTAGCAGATTCAAGATCTCCAAGAAATGGTAGATTTATTGAAGAAATCGGTACTTATGATCCTAATTACGATCCATGCAAGCTTAACATTGATGCTGAACTTGCTAAGAAGTGGTTATCAAACGGAGCTCAGCCTACAGAAGTAGTTGGAAAGCTTTTCAAGATGGCAGGTATCGAAAAATAAGACTAGTGGAGGTATTTAGCTATGAAACAGTTAGTGGAAGTTATCGCTAAAGCACTAGTTGATAATCCGGATGAGGTTGTAGTAACAGAAACACAGAAAGATAAAGCAATTATCGTAAATTTAAAGGTTGCTTCCTCAGATATTGGTAAGGTAATCGGTAAATCCGGAAGAATTGCAAAGTCTATTAGAGCTGTTGTATCTGCAGCCGCATCGAATACCGACAAAAAGGTTATTGTAGAGATAGACAATTAATGCACTGTTAATGAGCCATTATGCTTAATGTATAAGCATAATGGCTTATTTTGTATATATTTACCAATAGAAAATATGTTCGACATAGTGTATTATATATGTAATTGATGATTATATAATGCCAATAATTATAAAATAATTAATCGCAGGATAATAAGATTATTGCTGCAGCATTATTATATAGATTAATTAAGTAAGATAAAAGTGGGGAAGCATTATGAAGATAATACATTGTGCAGACTTGCACCTTGATTCTAATATGACAAGCAATCTAAGCAGGGAACAGGCTAAGCAGAGAAAAGCTGAGCTTCTTGCTACATTTGAGAGAATGATTGCTTATGCTAAAGATAACTCTGTGAAGGCTGTTATTATTGCAGGGGATTTGTATGACAAGAAGAATATATCAGCTAATGCAAGAAATGTTTTTCTGTCTGCAATTAATAACAATCCAGATATAACATTTTATTATCTAAGAGGTAATCACGATGCAGAAAGTCTTTTTATAGATTGTGATACAATACCGGATAATATTAAGATGTTTAATGACAGCTGGACTTCATATAAGATTGAAGCACCAGAGGATAATTCAGTAATTACTATTAATGGTGTGGAATTAACAGCAGATAATTCCAATGTTATATATAACTCACTTGTACTTGACAGTAATAATTATAATATTGTTACTTTGCACGGACAGGAAGCTATGTCATCGTCAAAGGATAAGACTGAGGTAATTTCATTAAAGGAACTTAAGAATAAGGCAATTGATTATCTCGCACTGGGACATATCCATTCATACAAGATGGAACAGCTTGATTCAAGGGGAGTATATTGTTATCCAGGATGCCTTGAAGGACGAGGCTTTGATGAATGTGGTGAACACGGTTTTGTACTTCTTGATATTAAGGATAACAAGCTTGTAGGTAATGAATTTATCAGTGTTTCCTACAGGAATTTGTATGAAGAAGATGTTGATATATCTGAATGTATGAATTCAGTAGAGATGGCAGAAAAAGTAAGAGAGGTTCTTTATAAGAAAGATTATGCGTCTGCAAGCCTTATCAAAGTTGTGCTTACAGGACAGATTGATATTAACGCAGAGAAGAACCTTACATATATTACTGAGAATTTTAAGAATGACTATTATTATTTTAAATTATATGACCATACTTCAATAAAAGTAGATTACAGCTCATACCAGTATGACAAGTCATTAAAAGGGGAGTTTGTAAGACTGGTAGAAAGTGACGATACACTTGATGATATTACGAAAGCTTCAATAATAAAGATAGGCATTGATGCGTTATCAGGAGAGGAATTTATATGAAATTAATCAGTTTACATATTGATAATTTTGGACAATTTAATAATTTTGACTATGTATTTGAAGATGGCATTAATCAGATTGTAGAAGAAAATGGCTGGGGTAAAAGTACGCTTGCAGCATTTATCAAGGTTATGTTTTTTGGTTTTGATAACACCAGTAAAAGAGATGATTATGTTAATGAAAAAAGGCGGTTTAAGCCTTGGCAGGGCGGCTTATATGGTGGAAGTCTTGCATTTGAGATTGATAATAAGCAGTATACAATATACCGTACCTTTGAAGCTAAAGATAAGGACGATACCTTTAAGCTTGTAGATACTATAACGAAATTAGATTCATTTGATTATACTTCTGATATTGGTAAAGAGATATTTGAAATTGACAGTGATTCTTTTGAAAAAACAGCTTACATTTTTCAGAATAATTGTGAAAGCGGCAGTACAGGCGATATAGCGGCACTTCTTGGCTGTGACGCCGTAGATGATGTAGATGTTAATAATTATGATGAAGTAATCGGACATATGAATGATAAGATTAATTCGCTTAGTCCCAAAAGAAAGACCGGGCAGCTTTACAAGATGAAAGAGGATATTGAACGGCTTAAGGCAAAGCTTATGGGAAAGAATGAGCTTGAACAGGCACTACAACAGACAATTTCATTAATCACTGAACAGAAGAAGGAATATAACAGGCTTGATAAAGAGCAGACGTCTGTTTCAGATATTCTTGATAAAGCTTCCAGACGGAAAGATCTTTTAGCCTTTAAAGAACAATATGATATATATAATTCGCAGCTTGCAGAACGCTATACAGCTTATAAGCAGTATGAGGAAGAATATAGCAAACTTCCGTCTGTTGAAAAGTTAAGTATACAGTTCAGCAACTTAGATGAGCTTAATAAAATATCCATCCAGTTAAAGCACATTGAGTTGAGTTCGTCAGAAAAAGAACGTCTTGACAGCCTTGAAGAGAAACTTTCTAATGTTACAGACAAAGAGATTGATTATTATATGAAAGCATATAATAAAATGTCTTCACTATATCAGGATATTAAAGATACAAGAGCACACCTTACTGCTAATTATGAAGCTGTATATGATAAGCCGAAGAAATCTTCGCCTGCTATTACTATTGCGGCAGCTATTATTGGAATTATATTAATTGCTGCAGGTATTATAATTCCTTCGCTGGCAGTTATTACTTTTTTACTTGGTATTGTATGTATAATGGGAGGTATTGCTTATGGTCTTGTTAACAAAGACCGATACAAGAATAATATGCGTACCTATAATATCCGTAATGAACAATATGATATTATAAAAGAAAAGCTGGATACTCTTACTAAACAGTATAACAAGCTTCAGCACGATATTGATGAATGGATATCAGCGATAGTGCCAGAACATAATATTGATGATACATATTATGAACTTATGCAGTTAAGCCAGCAGAAGAAAGAACTTTCAATGCTTAGGGACAGAGAACTTAAATATAATAAAAGGTTGAAAGAGTATAATGTAACAGCTATAATTGGAAGTATTAATACATTTATGTCTGATTATATGGAACATACCGCAATACCTGATATTCAGGGCTTTGATAATGCTATTAATGAATGTATATCAAAGCTTAACAGTATAAGACAACGGATTAATTATATTGAACAGTACAGAAAGTCTTATATGGATGCTGACAATGCATTTAAGCGTTTCAGGCAGAATAATGTTAATTATGAACAGCAGTTAAGTATGCTTCGTGAACTAGATGATATGCCTGATTATGATATTACTGAACTTAATGCACAGCTTAATAATATAAGGTCTGGTATGGAATTGTGCAGTAATACTATTAACGAATATAACAGCAGGCTTAATTCCAAGGAAAATGAGCTTGATGAGCTGAGTTCGTATGAGAGTCAGTTAAATGGACTTGAAGCAGACTATGAAACACTCCTTGCCAACTATAATAATCTGTTAAAAGCTAAAGATTATCTTGAAAAAGCAAGGATTTCATATGCAAAGAAGTATCAGGCACCTGTAAATGCTAAGTTTAAAGAGTATTTTGATATTGTGTCTGATAATACAGACAGCAATATGTATAGTTTTGATATACATAATAATCTTTTAAAGAATGAAGCTGGGCAGTACAGGGAGATTAGGTTCTTAAGTTCAGGCTGTAAGGATTTGGCTGGAATATGTATGCGTTTTGCATTTATTGATTCAATGTATAAAGATAAAAAACCGTTTATAATATTGGACGATCCATTTGTAAATATGGATACATTTTCTATTAATAATGCACACAGGCTGATTGAAAAGCTTGCGAAGAAGTATCAGATATTATATTTTACCTGTCATAACAGCAGAACTATGAAATGAATAATTACGATTTAAGAGGTGTATATGCAAGATTTATTAAGAGTTGGTGTTATAACATCGACACACGGAATAAGAGGGGAAGTTAAGGTATTCCCTACAACAGATGACCCTGACAGATTTAAGAAATTAAAGGAATGTATAATAGCGGGCAAGCGTGGCAATGTCAATGTTACAGTGCAGTCAGTAAAGTTCTTTAAACAGTATGTAATTGTGAAATTTAAAGAATTTGACAACATTAATGATATTGAAATCTATACAAAATGTGATCTGCTCGTAACACGTGATAATGCAGTAAAATGTGAACCAGGCGAATATTTTATATGTGATTTAATAGGACTTCGTGTAATTACAGATGAGGGTAAAGAATTAGGCAATCTGACAGACGTAATTGAAACAGGAGCTAACAACGTATACGAGGTTACTTCTGATACAGGCAAAATATATTATCTGCCAGTAATAGACCAGTGTATATTAAGCCATGATATGACTAACAGGACAGTTACAGTTCATATATTAAAAGGACTGCTTGATATTAATTAACAGTATATTGATTAATAATATAATACATATTTTACTTTTGAGATATATATGCTACAATAAGCACAAGTGGGTTAATATGAATTGACATAATATATACATATAGTAACCCACAATAATTTATATATGAGGAGGAATCACTATATGATTCAGAAACGAAACATTGCAATGTACATCATTCTCTCGATTGTTACTTGTGGAATTTTTGGCATTTACTGGTTTATATGTCTTACTGACGACTCTAAGCTGGCAGCCAATGATAATGAGAGTGCTTCTGGTCCGGTAGCGTTCTTGTTAACAATTGTAACCTGTGGAATATACAGCTGGTACTGGGCTTACAAGCTTGGTGACAGAGTTGACTACGCTGCTAATTCAAGAGGAATAGGAGATGGCTCAAGCAATTCCAAAATTCTTTTTATTGTATTACAGCTTTTGGGACTGGGAATAGTTAACTACCTTATTGCACAGGATAAGCTCAATAAAATCTCAGATTATGATTCATTCAACGGCAATGGTTATAATGGATTTAATGGCGGTTACAGCAATAACAACTATAATTCTGATAATAATTCATTCAACAATTACAATGCAGCTTCTGATAGCTCATACAGCGGTAATACAGATAATTACTCATCAGATAGCAGTTATGCTGATAATGTATTTAACAATGCCAATAATGACAGTTCATCATATGGAAGCTCTGCCAGTGAAGAACCAGGTAACAGTTATACAGGTTCAGTGAATAACGCACCTTATGGTAGTCCGTTTGATAATGACAAGTCAGATAACTAAAATTTTATAAATTAATTAAATTTTGGCCTTGCATATTATTAGTATATATGTTATCCTTATCAAGTTGTGAAAAAGAGAGATGGTCCTCTGTTGTGTATATCACATTAAGAACGTCGGAATAATAAGGAGGTCACACATGAATACAATTATTAAGAACATCGAAGATGCTCAGCTTAAGGCTGAAGTACCAGCATTTAATGTAGGTGATACAGTTAGAGTATCAGCTAAGATTAAGGAAGGAAACCGTGAAAGAATTCAGGTATTTGAAGGAACTGTTTTAAAGAAGCAGGGTACAGGAGTTCGTTCTACATTCACAGTTAGAAAGATTTCTAATGGTATCGGTGTTGAGAAGACTTGGCCATTACATTCACCTATCGTAGAGAAGGTTGAAGTTGTAAGACGCGGTAAAGCTAGACGTGCTAAGTTATTCTACTTACGTCAGAGAACAGGTAAGGCTGCTAAGGTTAAGGAATTAGTTAGATAATTATTATTATCTCATTATAAAGAATGTCACTTGTTATGTTAATAGTAACAGGTGACATTCTTTTTTTGACACATAAAGATGTATTTTGTATAATGAATAGAAATGTATATTTGTATACTAAATCATAGATTGGAGGAGAATATGATTTCATATCATAGAAGATATCAGGAAAATACTACTTTACTTAACCTTTTAAAATATATATTTGATATTTTAATGGTTATATTAACAGCTTATGTGCTTGTTTCATTCAGCTGCACAAGAACGACTATACTTGGAGGTTCTATGGAACCTTCGATTAATAACGATGATACTGTGCTTGTTAATAAATTTGCATATGCAATAAAAGGTCCTAAGCGTTTTGACTGCATAGCATTTGAACCAGATTCTATCGGCTCTTCCAAGTTATATGTTAAAAGAGTTATTGGACTTCCTGGAGAAACTGTCCAGATTAAAGAAGGACACATTTATATTAATGGAGAATTACTTGAGAATGATATTACTGATACATATATTGTAACAGCAGGTATGACAATTAATCCTGTAAAACTTGGAGATGATGAATATTTCTGCCTTGGAGATAATCGTAACAACAGTGAGGATAGCCGTTTTTCAAGTATAGGAATGGTTAAAAGAAAGCATATTATAGGAAAGACGTGGATGGTGCTTAGTCCATTTGAAGATATTAAATTTATTAAATAGCATTTATTAAGATTAAAGTATGGATACTAATCAAAGTATCGATATTGATATGATATTAACACTAATTATTCGTATTAATTGTAGAAATGAGGTATAAAATGAACTATCAATGGTATCCCGGTCATATGACCAAAGCCAAAAGAATGATGGAAGAAAATATTAAACTTATAGATCTGGTTATTGAGATTGTAGATGCAAGAATACCTATAAGCAGCCGTAACCCTGATATAGACAGCCTCGCGGTCAATAAAGCAAGAATTATTCTTCTTAATAAATCAGACCTTGCAGATGATAAGATAACTAACCAGTGGATTAATTATTTTAATGAAAATAATATATACTGCCTTAAGCTTAATTCAAGAAATAATTCAGGCATTAAGCAGGTCAACGGTCTTATAATGACAGCCTGTGCAGATAAGATAGAGCGTAATAAGCAGAGAGGAATATTAAACAGACCAATAAGGGCAATGGTTGTTGGAATACCTAATGTCGGAAAGTCAACATTTATTAATTCCTATGCTGGAAAAGCTAGTGCCAAGACAGGCAATAAGCCGGGCGTTACTAAGGGAAAACAATGGATAAAGCTTAATAAGAATGTTGAGCTTTTAGATACTCCGGGTATTTTATGGCCTAAGTTTGACAATCAGGAAGTCGGCAAAAGACTTGCTATGATAGGTTCTATGAATGATGAGATACTTAATGTCGAGGAGCTTGCTATCGATACAATAAAATATATATATAGTGAATATTCTGATAATGTTATTGAACGCTACGGTCTTGATAAAGAAAAGACTGCCGCAAGTTATGATGAAAATGCTATCAATCCAGATAATTCAGTAGCGTTATATATTATGGAACAGGCGGCTGTTAAGCGAGGCTGTATCAAGAAGGGCAATAATATTGATTACGAGAAAATATCTAATATTATTCTGGATGATTTCAGAAGTGGACGATTAGGACGAATATCATTAGAAACCCCTTAAAAGATGCTTAGAAGATACTTAGAAGATAATGGAGAGAACAATGTCAGATAAGATTAAGACAACCAAAGAAGAACGTGAAGCTAAAAAAGCATTAAAGCTTGCACAGGAAAAAGAACGTATTGAAAATATGTGCGTATATGAAAAGGAATATGAAGCATTTTCTTATATATGTGGTATAGATGAGGCTGGAAGAGGTCCGCTTGCAGGTCCTGTTGTTGCTGGTGCGGTCGTTCTTCCAAAGGATTGCAGGATATTATATGTGAATGATTCCAAGAAATTAAGTGAGAAAAAAAGAGAAATGTTATATGATGTGATACTTAATGAAGCCGTAAGTGTAGGCGTTGGAATTGTATCACCAGAAAGAATTGATGAGATAAATATATTAAATGCAACTTATGAAGCTATGAGAGAAGCTATTAATAACCTCACGGTTAAACCCGATATATTACTTAACGATGCAGTTACAATACCGGGTGTTGACATTGAACAAGTACCTATTATCAAGGGTGATGCAAAAAGTCTTTCAATTGCAAGTGCCAGTATAATTGCCAAGGTTACAAGGGACAGGCTTATGTACCATTATGATGAGTTATATCCTGAGTATGGATTTGCCAAGCATAAGGGTTATGGAACAAAACTTCACACAGATGTTCTTAAAGAAATCGGACCTTGTCCTATACATAGAAAAACATTTATTACAAAAATATGTCCTTAAAATAAAATGGAGGCTGGCTTATGGATATTAATATACAACAATTACTAAAAACAACTCTGGGACAGACGAGCCAGTCATATGATGTTAATAACAACAGGGTTGAGCAGAATACTGCCTCTAATATTAATCAGGCACAAAATATTACCAATAACAGCTCGCTTATCAAAAACCTTATTGCTGGAAGCGTGCTGACAGGCTTTATAAGTGAATTAAATGACTCTGATGCTGTTATAAGCCTTAATGATGGTTCGCTTCTTTCTGCAACTTTAGCCAATCAGGGGGCAGTTAAGCAGGGAGAAGTTGTTACATTTATAGTCAATCAGGTAAAGGATAATCAGATTTCATTAAAAGTACTGCCTGCTGATGAACAACAGAATATGTTCATTGATAAAGCACTTGAAGCGGCAGGTCTGTATCCTACTGAGGAGAATACAGCTATGGTCAAAGAACTGTTATCCCTTAATATGCCGGTTAATACAGATATGCTTAATACTGTCAATAAATATATGGCACAGTTTCCGGATAGTGACATTAAGACAATTGCCAATCTTGTACGTCTTGATATGCCTGTAACAGAGGAGAATATCAATCTTTATAAGGCATATGAAACATTTAATGCCAAGCTTGACGGACAGCTTAGTACTATGGAGAATGCACTGTCTGATAATATAATGCGTGCATTTAGCGATTTCTCCCGTGATGATATACAACAGCTTAATACTGTCATTAATAGTATGTATGGAAATGCAGATGATAACACAAATGTTACATCAAAACTGGTAACAGAAAGCTTTTCCAAGGATTTTATTAACGAATTATCAAGACAATTAACAGAAAGCTCTAACGGTGATATTGCAGAGAAATTAAATGACCCTTCAACGACTACTAAAGATATGCTCAACGCTATTCTTAATAATAATAAAATAACTGACCCTGCATTTCTTCCAACCAATAAAGCGACATTTGACAAGCTTTTACATCAGTTTATCAATGAAACTATGCGTATAACACCTAAAGATGTTGCAGACACTCCTGATACGCTCACCAATTATTACAAGCGTACCAAGAAAGTAATGGAAGATGTCGAAAATGTATTAAAGAGCAGTAAAGCAGATAATGATCTGGCTAAAAATATGTCTGACATAAAAAGCAATATTGATTTTATGAATGACCTTAATAAGAATATGACATTTTTCCAGATGCCGCTTAAATTCTCTGATAGCGAAGGCAATGGGGATTTGTATGTATTTACTAACAAAAAATCACTTGCTAACAATCCGGATGAAGTAAGCGCTATGCTTCATCTGGATATGCCTAATCTTGGATCTGTTGATGTATATGTAAAGCTTAATCATACTAATGTATCTACGAATTTTATTCTTGAAACAGCGGAATTGCTTGATTTTGTATATGCTCATATTAATGAATTAAATGAACGTCTTGAACAGCTTGGTTATTCAACACATTTTGAGATGACCTTGTCTAATAAAGAAAATGACTTTGATTTTAATACAGACTTTATAGAAAAAGATGTACATTCGGACAATGGCGGACAGTATGTATTTGATATAAAGGCTTAGATATATAAAAGTATAAATATATATAATCATATATATAGTCATAAATATCTATAAAGTCATAAAAGTCTATGAAAGAGGGGCGTGAAAATTTATTTTTGTGCAGAAATGAGGATTAGGATGGATAAGGATAACAACAAACCAAAGATTGCGGTTGCACTTCAATATGAAAAAGGTGAGCAGGCACCTAAAATCCTAGCCACAGGAAAAGGGTATCTTGCTGATAAGATTATTGAAAAAGCTAAGGAAACTGATGTTCCAACATATGAGGACAGCAAGCTTGCCAACACATTGTCTAATCTTGAAGTAGGAGATATGATACCACCTGAATTATATACAGTAGTTGCTGAAATACTTGTATTCGTGGATAAGACAGATAAATTACGAGGCAAAATTAATGGCTGATAAGTCTAAGAACAATAGTAAGTTTAAGAGTAGCAGCATACTTGATGATATAAGTGCATTGCATAATATAAACAAACCTAAAAACAGCAGGGCTACAGGCTCTGAATATGAAACATTAGCTGCTGCATTTCTTGAACAAAACGGACATACAATTATTACAAGAAACTATAGAACCAGATATGGTGAGATTGATATAATATCAAAATGTAATTCAACGCTTGTGTTTACAGAATGTAAATACAGAAGTTCTTCAAAATTCGGCGACCCGCTGGAGGCTGTTAATCTTCACAAACAGCAAAAGATATGTCATACAGCTATGAATTTCTGTGTAAAATACGGGTATGTCAATTATCCGTGCCGCTTCGATGTAATAGCAATATATAAAGACGGAACAATAAAACATATAAAAAATGCGTTTGAATACTCTTGAATTTTATGATTAATGAATTAATGGAGGTGTCTATGCCTTACAGCATATTCAATTTAAAAAGATTAAATACAAAAGAGTTGTATCATAAACTTATAGAAAAATATGGTAATGAAGATAATTTTACGGATACAATTATAACGAATGTTTCTGCTGATAATGTGCCATACCTTACATTTAAGCCTTTTGTGAACAATCCTTATATAAGGCAGGCATTCTCTACACGTCTTGGCGGTGTTAGCAGAGGTATGTATGAAAGTATGAATCTGACTTTCAATCCAGTAGGACAGTATAGTGCTGACAGCTATGAAAATGTACTTGCCAACTTTAAATTAATGGCTGATACTATTGATATACCTGTTGAAAATATGGTGTATACCAAGCAGACACATACTACAAACATCAAAATTGTCGATAATTCCAATAAAGGAATGGGTATTATAAAAGAACGTAATTACGATAATATAGATGGAATTATAACTAATACTAATAATCTTTGTCTTGTATCATCATTTGCAGATTGTATTCCTGTTACTCTTGTTGATGCTAAAAAAGGTGTTATAGCAGCACTTCATTCTGGCTGGAAAGGAACAGTTGGCAATATATCACAGAATGGCATTGAATGTATGAAGGAAAGCTTTGGCTGTAATGAAGCTGATATTATTGCATTTGTTGGTCCTGGAATATGTAAGAACTGCTATCAGGTAAGTGAAGATGTTGCCATAGAATTTATGAAGGTATATTCTGCCGAAGAGACAGAGCTGATATTAACACCAGATGATGACAATAAATATACAGGCAAATACCATCTGGATTTGATAGCTGCTAATTATATCAACCTTATTAATGCAGGACTTCTCCCACACAATATATATGTAGCTGATGTATGTACAAGCTGTAATAAAGAGCTGCTTTTTTCACACAGGGCGAGTGGTGGAAGACGTGGTATTATGTGTAATTTTATATATATGCGATTAATCTGATATAAAAATGGTTAATTAAAAAACTTTCCATTCATAAGGAATTATATAATATAAACGATTACAAATTATAAATATTGATTATAAAAAATGAGCTGCCAAGCAGATGATTTATTAAATGCTAATCATTTAATATTAACTAATCATTCAGCGTATCAGCTCATTTTTATAATTCAGGCTTATTTATTATGTGTTCTCTTATATTCTTCCCTTAATCGTGCTTCCTCATTAACTCTCTTAGCCCGTCCCTTAGGACCCACCTTGGTAATTACCAGTAATATTACAAGAAGTATAAGTATCGGAACACCAACCGTAATAATATTAGAGAGAGTTTCTGTAAATACGGCATTCTGCAAAGGTGAATTCTTTACTTTCTGGTATTTGGCTGAGTTAATTATGCTTACAAGGTTATTATTCATATCATCGCTTACTTTATCAGTCTTGGACTGTATTGCATAAGTGTATATATACCCTCTGACAACCGTATAATATTTTCTGGTGTATACAGTAACATCATTAGATAATGAATAAACATCTGTCACAAAATATGGAATATCATTGATTGTGACAATGCTGGAATTAAGCAGTTCCTCTTTAATATTATCATTGTTGATAGATGACTGGGAGGCAACATATTCTTTATATAATGAATCAAGTGAATCTTCGTCTAATTCATTAAAGCTGCTAAGACTGTTGGAAGCTGTATTGCCATATATAACAACTTCATAATTAACATCTTCTGGAACAGCTTCAAGATAGATCTTATTGGCTATCATATTATTAGTTAATACAGCAGCCTCATCAACCCCAAGCTTTTCGAGGTATGAATTATTGTTAGTTGTTGTTCTTGTAAAACATATAAGTTCTTTTGGAACATCTACGACTAAATCTATATCAGCAAATTTAAAATGATTGGTATCTGCGGCACTAACATATGCCGAAGATAATCCTGATACTGAAAACAGAGTGACTGCCGAAATAACAACTGCTGCCAGCTTTTTTATTAAACCTTTATTAAACACGAAAAACCTCCCATAAATTAAGCATTTTCAATATTCCGTATAATAGCATAGTGCTTTACAAAAAGCAATTAAACTGTTATTATATTTTAGATTATGTATGTTAATTTTTCATAAAATAAGAAATTAAATCGGAGGCAGATATATGAGTAAACCAATAGTCGCTGTAGTAGGACGTCCAAATGTTGGTAAGTCAACATTATTCAACGATCTTGCTGGACAGCAGATTTCTATTGTAAAAGATACCCCTGGTGTAACCAGAGATAGAATATACGCTGAAGTTACATGGCTTGATAAATCATTTACTTTAATTGATACAGGTGGTATTGAACCAGATACAAGTGATGTAATTCTTGCACAGATGAGAGAGCAGGCTGAGATAGCTATTGAAACGGCAGATGTAATTATATTCCTTACTGATGTTAAGCAGGGACTTGTTGATTCAGATGCTAAAGTAGCAGATATGTTACGCCGTTCAAGAAAGCCTGTTATTCTGGCAGTTAATAAGGTTGATAACTTTGATAAGCTTATGCCTGATGTATACGAATTCTATAACCTTGGAATTGGTGACCCGCATCCAATATCAGCAGCATCAAAGCTCGGTCTTGGTGATATGCTTGATGAGGTTATCAAGCATTTTCCGCAAGAGTCTGAAACTGAGGAAGAAGATGAGCGTCCAAAGGTTGCCATTATTGGTAAACCCAATGTTGGTAAGTCATCAATTATTAATAAGCTCCTTGGAAAGAACAGGGTAATTGTATCTAATATTGCGGGAACAACAAGAGATGCGATAGATACAACTATAACATATAACAAGAAAGAATATGTATTCATTGATACTGCTGGTCTTAGACGTAAGAGCAAGATAAAAGAAGATCTTGAAAGATACAGTATTATAAGAACTGTTGCAGCTGTTGAAAGATGTGATATAGCCATTCTTGTAATTGATGCAACAGAAGGTGTTACTGAACAGGATGCTAAGATTGCGGGAATAGCCCACGAGCGTGGCAAAGGTATAATTATTGCTGTCAATAAGTGGGATGCCATAGAGAAGAACGACAAGACAATATATGAATTCACAAGCAAGATAAAAGATACTCTTTCATTTATGTCATATGCAGAGATTATATTTATATCAGCACAGACAGGACAGCGTCTTGGAAAGATATATGAGCTGATTGATACTATAATCGACAGCCAGACTATGAGAATCCCAACTGGTGTTCTTAATGAAATTCTTACAGAAGCTGTTGCTATGAAACAGCCGCCTTCAGATAAGGGTAAGAGATTAAGAATATACTATATGACACAGGTTTCTGTTAAACCACCGACATTCGTAATGTTCGTTAATGATAAGGAATTAACACATTTCTCTTATACAAGGTATATTGAGAACCGTATAAGAGAAGCGTTTGGTTTCAGAGGTACTTCAATAAGGTTTATTAACAGGGAACGTAAGGAGAAAGAATAATGCTTAACAGATTGATATGTCTTATTCTAGGATATTTTATTGGTGCAATTATCCAGACAGGTTTCTGGATTGGCAAGTTTAATCATATTGATATAAGAGATTATGGCAGTGGCAATGCTGGAACAACTAATACTATGCGTACACTTGGAAAGAAAGCCGGATTTATAACATATTTTATGGATGCTTTTAAATCCTGCATTACTGCCATAATCATACATTTTATATATGGCAGTAATTCAGATATATCAGAAATGCTTCTTATCCTTTATGGCGGATTTGGAGTTGTCCTTGGACATAACTTTCCGTTCTACCTTGGATTTAAAGGTGGAAAAGGTATTGCTGCTACATCAGGATTAGTAATAAGTCTTATACTTTTTCCTAAATATTGCTTTATGTTTACAATATTTGGAATGGTAACATTTGGATTAGTAACCAAGTTCTCAAGATATGTATCATTAGGTTCTATTACCGGCATAATTGGTTTCTTTATAGAATTTGTAATATGGGGGCTTGTTGGATGGCTTCCACTTAACAATAATGAATTCATAGAGGCTTCTATAGTTGTGTTATTATTCGTTATTCTTGGTGTTGCACGTCACAGTGGTAATATTAAAAGACTTATTAATGGAACAGAACGTAAAATTGGAGAAAAAAAGTAATGCAGTAATGGAGGATTATTAATGGTAAAGATAGGTGTATTAGGAGCTGGAAGCTGGGGACTTGGTCTTGCTATGCTTCTTCATAATAATGGACATGATGTAACAGTCTGGTCAGTATTTCCAGACGAGATTAATGAGCTTAACGCCACACGAGAGAATAAAAAATGTCTTCCAGGTGTAATATTCCCAGAAAGCGTAAAATTCTGTGCTGACACAGAAAAAGTTGTAACTGAAAGTGATGTGCTTATACTTGCGGTTGCTTCTCCTTATACAAGGTCAACAGCTAAAATCGTCGCACCATATGTTAAAGAAGGACAGTATATCGTTAATGTCGGCAAGGGTATTGAGGAGGAGTCTTTAAAGACATTATGTGAGGTAACAAAGGAAGAAATTCCACAGGCTGTAGTTGCTGTGTTATCAGGTCCAAGCCACGCTGAGGAGGTTGGAAGGGGAATTCCTACAACCTGCGTAATTGGTACAGCTAACAAGAAAGATGCAGAATATTTGCAGAATATGTTTATGAGTAATGTATTCCGTGTATACATAAGTCCTGATGTTCTTGGAATATGTATAGGTGGTGCATTGAAAAATGTAATCGCGCTTGCTGCTGGTATTGCTGACGGCTTAGGATATGGAGATAATACTAAGGCTGCACTTATAACAAGGGGGATTGCTGAGATAACACGACTTGGTCTTGCTATGGGTGCGGATTTTGCTACATTTTCAGGCTTGTCTGGAATAGGCGACCTTATTGTTACCTGTGCGAGTATGCACAGCCGTAACAGACGTGCCGGAATTCTTATCGGCAAAGGCTATACAACTAAAGAAGCTATGGATGAAGTACAGATGGTTGTAGAGGGTGTATATGCAGCTAAGGCAGCTAAGAAGCTTGCTGAAAAGTACAACGTAGAAATGCCAATAGTTGAACAGGTAAATCAGGTGTTATTTGATGGCAAATCTCCAGCAGATGGCGTTAAAGACCTTATGTTAAGAGATAAGAAAATCGAAGCCGGCAATGTTGAATGGCACTAAATTATTAATATACGAGAGGTTAATCATATGCGAGTTATTGCAGGTTCGGCCAGAAGTCTTCCTTTAAAAACTATTGAAGGAACAGATACCAGACCAACTCAGGATAGAATTAAAGAGACATTATTTAATATGCTCCAGTCAGATATTCCAGGATGTAAATTTCTTGATTTATATTCTGGAAGCGGTGCAATTGGAATTGAAGCCTTAAGTCGTGGAGCGGCTAAGGCTGTGCTTGTTGAGAATTCAAAAAAGGCAGTTGAATGTATTAAGGATAATCTTACGTTTACCAAGCTTGCTGATAAAGCAGATGTTATGGAAATGGATGTATTATCTGCAATCAACAGGCTTAAGGGCAAAGATGTATTCTCAATCGTCTATATGGATCCACCATACTCTAATGATTATGAGCGTGATGTATTAGCAGCCCTTAGAAATTCAGATATTATAGATGAATATACAATTATAATTGTTGAGGAAAAGCTTGATGCTGACCTTGACTATGCTGACGAATGTGGTTTTGATATTTACCGGGTAAAAAAATATAAGACTAATAAACATTTATTCTTAAGACTGAAGGGAAGTGCAGACTAAATGAAAAAGGCTATATATCCTGGAAGCTTTGACCCTGTTACATTAGGACATCTTGATATAATAAAGCGTTCAGCAGCACTTGTTGACCACCTTATCGTGGGTGTGTTAAACAACAGTACCAAAACACCATTGTTTTCAGTTGATGAACGTGTTAATATGTTAAAAGAAGTTACGAAAGACATTCCTAATGTCGAGATTTTAAGTTTCAGTGGACTCCTTGTAGATTTTGCAAGAGAGCATAATGTACAGGCTATAATAAGGGGACTTAGAGCCGTAACTGATTTTGAATATGAACTTGCTATGTCTCAGACTAACAGAGTAGCCGCTCCCGATATTGATACAATATTCCTTAATACAAGTCTTAAATATGCTTATTTAAGTTCAAGTATCGTTAAAGAAATGGCTATGTATGGCGGCGATATAAGTAAATTCGTACCAGAGTCTATTGTAGATATAGTGAGAGAACGATACAGCAGTAGTTATAATATTAAGGCAAATGAAAAGGGAGATATAAAATGAGTAGAATCGAACAGCTTATAAGCGATATAGAAAGCTACATAGATAATTGTAAATTTCAGCCATTATCTAATACTAAGATTATTGTAAATAAAGAGCAGCTTGAAGATATGCTGGCTGAATTAAGATTAAAGACACCTGAAGAAGTTAAGAAATACCAGAAAATTCTTAACAACAAAGATGCCATAATTGCCGATGCAAAAGAGCAGGCAGAATCTATTATTAATGCTGCACAGATACAGACAGAGGAACTTATTAATGAACACGAGATTATGCAGCGTGCATATGCACAGGCTAATACCCTTATAGAGCAGGCAAGTGCACAGGCACAGGCTATTCTTGACAGTGCAACAGAAGATGCCAACAGCATACGTCAGGGTGCTATGGACTATACAGATGATATGCTTGAGAAGCTTCAGTATATAATCGAAAAGTCTATCCGTGACAACCGTGAGAAGTACGACTCTTTATTGTCTGGTCTTGAAAATGTTCTTTCGATTGTCAATAATAATCGTAATGAATTAAAAGCACCTGTTGTACAGGAAGAAGAGGAAGCTGTAGATAACGCACCTGACCAGCCTGAAGACAGCACAGATGACTATGGTTATGAAGAAGAATTTGAGGATGAGGATATCCTTGAATAATTATAATATAAATACAAAAATATAATACCAATACAAAATATAATATATATAGTAACAATATAAGGCTTATGTAAGAAATATAATTTGCTGTATAGATTATATTAATGAATTTATATAATGCTAATCAGAATACATATATCAGTAATAATGATATGCCGGCTGTTGCGAGGCTTAACATTATTTTCTGGTATATGTATTTTTTTATGTTTATCCCGTTATTGTTATTAGATGTTCCAGTAATTCCTATTGTCTGCATTAATGTAGATATTCCGCCAAATGCATTGGCTGTCAATATAAATGCAGCCTTAACTGAAGCACTGATATCACTTGAAGCGATAAGATATATGCCGTTAGTTATCTCTAACAGAGAACATATAATCATATTGATATAATTAAATCTTCCAAAAAGTACATCTGTCATAGAGCATATGCAGGAAAATATAACAATATATCCACACATTTTTAATACATTATCAATTGATTTTATTATGGCATTGTCTAATACATTGAAGAAATTCTTATGTGAATTTATAGTGTGTTGTCTGCCGTTATTACACATATTATCCGTATGTTGGATATTATATGAATTTAAGTTAACTTTGTATCTGGTATTAGATGTCCTATTATAAAATATTTTTGCTGTGCAATTATTAATTGGTTCTTTATTACTATTTTTATTATTATTGTTATTCACTGGATATTTAATAAGCTGTACAGCACACAGAATTATTACAGGAAGATATACAGCAATAAGGAATTTTATTATTGTTATGGAGTTATTTATGGTGCCATAATATATGTATCCGATAACGAATCCGGGGCTTGATATATTACAGTATCCTGTTATATTATCAATTATTCTGCTGTCTGATTGTTTCTTATAATTAATGCAGTTAATAGCACCTATTGGAAATCCACAGAGCACACTTATAAATATAATAAATACAAGTCCCAGACGGCTGTTCACTGGCATATAATAATTAATACAGCCGGTGATAATCATAGCCACCAGCAATCCCGGCATAACACTCAAAGCCCATAATTTGATACCTTTAAGCGTTGCATTAATAATAATGTGTGGTGAACAGACAGTTACAAGAAATATTATAAGCATTATAAGAAATATCACATTATGGCTGTATTTCTTATGGTTTATTTTAGACGAATAACTATTATCACATCTATTGATTAATGAAAGTGTATATGTGTTATTGTGATTATTATTTAATTGTGGAGAATAAGCAGAATTCTTGATTTTACCCATATATTTATTTCCTGATAAGAAAGTCTTATTTGTCCGTTTAATATAATTTATTCTATTCATTACAACAGCCTGTTAGACATATTATTTAGTGAATAATAAAGTGAAAATGGAAAATATGAATAAAACGGACATTATAAATAATAAAACGAATCTGCTTATTATCACAATAGTATGTGCCTTAATATGCAGTATTCATCTTAATATTATAAGACACTATACGCGCATTGCGGCATATACGACATTAACCGTATCAGATGATAACTTCCGTGCAATGCAGGTGGAATGTGATTTGCAGGATATTATTAATAAGGCAGAACAGATGAATGTAAACCCTGCTGAGTTATTTATTGTGCTGTGTTGTATGAATGAATGTCATATAACGGACAATGCTGTTAAGCGGCTTACCGTGTCTGATTTTGACAAGGTCAAAACAATCTTCTGTAAGGAAAATGCTGCTGAATTCAAGCTTTTAAAACAAACCGCAACAGGCATACTATATGATATGGAATATTTTCCTGTGCCACACTCTTCAAAGACAGAGCAGTGGGTTAACTATGTTAATTCGTGGAATTATGAAAGAACCTACAAAGGTAACAGAACACACGAGGGGACTGATATATGTGCTGATATTAATAAAGATGGATTATATCCTGTTGTGTCTGTATGTGACGGAACAGTAACTAACGTCGGCTGGTTAGAGCTTGGCGGTTACCGGATAGGCATAACGTCTGCTAATAAAATATATTACTATTATGCCCACCTTGATTCCTATGCCAAAGCTTATAAAGCAGGTGATATAATTCATAAGGGAGAGCTGCTTGGCTATATGGGAAGTACAGGATACAGCAAAGTAGAGGGTACATCTGGCAAATTTCAGACACATTTACATTTTGGGATGTACATAACTGATAATTCAGGCAATGAAGTGTCAATCAACCCATATTGGATACTAAAATCTAATCAAAATAAGACTTTAATTTATGGTTATTAGTATCGTTATGTGCTATAATTATCGTCGGCTAATAGTGAAAAGATTTAAAGAATTTATGAAAATATATAATAGAAACGAGGACTTATATGGAAATACAGATGTGGAAAGAAATCCTTAACCCATACGAGCTTGCGGTAGAGGAGCTTCAGGTTAAGTTTAATCATATGGTTAAAGAATACCGACAGGCAGGCATATATTCTCCAATTGAACAGGTTTTAGGAAGGGTTAAATCTATATCCAGTATCTTATTAAAAGCCCAGAAGCATAATATAGACCTTAATGAAATTGAAGGACATATTCTTGACATCGCTGGTATAAGGCTTATATGCCAGTTTACTGATGACATATATAATGTAGCTGACCTTATAAGGGCAAGAAGCGATATGGAAGTCATAACTGAGAAAGATTATGTCAAGAATATCAAGGAAAGCGGATATCGAAGCTATCATATTATAGTCCAGTATAAAGTTGAAACTGTAAAGGGGACTAAGATAATTCCAGTAGAAATCCAGATACGAACACTTGGAATGAACTTCTGGGCTATAATTGAACACTCTCTCCAGTACAAATATAACGGCAATATTCCAAAGCACGTAAGGGAACGACTTACATCAGCCGCCGATGCCATATATACGCTTGATAACGAGATGATGAGTATTCACGATGAAATTATTGATGCACAGAATTATGTATCTACCAAAGCTAACATTGTATCCGACATACTTAATAATATACAAAGCCTTTATAAAGTTGCTAACAAGCAGGAAATCATCAGAATTCAGGATGAATTCTATGAGATATACCAGACTGATGATGTTGCCAGACTGCAAAGATTCAGCAGGCAGGTAGATATGATTGCAGAGAATTATAAAGCACAGAGTATATAAAATGTATAAAGAAAGAGGATTTTATGAATTTACCAGAGAAATATCTTAATTCAATGAAAGATATGCTTAAAGATGATTTTGATGATTATCTTGAAAGCTTTAATGATAAAAGATTATATGGACTTCGTGTTAACAACCTTAAGATTTCAACAGAAGATTTTCTTAAGATAAGTCCATTTAAGCTTACACCCATACCTTGGATTGAGAATGGCTTTTACTATGAAGAAACAGATAAACCGGCAAAGCACCCATATTATTACGCCGGACTTTACTATATTCAGGAGCCTAGTGCAATGACACCAGCTAATGTACTTCCTATTGATGAGGGCGATGTCGTATTTGATATGTGTGCCGCACCGGGAGGCAAATCAACAGAGCTTGCGGCAAAGCTTAATGGCACAGGACTTCTTATAACTAATGACATAAGCAATTCAAGAACCAAGGCACTGCTTAAGAATGTTGAAGTATCTGGTGTTTATAACCTTTGTGTGCTTAATGAAGACCCAGCTAAGATATCAGGAAGATTCACAGAATTCTTTGATAAGGTTCTTATAGATGCACCTTGTTCTGGTGAGGGTATGTTCAGAAAAGATAACAAACTTATCAAGGCGTGGGAACAGAGCGGACCAGAAGTATATTCTGCAATACAGAAAAGCATTATAATACATGGTGCGAAAATGCTCCGCCCAGGTGGAATGATGCTTTATTCAACCTGTACATTTTCTTCTCTGGAAGATGAAGAGAGCATTAAATATCTTCTTGATAACTGTCCAGATATGAAACTTGTTGATATTAAACCATACGAAGGATTTACTAAGGGCTTTACTGATATTGATAATGATAATAAGTATAATCTTGACAAATGTGTGAGAATATTCCCACATAAAATGCATGGCGAAGGACATTTTGTTGCACTTCTTAAAAAGGATAATCCAGATGACATTAATAATGCACATTATACAAGAGGATCATTTAATACTAAAATTCCAGATGAGTTAAAGGATTTCCTTGCAAATGTATCAATGGATATCGACACTAAATATATTAATATAAGAGATAACCGCGTGTACTATATTTCCAGGTATATGGCTGATGAAAAGGGTCTTAGAATAATAAGAAATGGTCTTTTGCTTGGTGAACTTAAAAAGAACCGCTTTGAGCCAAGTCAGGCACTTGCTATGGCACTTACAATGAGACAGTATAATAACTGCATTAACCTTAGCGTAGACGATGAACGTGTTGTAAGATATTTAAAGGGCGAGACAATTGACGTTGATGATTTTGCTGACAGCAAGGGCTGGGCATTGCTTTGCGTTGACGGATATCCTTTAGGCTGGGGTAAATCTAATGGCTCGCAGCTTAAGAATAAATATCTTGCCGGCTGGAGATGGATGTAGAAGGAAAGGACTTTAATGGTTATTAGATTAGACAAATATCTTTGTGATATGCAGGCTGGAACAAGAAGTGCCGTAAAAGACATAATCAGAAAGAAAAGGGTTACAATCAATGGCGAAGTTATCACTCGTCCAGAGATTAAAGTCGATATAGACAAGGATGTTGTAGCTGTTGATAATAACGTGTTAGGCTATTCAGAATACGAATATTATATGCTTAATAAGCCAGCAGGCGTTGTGTCTGCTGTATCTGATAAGGATTTTAAGACTGTCGTTGAACTTATAACTGATAACAAACGTAAGGATTTATTTCCGGTTGGAAGACTGGATAAGGATACAGAAGGACTTCTTATCATAACTAATGATGGTGATATGGCACACAGGCTGTTATCACCAAAGCACCATATTGATAAGACTTATTATGTTGTAGCAAAAGGCAGTATAGACAATAAATATATTGATGAATTTAAAAATGGGCTTGTTGTTGATAAAGATTTTACAGCAATGCCAGCAAAGCTTGAGATACTTCAATATAACAATCAGGATGATACAACATTTTTAAATATAACAATTCAAGAGGGAAAGTTTCATCAGATAAAAAGAATGTTTAAGGCAGCCGGTTCAGAGGTGCTTTATCTTAAAAGATTATCAATGGGAAAGTTACAGCTTGATGAAACACTTGAACCTGGAAAGTTCAGGCCATTAACCGGTAGTGAAATTGATTTATTAAAAAGCTGGAATTAACATTTGTGTCTGTGTGCACTTGACACAAATCAACCAGATACCTGTTAGATACATTGCAGTTATACTGCATTAAAGTGTGCACAGAAATGAGGATATATATGATACACGATTTTCTCCCCGTTTGCAGGGAAGATATGGAAAAAAGAGGGTGGGAGCAATGTGATTTCGTCTATGTTTCAGGTGATGCTTATGTAGACCACCCATCGTTTGGACCTGCTATTATATCAAGGGTATTGGAATCCTTTGGATATAAAGTTGGAATAATAGCACAGCCAGACTGGAAGAATAAAGATTCCATAACAATACTTGGTGAACCACGTCTGGGATTTTTAGTGTCGGCAGGTAATATGGACTCTATGGTAAACCATTATACCGTCAATAAGAAAAGACGTCATTCAGATGCCTTTTCACCTGGCGGAGTTATGGGATTAAGACCTGATTATGCGACAATTGTATACTGTAACTTAATTAAGCATGTATACAAATCAACTCCTATTATATTAGGTGGAATTGAAGCTTCATTAAGAAGAATGTCGCACTATGATTACTGGTCTGACAAAGTAAAACATTCCGTTCTTATAGACTCGGGTGCAGATATAATCTCTTACGGAATGGGCGAACATTCTATTGTTGAGATAGCTGATGCACTTAATGCAGGAATTGATGTAAAAGATATAACTTATATCAATGGAACTGTATACAAGACTAAGACATTGGATAATTTATCTGACTATATAAATCTTCCATCCTATGATGAGATTGTAAAAGATAAAAGAATATATGCTGAAAGTTTTTATACACAGTATAAAAATACTGATCCATTTACTGCAAAGATACTTGTAGAAAAAGCCAAAGAAAAACTATATGTCGTACAGAATCCACCAGCAAAACCGCTTACTACTATGGAGATGGACGATGTATATGCACTTCCGTATATGAGAGATTATCACCCAATGTATAAAGCAGATGGCGGAATACCGGCTTTATCAGAGATTAAATTCTCAATAACAAGCAACAGAGGGTGTTTTGGAGGCTGTTCATTCTGTGCCTTAACATTTCATCAGGGAAGGATAATTCAGGTAAGAAGCCACGAATCCATTGTTGATGAAGCTGTTACTATGACTAAAGATAGAGATTTCAAGGGGTATATACACGATGTCGGAGGACCTACAGCTAATTTCAGGCATACTTCCTGCGAAAAGCAGCTTACTAAGGGCGTATGTATGAACAGACAGTGCCTTTTTCCGGCTCCCTGCAAGAATCTTACAGTTGACCATTCTGATTATATTAAGCTTTTAAGAAAGCTACGTAAAGTGCCTGGCGTTAAGAAGGTGTTTATCCGTTCAGGAATACGTTTTGACTACTGTATGTGTGATGCGGATGATACATTTATTAAAGAGTTATGTGAACATCACATAAGCGGACAGTTAAGGGTTGCACCTGAGCATATATCAGATAATGTCCTTACGAAAATGGGCAAGCCTTCCAATGATGTATATGAAAAGTTCTTACAACGTTATAAGCGCATTAATAATAAGACAGGCAAGCAGCAGTTCGTTGTCCCATATCTTATGTCAAGCCACCCCGGTTCGACTATGAAGGAGGCAATTGAGCTTGCAGAATATATAAGGGATCTTGGTTATATGCCCGAACAGGTGCAGGATTTCTATCCAACACCATCAACGCTGTCTACCTGTATGTATTATACAGGCTTAGATCCTGCTACTATGGAGAAGGTATATACTCCTGTAAGCCATCACGAAAAGGAAATGCAGAGAGCCCTTATACAATACCGTAATCCAGATAATTACGATCTTGTTAAGGAAGCCCTTATTAAAAATGGACGTACAGACCTTATAGGATTTGGACCAAAATGCCTTATTCCACCAAGAAAAATATCCCATAACACAGGAGGAAAGAACTTTTCATCACGCAAACATAAGACTGTTAAAAATACCACAGCTTATAACAATAAGGGAAAACATAATAGTGCTGGTGTGGGTAAAAGAAGTTCCAATAATAAATCAAAATCTACTAAAAAAGGACATAAGTTATGAGTAAAAAAGAAAAAGGTGAGTTTGGTTATCTTAAATACAAAAGAAGTTTTAACCTGCTTCTTACTATTATTGCATTTTTAATAATTGCCGCAGTATTTGTAACAGGTTTAATAATCTTTAAATCAAGAAATAATTATATGACACTTGTGGCAACTGTTCTTGTGCTTCCCGGTGCTAAAATAGCAGTTTCTTATTTTATATTACTGCCACATAAGGTATGTGATAAGGAACTATATACAAGCGTAGAAGCTGCAAAGGGAGAGTTATCAGCTTTATATGATGTAATTGTCAGCAATAACAAAAAGCCCATTGGCGTATGTGCTATGGTCATATCTGACAACACAATAATTGCATTAAGCCATGATAAAACTCCGGATAAGTCATTATTTGAGACAAGCCTTAAAGAATTCTTAAAGAATGACAAGTTAAATGTGACTGTCACTCTTTATACAGAAAATGATACATTTATTAAAAGAGCAGCTAATATGGCAGTTAATTACGACAACAGCGATACGAATAAGAACAACCGTATGAAGTATGTAACTGAAAGCTGCCTTAATATGTGCTTATAATATGTGGAGTGTTGAATGAAAGAATTAATAATAGATAAATTAGGCGACAACCAGAGGCTTGATAAGTATCTTTCAAAGTATCTGTCTGCCGCAAGTAAAAGCTTTATATATAAAATGCTTAGAAAAAAGAATATTACACTTAATGACAAGAAGGCTGACGGAAGTGAGAAATTACAATCAGGCGACTCTGTCAAAATATTTTTTTCTGATGAAACACTTAATAAGTTCAGTGAAGGCAAAAGCTGCATATCTAATGCTGGCAGCAGACAGACCAATAATATGACAGACAAAGCTGCTGATAACACTGCTAATGAACCTGCTGTAAGAACAGATGGCAAACATACAGACAGCACGGCTGATAAATATTCCTACACAGCTTCTAAAAAAGGTCTTTCTATTGATTATGAAAAAATATACAAACCGCTTGATATTGTGTATGAAGATGAGAATGTCCTGTTTATTAATAAGCCTGTCGGTATGCTGTCACAAAAGGCTGATAAAAATGACTGCTCTTTAGTAGAATATATTACAGCATACCTGCTTCATAATAATTCTCTTACATATGAAGACCTTGCTATGTTCACGCCGTCAATATGCAACCGCCTTGACAGAAATACAAGCGGCATAATTGCGGCAGGTAAGACGATGAAAGGCTTGCAGGAGCTTTCATCACATTTTAAGGAAAGAACACTTACCAAATATTATATATGTATCGTGGCTGGAAAGGTTGATAAAAGACAACTGATTAAAGGCTATCTTTACAAGGATAAAAAGCTTAACAAAGTTACAATATGCCAGACGCTGCCAAAGGGCAGGGATACAAGTGAATATCTTCCAATCGAAACGGAATATATCCCTGTTGCATATTCTGATAATGCCACGCTTCTAAAGGTTCATCTTATAACCGGACGAAGCCACCAGATACGTGCCCACCTTGCAAGTATCAATCATCCGCTGGCAGGTGATTATAAGTACGGAAAAGCTTCTTTTAACAGAAGGTTCACTGACAAATACAATTGTAAAAGCCAGTTATTACATTCTTATGAGCTTAATATACCTGATATGGATATCCATATACATACGGATATTCCAGATATATTTTTAAATATATTAAAAGGAGAAAATATATGGCAGCCTGGAATTCAAGAGGTCTTAGAGGCTCTTCATTAGAAGAATATATTAATATGACCAATGAGAAATATCTTCTGAACCATTTAGGACTTATACAGAAGATACCAACACCTATAACGCCTATTAAGATTAATCAGGAGACAAGACAGATTACACTTGCGTACTTTGAACAGAAGAGTACTGTTGATTATATAGGTGTTATACAGGGAATACCTGTATGTTTTGATGCTAAGGAATGTGCTGCAGATACATTTCCAATACATAATATACACGAACATCAGGTTGAATTTATGAAAGAATTTGAAAGGCAGGACGGAATTGCTTTTATAATATTATTTTTTTCAGCAAGAGATGAGTTCTATTATTTGCCATTTTCTGATATAATAAAATTTTGGGAAAGAGCTAAAGCTGGTGAAAGAAAAAGTTTTACTTATGATGAGATTGATAAAAGCTTTAGAATCAATTCTGGCAAAGGCATTATGATTCACTATCTGGAAACGATTCAAAAAGACTTAGACAGACGGGAGCAGTAATTATGAAACATAATTATCTTGACAATTATGAATTAGTCAATGGATATGCACTTATTGACACGGATTTTTCGATTATCACAGCTAACGAGAAAATGTACAAATTTCTTGGTGCTGTGCGAAAGGCAGCAATCTCTGATGCGATTCATCAGGTAGATATTGATGATTTTATTAATGTGTCTAATAACCTGCGTATTGGGCAAAGTAAAAGTATGGTTCTGCGTATGAAAAGAGTTGATAACTCATACAGATGGGTTCTTATGGATATAAAAAGACTTTATATGTCCAATAACCACAAGAAAGAATACCTTGAACTTAATATATCTGATGTCATTGGTCTTAAAAATCATACTAATCATCTTAATGAAGATATAGGAATATATAGGAGAGTGCTATCAATAAATGATAAATTAGTCTACACCTATGAATATGATAAAGATTTATTTACCATATATAATTATGTTAATGACGATGCCATAGCTGTAATATCTTCAACTATTGATGATGTATATGAAAGAATTCTAAAAAAAGGACTTATACCAGCTGAGTCAATAAAAGAATATACTGCATATTTTAATAATATAAAAAATGCTAAGAGTGTGTACGAGCACCATTTTAGTATAAATGTTAATTATGGTGATGGATTAAAGCCTACCGGCTCATATATAAATGGCTCAACAATATACTCACAAAGAAAACCAATACGTTCAGTTGGAACACTTAAGCTTCCAGATGCCAATAATGTATTTTCAAAGACTACATATGATTATGAAGACTGTAATAAAATGCTTGGACGTGAGGGACTTGAGAAATATACGCTTAACAATATTTCTTATAATAAAAATTATAGATTTGCATTTATCAAGGTTCATATTGATAATATTACTGAATACAAGGATACCCATGGCAAAAAGGCTTATAATACAATTCTTGACATAATCAAAGAAACATTATTAAAGGTTGTAGAATACCGGGGTGTGGCAGGTAATCCTGATAATGAAACAGAATACGTTGTTATAGTTAAAAATCTTTATAATGAATCAGAGTTAAGAGCATTTATCGAATATATGAGGTCGCGTATTATATGGGAATGTAAAGCATTTGATGTCTCATTTATGCCGTTATTCTCTATAGGAATTGGACGATATCCTGATAACGGAACAGATTTTAAGGTTATAACTGATAAACTGATAAAAGCCACAGATATTGCTATATCAAAGGGCGGTAACAGATATATAATCTACAAGGAAGACATTCATGGAGAACTATAATATTGTATACAATCAGGCTTGACAGCCTAAAAGTCATTATGTATAATCTCTTTAACATATTATCACGTTACTTTAGTAAAGTGACACTGGTATAAATTTTACACGAATCGAGGATGATTATGAAAAAAGATCTGCTTCATACACCTGAAGGTGTACGCGATATATACAGCACTGAATGTGTTGAGAAGAAAATAATAGAAAACAAGCTCCACGATGTATGCCGTCTTTACGGATATAACGACATCCAGACACCATCTATTGAATATTTTGATGTATTTAGCAAGGAACGAGGCAGTGTGCCTTCTAATGAAATGTTCAAGTTATTTGACAGATATGGCAATACTCTTGTGTTAAGGCCTGATATGACACCTTCTATAGCAAGAGCAGCAGCTAAATACTTTGAGGATCATATTCTTCCTATTAAACTCTGCTATGTCAGCAATACATTTATTAATGTCAGCAAGTATTATCAGGGCAGATTAAAAGAGAATACAGTTATCGGTGCTGAATTAATAGATGATGCTTCAATTGATGCGGATTACGAAATAATCTGTATGGTAATTGACTGTATGAAGAATGCTGGGCTTACTGAGTTTCAGGTAGAGCTCGGCAATGTAGCTTTCTTTAACGGATTATTAAAAGATGCAGGAATTAAAGGAGATACATACGAAGAACTTCTTAATCTTATTAATGAGAAGAATTATATCGGTGTAGAAGAAATTCTTAATAATCTTAATATTGATAAGAATACAGCTAAGGTATTATTAGAGCTTCCACAGCTTTTTGGACAGGCAGAGGTGCTTGATAAAGCCAGAAGCCTTACTAATATTCCAGAATGCATAGAGGCTGTTGACAGACTTACCAATCTTTATGAGCTTCTTAAGATTAATGGCTACGATAAGTATGTATCCTTTGACCTTGGTGAATTAAGTAACCATACATATTACACAGGAATTATATTTCACGCATTTACATTTGGAACGGGCGAACCAATTGCAAGTGGTGGACGATATGACAAGCTTCTTGGACAGTTCGGCTGTGACAAGGCTTCTATTGGTTTCTCTCTTATAATTGACAGACTTATGGCTGCAATTAACAGACAGAATATAGAGATTGAAGTTGAATACAGCGGTGTGCTTCTTGTATACAGTGAGGATAAGCTTCAGGATGCTGTCAAACGTGCTAATGAATTAAGAAAAGACGGCATTAATGTATGTATGATAAGAAAGAATAATAATAAGTCTGAAAGCCAGTATATTGAATATGCAAAGGCTTCACAGCTTTCAGATGTTGTTTATATTTAACATGCACAGATTTAATCTGCTCTATAAAGAACAAGAATGGAGATTAGTATGAGATACATAACTATTGCACTGGCTAAAGGCCGTTTAGCTAAAAAAGCACTTGAGATATTTGAACATATCGGTGTAACTTGTGATGAGATGAAAGACGAGAACACAAGAAAGTTAATATTCACTAATGAAGAGTTAGGTATAAGATTTTTCCTTGCAAAGCCTTCAGATGTTCCAACATATGTAGAATATGGTGCGGCTGATATTGGTATTGTAGGCAAGGATACACTGCTTGAGGAGGGACGTTCATTATATGAAGTATATGACCTTAAAATCGGGCAATGTAAAATGTGTGTATGTGGTCCAGCCTCAGCCAGGGAGAAATTACAGCACCACGAACTTATAAGAGTTGCTTCCAAGTATCCTAATATTGCCAAAGACTATTTCTATAACAAGAAGCACCAGACAGTAGAAATCATAAAGCTTAACGGTTCAGTTGAGCTGGCACCTATTGTAGGGCTTTCAGAAGTTATTGTTGATATTGTAGAGACTGGTGCAACACTTAGGGAAAATGGTCTTGAAGTTCTTGAAGAAGTATGCCCATTATCAGCACGTATTGTTGTTAACCAGGTAAGTATGAAAATGGAGAACGAAAGAATTACAAAGCTTATTAATGATATAAAGAATTACCTTGAGAATAAATAATCACTAATAATTGTTTATATTAAATAATAAAATATACATTCAACGAATGGGATGGAGGACTATATGAGAATAGTTAAATTAACAGATGAAACTAAGAATAATATCCTTGAGGATTTATTAAAAAGAAGTCCTAACAGCTACGGAAAGTTTGAAGCAGCAGTTAATGATATTCTTTTAAATGTAAGAACTAACAAAGACGAGGCTCTTTTTAAGTATACTAAAGACTTTGATAAGGCTGACATTAATGCTTCTAATATCGTTGTAACTAAAGAGGAGATTGAGGAAGCCTACACAAAGGTTGACCCAGCTTTAGTTGATGTAATAAGAAAATCTCTTAAGAATATTAAGGAATACCACGAAAAGCAGAAGCAGTACAGCTGGTTTGACTCTAAGCCGGACGGAACTATTCTTGGACAGAAAGTAACTCCATTAGCAAGAGCTGGTGTATATGTACCTGGCGGAAAAGCTGCTTATCCATCATCAGTTCTTATGAACGTAGTACCTGCTAAAGTAGCGGGTGTTGAACAGATTATTATGTGTACACCTCCAGACCACGAAGGAAAGGTATATCCTACAACACTTGTAGCAGCTAATGAGGCTGGCGTTGATGTTGTATACAAGGCAGGCGGTGCTCAGGCAATTGCAGCTATGGCTTATGGTACAGAGTCTATTCCAAAAGTTGATAAAATATGTGGTCCGGGTAATATCTATGTTGCCCTTGCTAAAAAAGCTGTGTTTGGTTATGTAAGTATAGACTCTGTTGCAGGTCCTAGTGAAATTCTTGTAATTGCTGATGAGACAGCTAACCCAAGATATGTAGCCGCAGATCTTTTATCTCAGGCTGAACACGATGAGATGGCATCAGCAATCCTTATTACAACAAGCAGTGAGCTTGCCAATAAAGTATCTGCTGAGATTGACGGCTTCTTAAAGGAACTATCAAGAAGTGAGATTATATCTAAATCACTTGATAACTATGGTTATATTCTTCTTGTAGATGATATCAATGAAGCTGTTTCAGTTGCCAACGATATAGCATCAGAACATCTTGAGATTGTAACTAAAGATCCATTTAATGTAATGACTAAGATTAAGAATGCAGGTGCAATATTCCTTGGAGAATACAGCTCAGAGCCTCTTGGAGATTACTTTGCTGGTCCTAACCATGTACTTCCTACTAATGGTACAGCTAAATTCTTCTCAGCATTAAGTGTTGATGACTTTATTAAGAAATCAAGCATAATATCTTATTCAAGGGAAGCTCTTGAAGCTATACATAATGATATTGAGAACTTTGCGTCAGCAGAACATCTTACTGCACACGCTAATTCAATAAAAGTTCGTTTTGAATAAATCGGACATTATATGTGATGTTATGGGTAGGATATCTTTTTTGCCCTGACATCTTTAATATATAATTATATCAGAATCGAGGACGTATATATGTCAAATATGCAGGCAAGACAGGCAACAATTCATAGAAAGACAAGTGAGACAGATATAGAGCTTTTTCTGTGCCTAGACGGAGAGGGCAATGCACAGGTAGATACAGGAATAGGCTTTTTTGACCATATGCTAAAAAGCTTCGCAAAGCATGGTATGTTCGACCTTAACTTAAAAGTTACAGGCGACTTAATCGTTGACTGCCACCATACTATTGAAGATGTTGGTATCGTGCTTGGAGAAGCTGTTAAAAAAGCTCTTGGTGATAAGAAGTCCATAAGAAGATACGGTGATATTATACTTCCTATGGATGAAGCACTTATATTATGTGCGATTGATTTATCAGGAAGACCATATCTTGTATTTGAGTCACAATTCACTTCCGATATGGTTGGATATTTTGATACACAGATGGTTAAAGAATTCTTCTATGCCATATCATACAGTGCAGGAATGAACCTTCATATAAGAAAGATAACCGGTGAGAATGACCACCACATTATTGAGGGAATGTTCAAGGCATTTGCCAAGGCTTTAGATGAAGCTTGTATGAAAGATGCAAGAATTAAATCAGTATTATCTACAAAGGGAAGCCTGTAAATATAAATATTAAGTAAAGATTGGAGCATACAATGAGATTATACCCAGCTATTGATATTAAAGACGGACAGTGTGTAAGATTAAAAAAAGGTCTTTTTAATGATGTAACAGTATATTCAGATAAGCCTTATGAAATAGCCAGGGGCTTTGAACAGGACGGCGCTAAATTCATACATACTGTTGACTTGGATGGTGCATTAAAGGGGCGTGGCGTAAATGCTGACACAATCAGAAAGATAGTATCAAGTGTCAATATACCTGTCCAGATGGGCGGTGGAGTAAGAACACTTGAGAATATTAAAGAAGTTCTCGACCTTGGTGTATACCGTGTAATTATTGGTACTAAGGCAGTTGAAAATCCTGATTTCATAAAGCAGGCAATTGATAAATTCGGACCTGAACATATTGTTGTTGGTGTTGATGCCAAGGACGGGCTTGTAGCCGTTGAAGGCTGGGAAAAGGTAAGTGACAAGACTGCTCTTTCTTTAGCTTTGGCTATGAAAGATATGGGTGTCCAGACAATTGTCTATACTGATATATCTAAAGATGGTATGCTTCAGGGTCCTAATATTGAACAGACTAAGCTTTTATCTGATAAGACAGGAATTAATATAATCGCTTCTGGCGGAATGTCCTGTGTGCAGGATTTAAAGAATATCAATGATGCAGGTATCCACGGAGCAATAATAGGAAAAGCCTTATATGAGAACAGAATTAACCTTAAAGACGCTGTTGATATGTTTGAATCTGGAAGTTCTGTAATTGAAGCTTCTAAAAAGCTTAATACAAGCCTTTCATTTTCTGATTTCAAGCTTAACTCAGATGGTTTAATTCCAGTAGTTGTACAGGACTATGTCAATAATGAAGTGCTTATGGTTGCATATATGAACGAAGAAGCCTATAACCATACTGTTAATACAGGGGTTATGACTTATTACAGCAGAAGCCGTCAGGAGTTGTGGATTAAGGGTGAAACTTCCGGACATTATCAGTATGTAAGTTCACTTGACATTGACTGTGATAATGATACAATACTTGCAAAGGTACGTCAGATAGGTGCAGCCTGCCACACTGGCAATAGAAGCTGTTTCTACCGTAATCTGTACCTTAGAGATTTATAATTCATAGATGAGAGCAGGATATGACTATTAAATATATCATTACACAGATTAACGATAATATAATATATTCAAAATATAACAACGATGGCTGTCTTAGTCTTAATGTAGTAGACAAAGGCAGCTTAGTTGGTAATATATACATTGGCAGAGTTGAAAACGTTGTTAAAAACATCAGCTCTGCTTTTGTTGAAATTGAAAATAAAATTAAATGCTATTACCAGCTTGAAAATAATAAGAATAATATATTTCTTAATACAAAGAATAATAAAGCTGTCAACATTGGTGATAAGCTTTTAGTACAGGTAAGCAATGATGCCCATAAGACAAAGCCTCCTACAGCGACTTCCAAGATAGATATATCAGGACAGTATATTGTAGTGTCAAGTGATGTCAAAGGTGTGTCAATATCTAACAAATGCAAGAAAGCTTCTGTATGTATAGAAGCTTCTTCTGTTCTAAAGGACTATATTAAAGAACATCTTACAGCTTTTAATGATAAACTTCAGGCTTCAGGTACATTTTCTTATGGAATAATTATAAGAAGCAGTGCCGCTAATGCAGATATTAATACAGTACTTAATGAGGCTTACTCTCTTATAGACCAGTACGAACATATAATACAGAATGCTGTATTTGGAACATTTTACACTAAGCTTTATGAAAAAGAGCCGCCTATGGTAAGCGAACTCAGGCATCTTAGTGCTGATAATACAATCGAAGTCATCACAGATATTCCATATTATTATGATTTGCTTAATACACATTTTAAAGATAACAGCAATATGAGTTTACGATTATATGAAGATGAATTACTGCCTCTATATAAGCTTTATTCTGTCGAAAAGACATTATCAGAAGCATTATCCAGAAAAGTATGGCTTAAATGCGGAGGCTACATTATAATCGAACAGACAGAGGCTATGAGTGTTGTCGATGTCAATTCAGGCAAAAATGTTACAAAAGCAAAAAAAGAAGCTGATAAAGAGAACAACATTTTAAAGACTAATATTGAAGCTGGAATTGAAATTATAAGACAGCTCCGCTTAAGAAATATTTCTGGAATTATTATTATTGATTTTATTAATATGGCACAGCAGGAAAGCAGGGATAAATTATTATCAGTTCTTAAGGAATACGCCCGATTAGAAAGTATCCAGACTAATGTGGTTGATATTACACCTCTTGGACTTGTTGAAATGACACGAAAGAATAATGGCAAGACATTAAAAGAATTAATCAAAACCGGAGAGTGAATTTATGTCAGAGAATAATTTAACGAGCTATGAAAAAAGATATAATGCTGTATACAATTACCTTGATACGCATAAGGCACTAAAGAACATTCTGCTCTTATTATATAAAGTGCTTCCGTATGTTACTGCACTATCGTATATGGTTCTTATTGTATTATGTGCCAGATCCAAATCAACAATCGCAACACCTGCAATTGCTCTAAGCGTAGATGCAACAGGTTATGTTGAAACATCTAATGTATTTATTACAGCTAAACTTATACTTGCACCATTAACTTCATTTATATTTGTATCATTTATAAGAAAATGTCTTGATTCACCAAGACCATATACAAAATATAATATAACACCTATTGTAAAAAAAGATAAAGAGGGAGAGTCTATGCCAAGCAGACATATATTCTCAATCACTATTATTGCAATGTGCTGGTTATATATATACCAGCCTGTCGGTATTATACTTTTAGTTATGACACTTGTGCTTGCAGTATTAAGAGTTGTTATGGGTGTGCATTTTATTAAAGATGTTATTGCCGGAATTATATGTGGAATTATATGCGGATTTATAGGATTGTGGATTTTATAATTTTTTTAGAATTATTTTTTTAAGACTATTGACATTTGTTTACTGATACTATATTATATTCTAGTGTGCCGCTCAGTTAGGACATAAGCAGGTATTTTACCTCTCCAAAACTGGCGAGTAATTATTTTAGGAGGTGCCATATGTACGCAATTATTGCAACAGGTGGTAAACAGTACACAGTTTCAGAAGGCGATGTAATCAAGGTTGAAAAGCTTGGTGTTAACGCTGGCGATACTGTTACATTTGACCAGGTTCTTTTCGTTAATAACGGTGAAGCTAAGGTTGGTGATCCTACAGTAGCAGGAGCAACAGTTACAGCAAGCGTTGTTGAAGAAGGTAAGGACAAGAAAGTCATCGTGTATAAGTATAAGAGAAAAACTGGATATCACAAGAAGAACGGTCACAGACAGCTCTTCACTAAGGTTAAGATTGAAAAGATTAATGCTTAATTATTAATCGGATGTGAGGTGTGTTATCCATGACTCATATAACAATCTACAAGTCGTCTGCTACGAACAGGACTGTAGGCTTTAAGTCAGCAGGACATGCTGGCTATGCAGAAGAAGGTAGTGATATTATCTGTTCTGCAATTTCTGTATTGACTATCAATACGATTAATTCGATTGAGCAATTCACGGATGCCGTATATGATATGTCGGTTGATGATGAGGAGGCTAGTATTGATTACATAGTCACTTCTAATATCAGTGATACAACACAGGTATTGTTAGATGCCTTAGAACTTGGTTTAAGAACTATGGCTGCTGATAATCCTGATTACTTATTGATTACCGTCAAGGAGGTGTAATGTTATGTTGAATTTGAACCTTCAGTTTTTCGCTCATAAAAAGGGTGTTGGTTCTACAAAGAATGGTAGAGATTCAGAATCTAAGAGATTAGGTGCAAAGAGAGCTGATGGACAGTTCGTTTTAGCTGGTAATATTCTTTACAGACAGCGTGGAACAAAGATTCATCCAGGTGTTAATGTTGGTCGTGGTGGCGATGATACATTATTCGCACTTGTTGATGGAACTGTTAAGTTTGAAAGAAAGGGCAGAGATAAGAAGCAGGTTTCTGTTTATCCTGTTGCCTCAGAGAACTAATTAGTTTTTATAAGCTCCAAATCTTCGGATTTGGGGCTTTTTGTGAATTAGAGGGGATAATTAATTAACTAATTAATATCTAATTATTGTTTTAACCTATAAACAGGCAATATTTCTTTTAATATATAATACAAATATTGCTATACGATATTTCAGATATGATATTTCAGATTGGCTTATTTATATATTTATGTAATATAACAAGCGGCTTTTAGCAGCGTTAGAATGGAGATTAATATGTTTTCAGATAAAGTAAGAATATTTATTAAATCTGGTAAGGGTGGGGACGGACACGTAAGTTTCAGACGTGAGCTTTATGTACCTGCTGGTGGACCAGATGGCGGTAATGGTGGACACGGTGGTGACATCATATTTCAGGTAGATAAAGGACTTAATACACTTGGTGATTTCAGACATAATAGCAAGTATATCGCACAGAGCGGTGAAGAAGGCGGAAAGAAAAGATGTACTGGAAAGAACGGAGAAGACCTTATAATCAAAGTTCCTGAAGGTACTGTAATATATGATGACGAATCAGGCAAGGTAATTGCTGATATGTCAGGCGATAATATGAAAGAAACTATCCTTAAAGGTGGACGCGGCGGAAAGGGTAATATGAACTATGCCACAGCTACAATGCAGGCTCCACAGTATGCACAGCCGGGACAGGAAGCTAAAGAGCTCTGGGTAAGACTTGAATTAAAATGTATTGCTGATGTAGGTCTTGTTGGTTTCCCTAACGTGGGTAAATCTACATTTTTATCAAGAGTAACTAATGCACGTCCAAAGATAGCTAACTATCATTTCACAACACTTAACCCTAATCTTGGTGTTGTTGATATAGATGGTGGTAAGGGCTTTGTAATAGCTGATATTCCAGGTCTTATAGAGGGTGCTTCTGAGGGCGTTGGTCTTGGACACCAGTTCTTAAGACACATTGAGAGAACTAAGGTTATTATCCATATTGTAGATGCAGCTTCTACTGAGGGACGAGATCCTATAGCTGATATTAAAGCTATCAATGCAGAATTAGAGGCTTACAATCCTGATCTTCTTAAAAGGCCTCAGGTAATAGCTGCCAATAAGATTGATGCCATATATGATGACGGCTCAGGAACTAACCCTGTAGAGCTTATAAAGGCCGCATTTGAGCCGGAAGGCATTAAGGTATACCCAATATCAGCCGTAACCGGACAGGGCGTTAAAGAACTTTTATACGCAGTAAGAGAGCTTCTTGATAACTTCCCTGATGATGTAGTTATATTTGAGAAGGAATTCGATGTTGACGAACTTCTTGATAACTCAGATGATAATTACAATGTATATATTGACGAGAATGGCGTATTCATCGTTGAAGGTGAACGTATTGATAAAATGCTTGGTTACACTAACCTTGAGTCAGAAAAAGGCTTTAACTTCTTCCAGAAGTTTATGAAGAGTTCTGGTGCTATCGACCGACTTGAAGAACTTGGAATTGAAGAGGGCGATACAGTACGGGTTGGCGATTATCTTGAATTTGATTATTATAGAGCTTAATAGATTTTATTATTATAGAGCTTACTTAATAGAAATAATGTATGACACTATAAATATTTCATTGCATAATCTTATCACTGACTATGCAATGAAACACATAAAAGAAAGGAATTAACTATGACAAGCAAACAGCGTGCATATTTAAAGGGACTTGCTATGACTATGGATCCAATATTCCAGTTTGGAAAGAATAGTCTTACACCAGAAAATACCAAGGCTATAGCCGAGGCATTGGAAGCAAGGGAGTTAATAAAGATTAATGTTCTTCAGAACTGTGCTGATGATCCTAAGGAAATCGCACAGATTGTAGCTGAGAGAACACACTCACAGGTTGTTCAGGTTATCGGAAAGAAGATTGTATTATATAAAGAGTCTAAGGATAACAAGAAAATTGAACTTCCTAAGGATAATAAGAAGAAGTAATATCAAATTAAATAAATCATATTACAGAATTAACATAATGAGTTTTTAAGGAGGCTATATGTCCGGCATAGTTGGAATAATGGGCGGTACATTTAATCCTGTCCACAATGGACACATTGCGATTGCCAAAGCGGCACACGAACAATTCAATATACCATATATTCTTGTTATGCCATCATATTCGCCGGCTTATAAGGACAACAGCAATATAGTTTCTGCCACACATCGCTGTAATATGGTCAGCCTTGCTATTAAAGATTATGACTATATGGAATTATCAACATTAGAGATAGAACGTGGTGGCAGAACTTATACAGCCGATACATTAAAACTGCTGAAAGACGATTATGATAAGATATACTTTATAATCGGTGCAGACTCATTATTTACACTTAATACATGGTATAAGCCTGATTATATATGTGCCAACTGTCATATACTTGCCGCTAACAGGGACGAACACCCACTCGATGAGCTTATAAAAAGACGTGACTGGCTTATAGATAAGTATAATGCACATATAGACTTAATATCTTGCGATGATTACCCATTCAGCTCAACATTTATCCGTGATGAAGCGGCGGCAGGTCACAATATTTCGCCGTTTGTTGGAAATGCGGTTGCTGGATATATAGCCGACAATGGATTGTATAATAAAAAATTTTTTACGGCTTAAAAATAAAAGATACTAATATCAAAAAGATTTTTGCTGCAAAATGGTAATTTATAAATATAAATATATATTTATATATCAATGCACAGTAAACCATTTAATTATTTTACTTCTTTATTAGTGTACTAGAATGGAGATAAATGGTATGGATAATTCATATATTGAAAGCCTTAGAAAAGATGTTAAACGTGCTTTAAAGAGTGATAAAATGCGTTTCAGACACACTATTGGTGTTGCAGATACATCTGCCTGTCTTGCATCAAGATATGGTGTAGATATGCAGAAAGCGTATATAAGCGGCCTGTTACACGACTGTGCAAAATGTGTTCCAGACGAACAAAAAATAACCGAATGTGAACAGAATAATATAGAAATAACTAAGTCAGAATACGAAAGCCCTTATCTTTTACATTCAAAGCTTGGTGCATTTTATGCAGATGTAAAATATGGTATTAAAGATGAAGACATACTTGGTGCTATCAAATGGCACACGACCGGACATCCTGATATGACTATGCTTGAGAAAATCGTATTTGTAGCTGACTATATTGAACCATATCGCAACAAAGCGGCTAATCTTGATACAATCAGATATCTTGCATTTACTGATATTGACAAAGCTGTTTTACAGATATTAGATGATACAATTAATTATCTTAACAAAAAAGGCAATCCGATTGACAGCATTACTCTGGATACCTATAAATTTTATAAATGCAAATAAACCTTAATAATAATAGAAAATGATAACAGAAAGGACTAAATATTATGATAAAAGATACTTCAAAACAGATGGCAAAAGTAGCTGTAGAAGCATTAAAGGAAAAAAAGGGATATGATGTAAAAGTAATAGATATAAGTGAAATATCTATTCTTGCAGATTATTTCATAATTGCCAACGGAAGCAATGCCAATCAGGTGCAGGCTATGGTTGACAATGTTGAAGAGCAGATGTACAAGGCTGGCTTTGATGACCCTAAGGTAGAGGGTTACAACAATGCTTCTTGGATTCTCCTTGACTATAATGATGTTGTACTTCACATATTTGATGAAGAAAGCCGTTCATTCTATAATCTTGAAAGATTATGGCGAGATGGCAAAGAAGTTGATATAGATACACTCTAAAAATAAAAAAGCAAAAATAAAAGCTGTAAATTTATGATTGTCGGTATTATTTATCTATAACCATTCATAAATTTACAGCTTTTATAGTATATATAATATCATCAAGTGTATTACGCTTGATGATATTATATACATTATAATTATGATACTATATACAGTGTGTATTATGTACTATATTATGTGCAGATAATTAATCAACCTGCCATCTTATCAGACCTATAACCTTACCGACTATTGAACAATCATCAACTATAATAGGATCCATAAAATCATTCTCTGGCTGAAGTCTTATATGTCCGTCTTCTTTGTAAAATCTCTTTACTGTTGCAGAATCATCTATAAGTGCTACAACAATATCTGAATTCTCAGCAGTATTACACTTCTTAACAATAACGTGGTCGCCATTGTAAATTCCTGTATTAATCATACTTTCACCCTGAACAGTAAGCATAAAACACTCTTCATTAGGCATAAATTCCGCTGGAATAGGGAAGTAGCCAGTTATATTATCAACTGCCAGTAAAGGCTCTCCGGCAGCTACACGGCCAAGAATAGGTACATTAACTACCTCTCTGCGGGCAAGATTAAAATTATCATCTATAATCTCTATTGTTCTTGACTTTGTTGGATCTCTTCTTATGTAACCATTCTTCTCAAGAGATTCAAGATGTGCGTGTACTGATGATGTTGACTTTAAATTAACAGCAGCACATATATCTCTAACTGATGGTGGATATCCTTTATTCAATATCTGTGACTTTATATATTCAAGTATCTCAGACTGTTTCTGTGTTATTCTGCCATATGCCATATATTTACCTCCAAATCATATAACTATATACAATATAATAACATACATCTGTCCATAACGCAAACGTATTTTCAGAACATTTTTTCTGAATTTATGTTCGATTGATATTGACAAACAACTGTTCGCAATTTATAATTACCAATATAAAGAACATATGTTTTAAATGCATCAGTTGGAGGTAATATTATGAACAATTCAATAGCAGTACATAGCCATACAGATTTAATCAATATATATAATAATGAATGTAATAACTATAGTGAAAGTGTTAATAATAGACAATACAATATTGATAAGCGTAATAGTGATAACATATTCAATATTAAACATAACAGCTTAGGGCATAATAATTCTGATAATATATATTGCATATGTAATAATATTTTATTAAAGCTTATAATTCCAGTAATTATTCTGGCTGTAATAACACTTGGCTCTATTATGGTTAAAGCCTCTGAGACAGATACCAGACCATATTTAAAGAAGTATTATACAAGTGTAGAAGTAACTTCTGATGATACATTATGGTCATTAGAAGCTGATTATAATAATGGACTGGAAGACCGTAATACATACATTAATAATATTATGCAGCTTAATAATATGACATCTGATACTATAATTACTGGTAATCATCTGTTATTATATTATTATTCATCTGAACACAATTAGACTTTTAACATCTAATCTGATAGAATAATATATTATAATACTATACAGAATGGAGATATATAAATATGTTATTTAAAGATATAGATAATATTGATACTAATGTTGTTTCAATACTTTCTCAGTCCGGCATAACAGATATGACAGATGTACAGGCTAAGACTTATAAGCATATATCTAACAATAAAGATGTAATTGTATGCTCAGGAACTGGAACAGGTAAGACTTTAGCTTATCTTTGCCCTATAATTTCACATATAACAGGCAATAATAATAGTTTCAAGAATAACAATGCTGATATTAGCTCTAAGAATAACAACGCTGGAAGCACTGTGAATAATAAGAACACCTATAATGGACATAAGCCTACTCATTCAAAGAATATTCAGGCTATAATCCTTGTTCCTAATGGTGAACTTGCTTCCCAGGTAAACCATCAGGCTGAACAGTTATTCTCATATGAGGGTTGTCCATATACATCTATGTTTGTAACTGGAGAGGGTAATATTAACAGACAGATTGATAATCTTAAGTCTAAGCCTTCAATTCTTATTGGAACACCTGCAAGAATATGTCAGCTTATCAATATGAAGAAGATTAAGGTACACGAAGTAAAGTCACTCGTATTAGATGAAGCTGACAAGCTTCTTGGAAAGACTTATATTGAACACGTTCATTCGATAAGAAAGTCACTTATGAAGTATACTCAAGTTCTTCTTTTTTCTGCAAGCATAGATAAGAAGACACGCAAAGAAGCTAACAACCTTACATTTAAACCTATAGACATTGATATTAATTCTATCAAAGCTTCTGAAAGTGTAATTCCTTCAACAATAAAGCATAACTATGTTATAACAGACAGACGTGAACGCATAGAAACTCTTAGAAAGCTTATTAAGGCGGTTAAACCTTCCAAGGCAATAATCTTTATTAACACCAAATATGACCTTGAAGAATCACTCCAAAAGCTCTTATATCATAATTATAATGTGGGTTACCTTTCAAGCAATGCAGATGCAACAACCAAGCGTAATACACTTGATAAATTCCGCTCAGGAAAGCTCCAGTTATTACTGGCCACAGATATAGCTGCAAGAGGACTTCAGATTGATGATATTGATGTTGTTATTAATGTAAATCTGCCTGAGGAATCAAAAGAATACATACACCGTGTTGGACGATGTGGACGTAACGGCAATCAGGGACTGGCTTTATCTATTATAACCGAGAATGAAACTAACAAGATAAAGAAATACCAGAAAGAATTCCATATTAATATGCTCCAAAAAAAGCTATATCAGGGAAGGCTTGTTGCTAAATAATCTATAAATAATTCAAAGCTATTGTTATATTATTGTTGTATAATGCCTACAGTAATTAACAATAGCTTTTATTATCTATAAAAATCCATAAAAAGAGCAGTATAAGTTAAACATATAACGCCGATAAATCTCAGTTTATCGGCGTTATATTGTATTTATTATATCTAATTACTTATTTTTAACTTCTTCAAACTTTTCAATAACTTCCTTTGATGGACCGCCTGTTGCATAACTTACAATAACTATAACAAGTAATGCAACAATGAATGCTGGAAGCAATTCATATATTGAGAATATTCCTCCAAGCTTAGATATTCCATATTTCCATACGAATATCATAATTCCACCAGATATCATTCCAGCAGTAATTCCATATTTATTAGCTTTTTTCCAGAATAATGCACATAATACAACAGGTCCAAATGTAGCTCCGAATCCAGCCCACGCAAATGATACAATTTCAAATACAGAACTGTCCGGATTTGATGCAAGAATAATTGAAATTACAGATATAATTACAACTGTAATTCTAGCTACATTCATAGATGCATTTTTAGACATTTTAATATGGAATACATCTGTAAGTATATTCTGTGAAATACTTGAAGCTGCTGCTAGTAACTGTGAATCTGCTGTAGACATTGTCGCTGCAAGAATTCCTGCTAATATAACACCAGCAATTATGGCTGTGGCAACTCCGTGTGTAGATAATAAATGAGCTATTTTTACAATTATCGTCTCAGAGTTACTTCCTGTAAGTGTTTCAATAGCACCTGCCTTAGTCATACTAAGACCAACAATACCAATAAATACAGCTACAGATAAAGAAATAACTACCCATATAGAAGCAACTCTTCTTGATAATTTAAGCTTTTCTTCGTCCTCTATAGCCATAAATCTCAATAATACATGTGGCATACCAAAGTATCCAAGTCCCCACGCTAACATAGATGCAATTTTAAGCAGGCTGTAAGGCTCTGCTGAATTAGTCGCTGCTGAATATGTATCAAATAATCCAAGATATCCTGGAAGTGCTTTGGAATTTTCCATAACCATATCAAAGCCACCTGCAACATTAACACCATATACAACAACTACAACCAGTGCTATTGTCATAACTATACTTTGAATTAAATCTGTCATACTAGCGGCAAGAAATCCACCTAATGTACAATATGCAACAATAACAATTGCACTTATTATCATTGCTGTTAAATAATTAAATCCAAAAAGACTTGAAAACAGCTTACCACAGGCGGCAAATCCTGAAGCTGTATATGGAATAAAGAATACTACAATAACTATAGCAGCTATTAATGTTAATATTCTCTTTTCATCTCCAAATCTCTTTGAAAAGAAATCAGGAATTGTAAATGAATCATATGCTTGTGTATATTTACGTATTCTTTTAGCTACAATCAGCCAGTTCACATATGTTCCTATTGCAAGACCTATAGCTGTCCACGCTGCATCCGCAACACCTGTAAGATAAGCAAGTCCTGGCAGTCCCATTAAAAGCCAGCTACTCATATCAGACGCTTCTGCACTCATAGCTGTAACAAATGGTCCTAACTTTCGTCCACCAAGATAAAAATCATCAACAGCGTTGTTCTTCTTTGAACATAGAACACCAATGTACACAACTGCGGCAAGATATATAATTATCGTTGCCATAATAATAATCTGTGACATAATTTTCTCCCTTTGTTAATTTTTGTTAATTTATGTAATTTTTATAATAACTTATAAAGTATATCACAAATTATGACCTTTAGTCAAAAATTGTCACAAAAAAAGTATCATATAATTCATCTTTATATTAAGACAAATTATATGATACTCATATTTATTCTTCGAGTTTATCAACATAGTTATATTTTTTAAATTCTGTTATATTAACTGAAGAAGGGATATCGAAATCATTCTCTATCTGCACCTGTGTATTAACACCGCAGTTATTATATATCCATTTGGCATCGGCAGGTGTCATATAGATTGAACCGCTTGAAGCACTTGTTCCCATTTTATTATATTCATCTATATTCATATTACCAACTGTCTTGGTAAAATATGCAGATGAACATATATATTCTGAATTATTAAGTCTTGTACTATAATGACCATATCCAGTAATATCAAGCTTACGCCACTCAGCCTTCTCTGATATAAATGTGTCACCAGTATTAATATTACTGTTAACAGATACATAAAAAGCCTTCACAACATTATCGAACCCATTATTAGAATTTATACTGTATATAATAGCAATGTTCCTGCTGACATTAATTCTAATCTTATACGACTGGTTCTTTGCTATATATGCAGACTCCTCTGTTGTTGAACCGGTATCTTCCTCTGTTGTATCTGCAGACTCATCACTATCTGATGATACATTATCATTATGCATACTGACTATCGTCTTAAATGCAAACAACAATATCAATAAAAGCAACAGTAAAATTAAAACATATACTATTAAATTACTGCCTTTGAACCATCTTTTAATATCTTTCTTCTTTATGCGCTTATAACCACGAATTTCCATATCAATTAACCATTATTCTGATTTTTCTCTTTAAGTTCTATGAACTTTAATATAAGCTCAATAGCTCCATCAATTCCTACAAGACCACTATCTATACATAAATCATAGCTCTTAGCTTCGCCCCACTTCTTACTTGAATAATAATTGTAGTAGCTTGCTCTCTTCTTATCTGTCTTCTGTATAAGATCAGCAGCCTTAGAATCATTTAGTTCATATAACTTCTTAATTCTCTTAATTCTTTCATCAAGACTTGCTTTAATCCATACACTTACTGCAAATGGATCATCTTCAAGTGCATAGTCTGCACAACGTCCAACAATCACACAAGACTCTTTAGCTGCAAGCTTCTTTATTGCATCAAACTGTGCCAAGAATACTTTGTGATTAATTGGCATATCAACATATGAATTAGAATAACCAAGTGAATATGTATCCATAACCAAAGAATAAAGGAAACTGTTAGTAGGCTTTTCATCCTGAGAGGCAAATAACTCCTCACACAATCCACTTTCCTTTGCAGCAACCTGAAGAAGTTCCTTATCATAACATTTAATTCCTAACTTCTCAGCAAGCTTCATTCCTATCTCGTGTCCGCCACTACCAAATTCACGACCTATTGTAATTACTGTTCTTTCATCCATAATACATTACCTCCCGGTTACCTAAATATTTCAAACAGCTCTTTGATTTAGTTGTATTATACATTAAATTGTATATAAAATCCAGCTATTTTATGCAAAATTCATTCATTTTACACAATATTTTTGATATTTATTAATAACCGCTGGACATCATCTTCTTAAGATAATCGGATATTTCTTTGCCATATCGGTTGGAAATAACGCTGAACTGGCTTGGGGTAACACAGACCAGGCGGATATTACTGTACCCTCTTGCTCCAAACATATATTTCTTTACAATGTTAGTCTTCTCTATCATAAGCTTTACATTATCATCAGGCTTATTTCTTGTAATAATTATAAATGAAATATACGAATACATATGATTTTTACAAGGAAGTTTGTTATCATTACGGACAAAATGCGGTTCTATCTGCTCAATCGTGAACTTAACAAGGTCCTTTAACTGTTCTTCATCAAGTGAATCACTGTTAATAAAGAATAAATGCTCAAAACATTTCATATCCCATAATTTTGCAGAATCAGTTGTCGAGAACTTATCCCTGTTCTTGTAATTATATGCGTATATGACAAATTTTCTATTGTTAAACCAATAATTATGATATATATCAAATGTATCCGAAATACCATTTAATATAGTATCAATAAACTCTTTCCTTCTCATAATCCTACTACCTGCTATAAATCCTGATATCTGTCATATTGAAGTGCCCAGACAATACTTGATATTTACTATATAAATAATTATATACTGTTATCTGCTTCTGTATAATATGACTTAACTGTTCCTTAACCGGCTAATAACCTTTTGAAAATATTCTGGCAAATCTGCACTATATTCCACATACTCTTTTGTTGTCGGATGTATAAAACCAAGAACACCTGCGTGCAGGGTCTGTCCACACAGATTAAATGGAGATTTGCCGCTTCCATATACATCATCTCCAAGCAACGGATGTCCTATGCTTGCCATATGAACTCTTATCTGATGTGTCCGTCCGGTTTCTAACTGACATTCAATGTAGCTGAATTTGCCAAATTGTTCTAATACTCTATAATGCGTTACTGCCCTTTTACCATTCTTTTTATCAACTGCCATCTTCTTTCTATCTGATGGATTGCGGCCAATCGGAGCATCTACAACACCCTCAGTGTTATTAAATTGATTATGTACTATGGCATAATATTTTCTTGTAATAGAATGAACACTTAACTGCTGTGCAATAAAATTATGTGCATAATCATTCTTGCAGGCAACGATAACACCTGTTGTATTCATATCAATTCTGTGAACTATTCCCGGTCTTAATACACCATTAATTCCCGATAGATTATCACGGCAATGATACATCAGGGCATTAACAAGCGTTCCACTATAGTGCCCTGCAGCTGGATGTACAACCATACCTTTTGGCTTATTAATAACTATTATGTCGTCATCTTCATATACTATATCAAGCGAAATATCCTCAGGAACAATTTCAGGAACTACAAGCTCAGGAATATGTACATTTATAATATCATCAGCCGCAACCTTATAATTGGATTTGACTTTGTTATTATTGACAGTAATCATACCCTCATCAAGCAGCTTCTGTATTCTTGAACGTGATACATCTGCCAGTTCATCAGAAAGATACTTGTCAATTCGTGTATTCTTATCATCAATATCTACAATAAATGTAGTATCTTCCAGCAAATTTTCTTTATCCGTATTTATTATTTCGTCAACCATAGTATTCTGCATTCTATTCCTCAATTCTAATAATAATCCAAGATTCATATAATTAATATATTGCCCTGCTTATTTCTTTAAAGATAAGAACGCAAAATCATCTTCATTCTTATATACAAAAAGAATAAGTATTATAAATATAATAACTGACACTGTAACATAACAATCTGCTATATTAAATACTGGAAAATTAATTATTTTGAAATATATAAAATCACGCACATATCCCAATCTCACCCTGTCTATAAAGTTTCCTATAGCTCCAGCAGCAAGTAAAATACAGGTTATGTATACAGGTATATATTTCCTGATTAATGGTGTCTTAAGAACTACGTATGTAATTAAACATATCATAATTACTGTAAGCACCAGAAAGGCATTAATTTTCCCGCTAAACATTCCAAATGCACTTCCGTTATTTCTAAGATATGTAAGATGAAGAACATCTTTAATAATTACAAAATCCGGCTTATTGTACAACCTTTGTTCAGCTATATACTTAGTTACCTGGTCTATCTGCGTAAGCACTGCTGTTATAACAATATATAAGACAAGGCTTAATATTCGTCTTTTCTTACTAATGCAGTTAAAATCCTGTTGTGCTGTGTTGATAATATCTGTATCTGACATATATTCTATTCTCCAATTATTATGTTCTCTTTATAAAACAGAATGTGCTTTGCACATTCACACGCCAAGCACGGTCGTTAGCGTTAAACCAGAGCTTCGTGCAAGTGTGTATCATCGTCACATAGTATTTTTATGTAATATGGTGTTTTATTGAAATTACCTATTACATAAAATAACATCTTTTAATGCTGCAAGCATCTCCTCATCTGTTACATCATAGTCAATATAAGCATTACCGATTTCTTTTAAAAGAATAAATTTAATCTTGCCTGCATCCATTTTTTTATCGCTCTTTGACACTTTGACAACATCTTCTGCTGTAATTCCTGTTACATTAAGAGGGAAATCATATAACTTGAACATATCTATTGCATCATTATATGCCTTCTCATCAATATCGCCTCTGTTGACTGATATTCTTAATGCGGCAATCATTCCAAGTGTAACACATTCGCCGTGATAGAGTTTGAAATCCATAAGCTTCTCTATTGCGTGTCCTAATGTATGTCCATAATTAAGAAGTGCCCTGTCGCCTTTTTCTTTAGGATCTTTTTCTACAACTTCTCTCTTTATATTGCAGCTTACATATATCATCTGCTCTAAGGCATCTGAATTTCTGCTCTTAATATTACTGATATTATCTCTTAACCATTCATAATATGCGGCATCTTTAATAAGGCCGTGCTTGATTATTTCACCAAAACCAGAATTGAATAATCTGTCTGAGAGGCTCTTAAGCACTGATATATTCATATATACAAGCTTAGGCTGGTAAAATGCTCCTACCATATTCTTGTATGCTCTGAAATCAACACCTGTCTTTCCACCAATACTTGAATCAACCTGTGCAAGAAGAGATGTGGGAACCTGTATAAAGCTTATTCCTCTAAGATATGTAGCTGCTGTAAATCCAGTTAAATCTCCAACAACACCACCACCAAGTGCTACAAGCATATCTTTTCTATCAAAATGGTTCTTAATAAGAAACTCATATACATCTTCAACTGTATCAAGATTCTTGTTAGCCTCGCCAGCTTCAAATACAAATGTAAATACCTTATTGCCAGTCTTTAATAACTGTTCTTCTATATGCTTCGCATATAAAGGTGCAACATTGCTGTCAGACACAATACAGAGTTTTCTTCCTGTAACTCCTAACTTATCAAATTCTTCTGCTAACTTATCAAAGCTCTGTTCAATAACAATATTATATAAAGGCTTTCCTTCGTATTTAACATTAATACACTTAGACATAATATTCTCCAATCCAATCTTAGTAATAACTAAACTGCCACTCCTTGCAAACCAAAGAGTGGCAGTAATATAAATTATCTAGAACTTTGTATCATTCTTAAATGATGTAAGATCAATACCACCAGCTACTATCTCAGGAATATCGCCTGAAATATCCACATTAGGAGGTGTAACAAGGAATATGTAATTGGTAATCTTCTGTAAATTACCTCTTATCGAATAACACGAGCCTGCCGAATAATCAATTATTCTCTGTGCAATCTCAACGTGAATTCCTTCAAGATTAAGTACAACAGCCTTACCACTTAAAAGCGTATCTGTTATCTCACTTGCATCTTCCATAGACTCTGGTCTGATAACAACTACTTCAAGACCTCTCGCTGTCTGCTTAATTGGAACAACCTTTCCTCTTGAGTTCTTAGGCTTGTCGCTCATTGTAAATGAAGTTGATGTATCTTCATCATCTGACTTCTTAGAACCTGAAAAAAGCTTCTTTCTTGCTGAAGGCTTATCATCATCTTCGTCATCATCAAATTCTTCATCGTAATCGTAATCATCATCAAATTCATCATCCTGAACCTTGAAAAGATTCAAAAATCCATCAACAAAACTCATAACATCTCTCCCTAATATATTATAATATTACATTAATTATAGTAACTAAAAATCTTATCCTTCTGTATCAACACACATATGTCTTTATCTTACGCATTACCATAATCTCTATGTCCGAATATAGCAGTACCAACTCTTATATGAGTAGCACCTTCTTCAACAGCTATAACATAATCATTAGTCATACCCATTGAAAGCACATCCATATTGATATTATCAATGTTTTTAGCATTAATGTCAACACATAATTGCTTTAATTGTCTGAAATAACACCTATTATCTTCGGGATTTTCTACATATGGAGCACTTGTCATCAATCCACGGACTCTAATTCCACTAAATCCACTAATTGCTCTAACAAACGCTTCAACTTCTTCTGGTTTAAAACCAAATTTATTAAGTTCGCCTGCAACATTTACTTCAATTAAAATGTCAGCTATAATCCCTTTTTTAACAGCCTCCTGATTAACAGCCTCTGCTAATCTTAATGAATCAACCGAATGAATCATAGAAGCCCTGCCAACAACATATTTAACTTTATTACGCTGTAAATGTCCTATCATATGCCATACTATATCTTTAGGAAGAGCATCAACTTTATCTACCATTTCCTGAACATAATTCTCTCCAAACTGGTGTTCACCACATTCATATATCTGCATTATATCTTCCTGTGGCTTAGTCTTGCTTACTGCAATAAGGCACACTTCACTCTTATCACGTCCGCTCCTCTCGCAAGCTGCTTTAATATTCTTCTTAACAGCTTCATAATTAGATTTTAGCATTTCATTATGATTATCCAACATAGCAATTCTCCATTCTGATTAATATATCATTTCATTTGGCTGGTATTTCAATGCGTCTAATATAATTCGGTCATACACTGATATTCCGTGTGTAAGATTTTGCTTGACAATATAATATTCATTATTCTCATCAATAATCTCAACCGGACAGAATATTGTATATCCGGTATTAACACAATATACACCTTTTAACTTCTTCGTTGCCCCGATAACATACCTTGATGCAGAGTCTGGCATTACAACCGCAATTCCTGATTCCCAGTCTGACTTGCTTACATACACATAATCATCAGTAAGCTTGTATATATCTGCTTCAACAAATGTAGTTATAAGATTACCATTATCATATTTCTCACATATAAATCCCTGATTACTGCTGTTACCACCTTTTGTAAGGTAAGACCTTGGAATTTCGTAGAATTCATTTTCTGTAACTGCTGACACAGGTATCTTCATACCACTCTTACCAGTTGTAACAAGCTCAATATCAAGAAATCTTTCCTGTGCATATCTTATCATATAGCTGTCTAGTGATAACTTTCCATAATAGCCATCGCTCTTCTCTATAATAGAAAAACCACATTTTACTGTCATATTATCTTTCTTAATCTTAATATTAAGGCTTTTCTTAGAAGCCAGTCCATACTCATCAATATCATCTTTAGATAACCTGATAAGCATATACCAGTCTTCACTTGTAACTATCTTATAAGCAGGATTACCTGATACAATAAGTGATTCACCTTTTAAATTATTCTTATTATAGTTATCTTTATTGAAATCATTAGTTGTTACATTGTTGTCATTAATCTGTTCGTATCCGTCAACCGCATATACAACAATACCATTGCTTTCAGCTGTTACTGTCTGGAAAAGGTTCTGGCTTCCTGTATTCTCTACAATAGAATCAAGGTTAGCAACAACATTTTCATTAATAGACTGTAATACAGTCACATTAAGGTCTGATTTCAGGTCATATACATATGTAAAATCACTTCCATCATAATCAGTCTTATAATTATTGAGTGTCGTCTTAATATCTGATAAATTCTTCTCTGAAAGTGAATTCTCACCTAATTTGTTATATGAAGAAAGTATCTCTGATACCCTGCCGGTTTCATCGACAGTATAAATGGTATCGCCCTTCTTAACTCTCGTCCCTTCCCGCTGGTAATAATTGACATTGCCAGAATAAGGCGAATTGTATACACTTTCCTCTCTTACTGCTAACGCTGTAAATACAGCATTATTCGTTAATGAACCTACGTTAACTTCATATGTCTGAACCTTTGCTTTGGTTGTATACAACACAAAAAAACATATTATATAAATAAGTACAAGGGCAAATATAAATGCCACAGCCCGTGGTCTTCTTTTATACCTGACTACTTTATTACCTGGCATAACTCCTCCCTTAATCATTAATAATACATCAAAAGCTACCGTTCTTGTTCAAACGGCAGCTTATATTTTAATAATTCTCACTGATTATTGATATATTTCTCTCCATTCCATATCGCCTCTTTCCAGCGACTTAATCAATAATTCTGCTGTGGCAAGATTAGTTGCTAATGGAATATTATACATATCACACAGCATACATATATTATTAGAATCTGGTTCATGAAGATTTGGTGATTCCACATCTCTTAGGAAAATGACAAGATCAAGCTGATTATGCTCAATCTGGGCACAAAGCTGCTGGTCACCACCAAGATGTCCTGCAAGGAACTTGTGTATAGAAAGATTAGTAACTTCTTCTACAAGTCTTCCTGTTGTACCCGTCGCAAATAACTGATTCTTGTTTAGAATTCCTTTGTATGCAATACAGAAATTCTGCATTAATTTCTTCTTTGAATTATGTGCTATTAAACCAATGTTCATAAGAACCCCCTATCTTATGCTGTTATTTTATCAAGATTGCATTTTAATGCTATGGCTTGTTACAGCCAATATCTTTAATACTTATCTATTATCCACGGAAATCATCTGCAAATATCTCATCATCTCTGTCGACATTTCTTTGCAGATTGATATTCAACACAATTCCCATTGCCGCAAATAAATTAACAAGTGATGTTACGCCACAACTAAAAAATGGAAGTGGCAAACCTGTATTAGGCAGAAGCTTTGTAACAACGCCTATATTAATAAACGTCTGGAATGCTATATACGCCGCTACACCGCAGCATATCAGCCGCCCTTCTAAGTCCTTAGCCCTTACTGCTGTAATTATACACTCTATTACGATAGTAAACAACAAAAAAATTGTAATTAAGCAGCCTACAAATCCAAGTTCTTCACCTATAACCGCAAATATAAAGTCATTCTGCGCTTCTGCTATATATCCGGCATTCTTAAGTGAAGATGGATCTTCATTATTAAGGCCTTTACCTGATAACTGTCCTGAACCTATTGCCTGAACCGCATAATTCTGCTGATATACACCAGCACTTACCGTTCCATCAGTAGAATCACTTCCGTATATGAAATCGACAATACGATTTCTCTGATATTGTTCCATAAATATAGGATCCGGTGTAGCAATAATGTATACAAGAAATGCTGCTATAAGTGGAACTACAACAAGCAGCACCATACCAATTATCTTATAACTTATCCCTGCACAGAATATAATAGTAACTACTATAAGAACAACCATAACAGTGGTAGATAAATCTGGTTCTTTAACTATAAGCAGTATAGGAACTAAAAGTACAAGTGCAATTATGACAAGAAACTTCCACGTATTAAGCCTGTCCTTATACATAGATATTACCTTAGCTAAGAATATGGCTATAATAAGCTTCATAAACTCTGAAGGCTGTATCTGAAAAGATGTACCTATGCCAAGCCATCTTTTCGCACCGTGGCTTGATTTACCTATAAGAAGTACAAGAACAAGCAGTATATTGCCTATTGCATACCAAAGCCAGTAATATTTAGTTATAAATTTGTAATCAACAAATGATATAAAAATCATCATTAAATATGCTGCAGCCATACCAGCACCCTGCTTTATGGTATAACTTGAATTAGCACTGTTTACAACCATTAACGCATATATACAGGTAATTGTTATCAAAGCAATAAGCCTGAAATTATACGATCTTAGTTTATATTTTTTAAACATAAATTCTCCACCACAATAATCCTTATTTGATTACACGTGATTATTTGTCACTATTTCTCATATCCTTAATTGGAATATTAGCATAGATTGCAGGTACAGAACCATTATCACCTTCTGATTCTGTAGATGTTATCTGGATATCAAGTCCTTCTGCATCTATTACCATGTATTTTGAAATAACTTTAATTATGTCATTTTTTATCATTTCCATAACTTCAGGAGAGCAATTAGCCCTGTCAGATACGAGCAAAAGCTTAAGTCTGTCTTTTGCTACATCACCAGAACCCTTCTTCTTAAATAAATCAAGTAAACTCATATCTTCTTCCATTCTGCCATATATGGCTCATATACTTAAGGCCTGAATTGGTCTTAGTTCTTTTTATCACCCTTAAAGAGTGATGATAACTTCTTAAAGAATCCACCCTTGCCATTAAGATCAAGGAAAGGTACATCTTCACCGAGAATTCTATGACATATATTCATATATGCCTGTCCAGCCATACTGCTGTCACCTACTAAAGGCTGACCCTTGTTAGTAGCAACTACAATATTCTCATCATCTGGAACAGCACCTATTACATTGAGCTGTAAAATGTCGTTGACATCTGCGATTGACATCATCTCACCTCTGTTGACCATATCCATTCTTATTCTGTTGACAATTAAATCCTCGCGGTCTTTTAAGCCATTAGCATCTAATAAACCTACAATTCTGTCAGCATCACGGATAGCTGAGACTTCTGGAGTAGTTACAACTAAAGCTCTGTCAGCTGCAACTATGGCATTCTGGAAGCCCTGCTCAATACCGGCTGGGCAATCAAGTAATATGTAATCAAAGTTCTCTGGATCTGCTTTAATCTCATCTACAAGCTTAATCATCTGTTCAGGTGAAATAGCTGACTTATCCCTTGTCTGTGCTGTTGGAAGAAGATACAGATAAGGGCATCTCTTATCTGTAATCATAGCCTGCTTTAAACGACAGTTACCCTCTACAACATCTACAAGATTGTATACAATTCTATTCTCAAGTCCAAGTACTACATCAAGGTTTCTAAGGCCTGTATCTGTATCAATCATAACAACCTTTTTTCCAAGCTTAGCAAGACCAGTACCTATATTAGCTGTAGTTGTAGTCTTACCTACGCCGCCTTTTCCTGACGTAACAACAATAACTTCACTCATTTTATTTCCTCCAAAATTAATATATTAAGTAAATAAATACACAATAAAATAATTATGCGTAATTTTGCTCATTAAATCAAGACTTTTTTTGAATTTATGAACATTTATTCTAAAATAAACCTGTTTACACATTCAAATTTATAAATGAATATCTTCAAGTACATCCTGTGCAAAATCTTCAACATATATATTGCCTTCAAATACATATGCTATCTTAGGCTGTACGCCTTTGACCTTACTCTTTAATCTCTTCTTTATAACAACAGGAGCATCTGAACTTCTGGCTATAACATCTGCAATCTTAATCTGCATAGGATCCATATCAAGAGCAACAACAAATGCATTCTCATTGCCATTGGCACCTGCATATATATTGCCTCTTAAGCTTCCTAATACGATAACATTGCCACACGCTATAACCTTGCCACCCGGATTAACATCTCCAAGTATTACTACACTACTCTCTGTTTCAAGAACTTGTCCTGATCTTAATGTTCCTTTATAGAACTGGCATAATGGCTGTGTAAGTGTATTATCTGTCGATACATCATCTATGCTGGCACTGGAAAATACACGGCTGTGCATAACCTCTTCATTTGTATTATCATATGGTACATCTGGCAATATGCCATCTCCGGCAACCTTGGCGATTGCTCTTGCGTACACTTCATCTTTATCCTTGTTGTGTTCCATCAGACACACAATGTTAATATCCGACTCCTCAGATATAATATCAAGAATTTCCTGCTCCTCGTTGTCAGTAAGATTTCTTCCTTCAAGTGATAATGCAAGATTGGCTTTTTCAAAGAATTTGGCTGACGCCGCAAATTTGGTTCTTATTCTGTCTTTGAGCTCGTCAAATCCAAGATTATCATCGAGTTTAACAGTAATTCCATTCTTACTTCCCTTGATTACTACTGAGTTATCCAACTATCTTCACCCCTTATTTAATATTATTTATAACTATTCCATTCCATAATATATCTTATACACATCTGCTGTCAAATCCATAGATGTTGTTGATGAGTATCCGTGCTGGATACATACTGATACACATATCTGCGGATCATCGTATGGAGAATATGTTACAAGTAATGAATGGTCTGGTTCGTTAGTATTTTCCTGTGCAGTACCTGACTTAGCTGCAATCTTTAAACCAAGCTTGGCTATTGTTGAATATGAATTACCTGCGAGCATCATACCCTCGTGTACTGTACTCCATATATTACTGCTTAGTTCAACCTGATGATCAACATCAGCGTGATTATCTTCAATAAGATTACCATCAGAATCTGTAATCTTATCTACTAGTGTAAGATTATAGCAGGTTCCTGATGTAGCTATAGTTGTTACATATCTTGCAAGGTTTAATGTACTGTATTTGTGGTTACCCTGACCGATAGCTGAAGCAACTGAGTTAGTATTAGAAGCCATTGGCTCACTTTCCTCAATTTCAACACCTGCTTTAGTCGATAAACCCAAAAGGTCTGAGTATTTCTGTAATATAGTTGTTCCGTAAGTACTGTTATAATTGCCATTCTTACTGCACGCAAGATTATAACCTACATTATAGAAGAATACATTACAGGAATCTCTTATCGCTGTTGCAGCCACTTCGCCACCATGTCCTGATAATCTCCAGCATTTTGGTGATGGTGTTACTTTATCAAATGAACCAGAACAATAAAATGTAGTTCCAGATGATATTATACCTGTATCCATACCTGCTATAGTTGTGCATGGCTTGTATGTTGAACCGGGTGCAGTAAATGACTGTGTTGCCCTGTTTAACATAGGACTTGCCTTATCATTAATAAGACTGTTGAAATACTTGGCATCAACGCTTCCTGACAGCTTGTTATTATCATAGCTTGGATAAGATACCATTGCTATGATATCACCATTCTTAGGATTTGTTACAACAGCAGATGCTGAACAAGGTTCTAATGCAAGCTGGGCAGGAGTTATTATTTTATTAGATATCGCATATGTCATAAAATCATATGCTCCAAGGCTTCCTGCTGCTAATGCTGAATATCTTGAATTCTCAGAATTCATATCAAGCACTCCCTGTTCATACAAAAGCATACATACCTGTCTTCCTGATATAGAACCAGAATTAATCATATATTTATACATTTTCTTATAAAATGAAGTATCTTCCCTTAAATATCCATCAATATAATCAAGAAGTGCATCATATGATTCTTGTAAACTTGTGTACTGTTCAGTAGAGAAAACATTAAGATTAATCCAATTCTTAGCTATTCCGTGTGTCAGAAGTTCTTTAAGACTTGTTCCATCTGCCTGTGTCCAGTCCTTATATACATCATCTGTTGTATCGACATTAGATGTATTAAATACCCCTCTGTCTTTAAGGCTTGTATACACATACCATATATAAAGCTGCTGTTCTTCGTTTAGCTTTCCATAAGGTGTATCACCGTCAGCTAACTCACTTCGTATCCAGTCCATTGTACTGTCCTGTTTTGAAAGAAAAGCTGAATAAACCTGTGCCTCCGTGTCTGTACTCTGTTCAGCGATATGCTTTATTGACACAATATTGTTATCAATAAGTGCAAAATATACTTCTTTAGCAAGAATGTATACAGTATCTACACTTCCGTTAGAAGTATATGAATACTTGGTATCACCACTTGTCATATAAGTAAGAAGTATCTGTACAAGTCTGTCCTCAATTGCATTATATAGATTTTTCTGAAGATTAATATCGATTGTAAGGTACACATCATTGCCAGTCTCCGGGTCTGTCTCACCAAGTACCTCTGTAATTCGTCCTACTGTATCTACATAAACCTGTCGTTCACCCTTAGTACCTGAAAGCACTGATTCCATACTCTTCTCAATGCCACTCTTACCCACAGTATCGTTACTGTCGTACTTATCTCCAAGTGTTTCTAACTCGCTTGTAGATACTGTACCTGTGTATCCTAATATCTGTGAGCAATATACACTGTCCACATATCTTCTTATATATTGTTCTTCTACTGTAACACCTGTCAGATCATCTGAACTCTCAAGTATTGCCGCAACAGTTTCATCTGATACCTCATTGGCAATTGTAAAAGAAATGTATCTGTTATATGAATTAGCAGACATATATCTTCTTAAATTAACAATCATAAGTGCATGGTCAACAGAAAAACCTGCTGCTTCTACCATATACCCCTGTGATTTAAGGAAACTAACTGTTGATGAAAGAACCGTTGCCTGATTTTTTGAACTATCAGACGCAACAACAACCTCATACTTTTCACATAACTGTCTGAAAAGCTCCTGTGCTGTTACATTTCTTTCTTCATCACTAAGCTCACTTATTGAACGTTTGCCATATATATCCCTTAAAAATCTTAAAAGTTCATTATCCTTTATATTGAATACATACTGTCCGTCTTCATATACAATAGGAAAATCATTAGAATATGTATCTCCCTTTGCCTCAATAATATCAAGTGTCTTATCTATTGAAGCATTAAGCTTTTCATTCTTCTCTGCGTTATTGTTATATTTACCGCTGTCACTTATTCTTACGGCATATGCAAGGTCATTATAAGCAAGAAGCACACCATTCTTGTCGAATATTCTTCCTCTTGTCGCCGCAACGCTCATATCTTTCTGTATAGAACTTGATAAATCTTTTACATAAGACTCTCCATTGATTATCTGCAATCCAAACAGCCTGTTAATAAGCACGCCTACCAATATGGCAAATACCAATATAAGTGGAAAAATTCTTGATTTGAAAAGACTTAATATATACTCAAATACTTCCTTCATCTAATATACCTTTTTTCCTTTTCTTCCATTGAATATCTAATATTGAATCGAACTTCATCAAAGGATAATACAATACCAATGCTACAACTAATGTATACACAACCTCCGGCATAATAAATCTTCTTAAAAAGAAGTCTACATTCAGCCTGTTGTGTAATAAGAAATTGCCTATATATGATAAAAATTCAAAAACAAAATCAGATGCCATTATCATTGCCAATGGAATAAGGACTTCAACCTTCTCATATTCTTTATAAAATATTCCCGAAAAATATCCTATGTATACAAAAACCAATGCTGAAAATCCAAACAGTGAAGAAAAGAAAAGATCATACATAACACCTGATAAGAAGCCTACTAACATTCCTTCATTCCTGCCTTTAAAAAAGCCAAACAGCACCGGCAGTATTATAAGCAGATTAGGTGTAATGCCACCTATTCCGATAGCATTGCCAAATGTAACCTGTATCAGATAAAATAATAATATTAAAATTATTTCTGCAACTTTCCTTTTCATAACACTCCTGCTTTAAATCACTGATTTTTCATTTCCGTTATAATAAGTACCTCTTGAAGATTATTAAAATCAACTGCTGGGACAAGATAACCTGACTGTGTCAGATTATTAGAGTCCGCTGTTACATCCTTTGCATATCCTATAAGAATTCCCTGAAGATATTTGTCGCTGATATTGGAAGTAACTATCTTATCACCATTTCTTACTGTTATATCAGCCTTAATATGGTTAAGATGTACAAGACCACTGTCAGAAAGCTCAATATCTCCCTCAACTATACAGGTATCATTAGTATCTATTAACATTCCACTTACTGAATTATTATCTTCAATAATTGTCTTGACTATGGAATAATTCTTTCCTACCTCAGCAACTATTCCAACAAGACCACCACTTGCAATAACATTCATATCTTTCTTAATTCCGTCATCAAGGCCTTTATCTACTTTAAATGCCTTAGACCAGTTATCTGTTGTAACACCGATAACTCTTGCACCTACTTTAGTATAGCCCGGATACTTCTCGTCAAGCTTATATAGCTCTCTAAGACGTGTAAGTTCATAGGAATCCTGTCTTAACTGGTTGTTCTCTTCTGTCAGATTATCTATCTGGTTCTTTAACTCATTATTCTCGTCTAATACAACTGAGATTTCCTGTAAAGTAGTAACTTTATCATAGGTCCAAAGTCCAAGATTATTCATTCCCTTCTGCAACGGAACAACAACCATAGAAACAGCATTTCTTAAAGGTGCTACAAGACTATCTGTAAAGAAGCTTGTTGAAACAAATATTATACATACAACCGTCACTGCAATAAGAATGTATCTTGATGTCATATATGAAGATAATTTTTTTCTCATATTACCTGTCCTTAATCATAATTTTTATCTTGTGGAGTATATGCAACCTTAGAAAACTGTGGGTTATTTACTACTCCTATAAGACCTCTTACAACACTTTCAGAAGGCTGGTCTACGATATTAACATTAAGATTAGTCTCCTGCTTTATAAACTGTTCAAGATTGTTAATCTGTGATGTACCACCTGATACATATACACCATTCTTAATAATATCAGCTGCAAGTTCTGGTGGAGTTCTCTCAAGTATAACTTTGATTGCATCCATAATTGAGTGAAGTGCATCAACAATCGCATTATAGACAACATCTGATGATACATCTACGCTTACAGGAAGTCCTGAAAGTACATTACGTCCAAAGCCGAGTGCAAATGTTTCTTCAACCTTTACCGCACTTCCAAGTTCCTTCTTTAAGCTTTCTGCTGTCTTGCTTCCTATTACAAGATTGTATACCTTTTTAACATTATTGATAATGCAGTCATCAAGCTTATTACCACCAATCTTGATTGACTTGCTTATTACAATACCACCTAATGACAATACAGAGATTTCTGTTGTCTCTGCACCGATATTAACCATCATAATACCTCTTGACTTAGTTACATCAAGACCTGCACCGATTGCATCTGCAACTGGCTTATCAACGATATATATATTCTTGGCTTTAACCTTTGAATCAGCAACAAGTTCATAAAATGCTCTCTTTTCTACTTCAGTAACATCAGTAGGAACTGCAATATAGAAATCATTATTGCCTGTATTCTTCTTATCTCCATTAACCTTATTAAAGAAATTAAGAAGCAAAGTCTGCATATTCTCAATATCTGCAATCACACCAAACTTAACCGGGAACGAAACATCAATATTCTCTGGTGCCTTCTCATACATTTCATATGCTTCATCACCAAATGCTAAAAGGTCTTTCTTATTAGCAATGGCTATAATGTTCTTCTCATTTAATATTGTATCTTTTTCTTTACAGCACATTTTAAAATTACTTGTACCAATATCAATTCCATATACGTTAGACATATTTTCTTCCTTTCCTGTAGCAACAATTCTATTGTCTCAAATAACCACATTCATTAAGACTTGTGAAATTATTATCTCCAATAATTATATGATCTATCAGATGTATTCCAAGAATAAGCCCCGCCTTTCTTATCTGCTCTGTAACACTTATATCCTGCGGACTTGGTGCTGGATCACCGCTTGGGTGGTTGTGAATAAGAACTATGCTTACCGCTTTGTTCTTACAAGCCTCACTAAACACCTCTTTAACTGAAACAAGTGAGCTGTTCACCGTTCCGATTGATATAACACTGTCCTTAATAAGATTAAGCCTGCTGTCAAGCATTACAAGAACAAGACGTTCTTTGGTTAAATGTCTCATATCCTGCATATAATACTCAGCAATAGCATATGGCGATGAAAAATCCAGTCTTTTCCCTGCTGACTGCTTGGCAAGTCTTCTTGACAACTCACAGATACACTTTAACTGTGCCGCCTTCGCAAGCCCTATTCCCTTGATATCCATAAGTTCATCAATAGACATATCAAATAGTCCTAACAATCCTTTGTTATGGGACTTGTCAAGAATATCCTTTGCAAGCTCTCCCGCAGGCTTTCCTGATACACCAGTCTTTATTATCGCTGCGATAAGCTCCGTATCAGTAAGCGACTGTTCACCAAGTGCTATACATTTCTCGTATGGTCTTAAGTCTTTAATACAATCTTTGTCACATATTAAATTGTCATTCATAAAATCTTAGATAAGATTTACCCTAAATAAATTTATATATAACAATTGCGAGTATAACGCCAATAATACTGGCAATTGTTATCTTAATCTGAATTGAAAATGTAAGAACAATAAATCCCAGATTAAGAATAACAGGACTCTCCATAAGTCCCGCCCCAAATGACTGGCCATATGAAAGCCAGCTAAGTGCTGGTATGCCCGATGTTATCTCAGCTATAAGCCCACCCAGCACAATACCTATAAGAATGAACAGTATAAGAAACCAGCCATTCTTGTACTTGGAAATACTACTCATATTCCTCCATTCTTGCGTATTAATATTAATAATACGCTAACATTTTATCAACTTTTTTATAAGAATACAATATTAACTATTCAATATATTATAATATTATTAAAAAACTGACTAATGTAGTATAACACAATTACTAAATCTTAAGAAGCCCTTTTTCATACATTTTCTGCATACTCATCATAATTCCAAGCTTAGCGTGGTACCATGTAAGACCACCCTGGAAATATACAGCATATGGTTCTTTTACAGGACCATCCGCACTAAGTTCTATTGATGACCCCTGTACAAATGCACCTGCTGCCATAATAACATCTGAATCATAACCTGGCATTGCCCAAGGCTCAGGTGTTACAAAGCTGTCAACTGGTGCTGCTGCCTGAATACCCTTACAGAAAGCTATAAGACCTTCCTCTGATTTTAACTCAACTGCCTGAATAATGTCATATCTTTCCTCTGTGGCATCAGGGACGCACTTAAATCCAGCCTTTTCATATACATTTGCTGCAAATACAGCGCCCTTAAGTGCACCGGCAACTACAGTTGGTGCAAGGAATAATCCCTGATAGAAATCTTTGTTGACACCAATTGTTGCACCAACCTCTTTTCCAAGACCCGGTGAAGATAATCTGTAAGCTGCCTGTTCAATGCAGTCTTTTCTTCCTGCTATATATCCTCCACAAGGTGCAAGTCCGCCACCTGGATTTTTAATAAGTGAACCGACAACCATATCCGCACCGACTTCTGATGGTTCAATCTTCTCAACAAATTCACCATAACAGTTATCTACCATACATATAACGTCTGGTTTGATATCTTTAATAAAATGTATAAGCTCGCCAATTCTTTCAACAGATAATGTCGGACGCGTTGCATAACCCTTAGAACGCTGTATGGTAACAAGCTTAGTCTTTTCATTAATAGCTTTTCTTATTCCATCATAATCAAAGCTTCCGTCATCTAACAGATCAACCTGTCTGTATGATATATTGTATTCTGCAAGACTTCCCTTTGATGGTCTTATTCCTATAATCTCATCCATAGTATCATACGGCTTTCCAACTGGTGATAAAAGTTCATCACCTGGTCTTAAATTAGATGAGATAGCTACATTTAAAGCATGTGTTCCACATATAATCTGTGGTCTTACAAGTGCATCCTCTGTCTTGAATATATCTGCATATACTCTCTCAAGAGTATCTCTTCCCTCATCATTATATCCATATCCGCTAGTACCTGAAAGGTGCATCTCTGCAACCCTGTTCTTCTGCATAACTGCGATAACCTTTAACTGATTATACTCAGCCACTTCATCAATAGCTTCAAATCGTTCCTTTAAATTTTCAAGTACATTATTGCCATAATTGTATACAGCTTCATCAATTCCAAGCTGTCCGCAATACATTTCCTTCATTATCTTTCTCCCTGATTGTTAATTTTGCATTACTTAATAATACCACTATCTTTAAGCTTATCAAGCATATAATCCATAATTTTAACGCAATCATAATCATATTCGTTAATATTAATCCAGTCAATAACTTTTTCTCTCCTGAACCACGTAAGCTGTCTTTTTGCAAAATGTCTTGTATCACCTTTAATCTGTTCCTTTAATAAGGCGATACCATTTTCATCAATAGTGCTTCCATAAGGCTTACCTGAGGTATCCCAGTAATCAAGAATTTCTTTATAGCCTATGCCCTGCATAGAAGTATTATCCCTGCCTATGCCCATTTTGGTAAGCAACTGCATTTCATCAATAAGACCATCATCGAACATAATATCAACTCTTTTATTAATCCTCTCATAAAGATTATCCCTTATGTCATTAAGAACAAAATATTTATAATTATATGGTGAATCTTTTTTTCTCTGCTCCTCGTTGTGTTCAGATATTCTGTTGCCAGTCTGCTTGTAATATTCCAGTGCCCTTACAACTCTTTTTACATTTCTGTAATGTATGCTCTCTGCTGATTTAGGATCCACATTTTTTAACATCTCATAAAGATACACAGCACCTTTTTCTTTTTCAAGCTGGTATAACTCCTGTCTATACGATGTATCCGCATCGTTGTCTTCAAATTCTATATCATACAATAAAGCCTGTATATAAAATCCTGTACCACCTACAATCATAGGTATATAGCCGTCATTTCTTATCTGTTCTATAGCCTTTAGTGCTTTTTCTTTAAATATTGTGACATTAAACTCCTCTGTAGGTTCTATTTCGTCTATAAGATAATGCTTTACGCCTTGCATTTCAGAAGATGTAATCTTAGCAGTTCCTATGTCCATATGCCTGTATACCTGCATAGAGTCTGCACTTATTATCTGTGCCCCAATCTTTTTTGCAAGTTTAATAGAAAGTGAAGTCTTTCCGACAGCAGTTGGCCCTGTAAGTATAATTAAAGGTTGTTTACACATACACTATTCCCCTTTTACACTATTCGTTTAAATTTCTTTTCTATATCATATTTACTCATAACTATAAGCGTTGGCCTGCCGTGTGGGCAGTTATATGGATTGTCAGCTTTCATAAGTTCTTCCATAAGTTCCTTTGCTTCTTCATATGATATTTCATTATTGCCCTTAATAGCCGCCTTGCACGACATAGACGCTACCTTTTCTGTAAGTATATCCATATCTGTCATTCTGCCATCCTGCATAAGACCATCTATAAGGTCAGTTAGCATCTGCCTGTAATCAAGCTTCGGAAAACCTGCCGGTATTCCTGTTACTTTATATTCATTGCCGCCAAATTCTTCTATCTCATATCCAAGCTTATTAAATATTGACATATTCCTTTTAAGTACTTCTTCCTCATTCATATTAAGAGTAAGAATAATAGGCGGCATAAGCATCTGTGTATCAATTTTTTGAGTTCTCAATTTATTCATCGTCTTCTCATAAAGAACTTTTTCGTGTGCCGCGTGCTGATCCATCATATAGAATCTGTCCTCAAATTCTATTAGCCAGTATGTATCAAATAATTGTCCTATTATCCTGTAATTATTCTTATTCTTCTCATCTAGAAGCTTATCCTCAAATAAAGATATCTGCCTGCTCTCCTCTGCTTTTCTTGAATTATACTGCACAATATCTTCTTTAATAAGTTTATCAGACCTCACGGTTTCAAATGGCTCTGGAAGCCTTGTTTTATTCATAATCGAAGATTCATTAGCGATAACCTTATTCTCATTTATAGCACCTGAACCTGCCGGTACACCATATTGCTTGACCGTAGCACCTGAGCCTGCCGACATATTATGTTGCGTATCCGCAGCACCTGAACCTGCTGGTACATTTTGCTGTACTCCCGTTGCACTATACCCAGCCATCTGCTTCTGTTCTTCTGCCTTCTTTTGCTCCAGCTCATCATTATGAATTTTATTCATAAACTGTCCATCTGGTTCAACTTTTGCCACAAGTTCTTTTCCCTTAAGCGTTGATAATATTGAATCATATACGAAATTGTATACATACTCGTTATTCTGAAATCTCAATTCCATCTTGGTAGGGTGGACATTCACATCAATTATATCCGGACTTATCGTAAAATGTATTACAGTGAACGGATAATTATGAGGCATTATAAAACCTTTATAAGCTTCCTCAATTGCCTTATTAATTATATTGCTCTTTATATAACGTCCGTTAATGTAATAATTCTCGTAAGTCCTGTTACCTCTGTTAATAAAAGGTTTCCCTATATAACCCTCAATCTTAATATCCTGTGTCTTTGCATTAATATCATACAGATTAGCAGTTATATCACGGCCATACACATTATATATAATATCCTTTAATTTCATATTTCCTGATGTATGAAGCTTATTCTGGTTATTATTAATAAATCTGAATGAAACCTCAGGATGTGATAAAGCCATATACTGCATTAACGCATTAATGTATCCTGCCTCTGTCATCGCTGACTTTAAGAACTTTCTTCTGACTGGTGTATTAAAGAACAAATTTCTTATAATAAATGTTGTTCCATCAGGTGCACCGATATCTTCAACAGATATAACCTCGCTGCCCTCTGACTGATACCTCGTTCCTGTTATATCATCCTTAGTCTTGGTTATTAATTCAATCTGCGATACTGCCGCTATACTCGCAAGTGCCTCACCCCTGAAACCAAGTGAGGATACAGTTAAAAGGTCTTCAATTGACTTAATCTTACTTGTGGCGTGTCTTTTAAATGCAATATCTATCTCATCTTTCTTAATACCTGAACCATTATCCGTAACCCTGATAAATGAAATTCCGCCTTCCTTTGCTTCGACAGTTACAGCAGTCGCCCCGGCATCTATTGCATTTTCAACAAGCTCTTTTACAACAGAAGATGGTCTTTCTATAACTTCTCCTGCCGCTATTTTATTAATTGTATTCTGATCAAGTAACTGAATTCCCATATTAACCCTCACTTCACATTAATTCTCATTAACAAAGTATCTGTTCTTAACCTTGCCCTGAAGCTTATAAAGAATATTAAGCGCATCGATTGGTGTCATATTGCTTATATCAAGCTCTTTTATATCCTTTATTATATCATCGTCCTTTACAGTATCAAAAAGTGTCATCTGCTTTACTTCCAGTTCATTGACCTTCTTATAACGGTCATTCATCTTCTCCACTTTCTTTGAATACTGTGCAATATCCTTTGCCTTTTGTGATATATCTGCATCACTGAGTTCTACAACAAGTTCCTTAGCCCTGTTTAATACATTTTCTGGAACACCTGCTAATTTGGCCACCTGTATTCCATAGCTCTTATCTGCACCACCTTTTATAATCTTTCTTAAAAATACGATGTCATCCCCGCACTCTTTAACTGCTATACAGTAATTATTAACGCCGTCAAGTGTTCCTTCAAGTTCTGTCAATTCATGGTAATGAGTTGCAAACAATGTCTTTGCTCCTAATATCTTAGTGTTTGCAATGTGTTCGACAACCGCCCACGCTATACTAAGACCGTCAAATGTACTTGTGCCTCGTCCTATCTCATCAAGAATTATAAGGCTATTAGATGTCGCATTACGGAGAATATTAGCAACCTCTGTCATCTCAACCATAAATGTAGACTGTCCGGAAGCCAGGTCATCAGATGCACCTACTCTTGTAAATATCCTGTCTACAATACATATATTAGCAGAGTCTGCAGGGACAAAGCTTCCTGTCTGTGCCATAAGGACAATAAGAGCTGTCTGCCTCATATATGTTGACTTACCAGCCATATTAGGTCCTGTTATTATCGCAACCCTGTTGGAATTATTATCAAGATATGTATCATTGGCTATGAACATATCATTGCTTATCATCTTCTCGACTACCGGATGTCTTCCATTCTTTATATCAATTACACCCTTATCGTTAATCTTAGGCCTTACATAATTATTCTGTGTCGCAACAACTGATAATGAAGCATATGCATCTATCATAGCAACCGCTTTTGCTGTACCCTGTATGCGGACTACCTGCGAGGCAATACGCTCCCTTACCTCGCTGAAAAGGTCATATTCCAAAGAATAAAGCTTATCCTCTGCACCAAGAATTACATCTTCAAGATGTTTAAGCTCATCTGTTGTATAACGCTCTGCATTAGTCAATGTCTGCTTTCTTACCCATTCAGGAGGTACTTTGTCCTTAAATGAATTTGTCACCTCAAGATAATAGCCAAACACTTTGTTATATTTAACCTTTAATGTCTTAATTCCTGTTCTTTCTTTCTCTCTTATCTCAAGCTCAGACAGCCATTCCTTTCCTTTTATCTTGGCATCTCTTAACTCGTCAGCCTCTTTTGAATAGCCCTCTTTTATAATACCTCCATCTCTTACTGATATTGGTGGTTCTTCAACTATAGCTGAATTAATAAGCTCGTACAAATCAGCAAGGTCATCAAGCTTATCATAGCAGGCTGCAAATTCCTCTGAATGGAAATTACCTATAATCCTCTTAATATGTGGAAGCATTTCAAGTGTATTCCTGAAAGCTATTAAATCCCTTGGATTGGCTGTCTTACAGCTTATCTTAGTCATAATTCTTTCTATGTCATACACTGGATTAAGGTATTCCCTTAATTCTTCCCTGTCGATAAGGCTGTCGCCCAATTCTTGTATACAGTCCTGTCTTTTAATTATATCATCTTTGTTAATAAGCGGCTGTTCAATATAAGAACGTAACATTCTTGCACCCATAGCTGTCTTAGTCTTATCAAGCACCCACAGAAGCGAACCCTTCTTCTGCTTTTCTCTCATTGTCTCAACAAGCTCAAGATTTCTTCTTGATGAGCTGTCAATAAGCATATATTTGCCTGACGAATAAGGAAGAAGTGTTGTGATATGAGGCATATTGCTTTTCTGTGTCTCATATAGATAAGTCAGGAGTGCACCCGAAGCTATTATTCCAACTGTATAATCTTTTAAACCAAGTCCATCTAACATCTCCATATGAAAATGTTCCAGAAGCCTTTTCTTACAGGTCTCCTCGTTAAAATACCAGTTATCAAGCGTTGACATAGCTATTCCAAGTTTTGTATTGACAGTATCAAGATTAATTCCACTCATTGCGAAGTATTCATTAACAATTATCTCTGATGGCACGAACTTATTAATCTCATCTATAAGCTCACTTCCACCGGCTAACTCTGTCACAAAGAAATCGCCCGTTGAATAATCCGCTATTGAAACTCCAAGATTATCACCAAGATATACTATACTCATCATATAGTTGTTCCTTGTTTCATCAAGTCCAAGTGTATTAATATTAGTTCCCGGTGTTACCACCTTTATTACTTCTCTTTTTACTATGCCCTTTGCCTGCTTAGGGTCTTCCATCTGCTCACATATTGCAACTTTATAGCCTGCCGATACCAATCTGTTAATATAAGTCTCCGCAGCATGAAAAGGAACGCCGCACATAGGTGCACGTTCCTTTTGTCCGCAATCTTTTCCTGTGAGAGTAAGCTCTAATTCCTTAGATGCAACTACAGCATCATCAAAGAACATTTCATAAAAATCACCAAGTCTGTAAAACAGTATACAATCCTTATATTCATTCTTTGTAGCAATGTAATGCTGCATCATTGGTGAATACTCAGCCATCTTTATCCTCCAGTCATCCTGCTTATAATATTAATCGTTCTTTGTTCCCATATAATAGAAGCCTTTACATTCATCAAGATGTACATTGACTATACTTCCTATAAGTTCTTTGTCACCCTTGAAATGGACTAAAATATTATTAGTCATTCGTCCTGTTACAAATGTATTATCGTGGTCATCTATATCCTCAACCAATACATCCATATCCATACCTTCATATCTCTTGATATGTTCGTGGCTCACCTCAGATACAGTTGCTAACAATCTGTTAAATCTGTCTTTTACTATATCTTCACTGACCTGTCCGTCCATCTTGGCAGCAGGTGTTCCAGTTCTCTTAGAATATATAAATGTGTAAGCACTGTCATACTTTGCTTTTCTTACAACATCAAGTGTATCCTCAAAGTCTTCCTCTGTTTCACCTGGGAAGCCTACAATTATATCTGTTGTAATAGATATATCTGGGATTGTATTTCTTATCTTGTCTACCAGTTCAAGATAATGCTCCTTAGTGTACTGTCTGTTCATAAGCTTAAGAAGACGGCTGCTTCCTGACTGTAATGGAAGATGTATATGGTTACATATCTTGCTGTTATCTCTTATTGCCTCTATAAGCTCATCTGATAAATCCTTTGGATGAGGTGTCATAAATCTTATTCTCTCAAGTCCGTCAATCTTGGCAATCTCTCTTAAAAGCTCGGCAAATGTAACATTATCGTCAAGTGTCTTGCCATAAGAATTAACATTCTGTCCAAGAAGCATTACTTCCTTTACACCGTCACTTACAAGTCTTTCAATCTCTCTTATTATCTCTTTTGGCTCTCTTGATTTCTCCCTGCCTCGTACATATGGAACAATACAATATGTACAGAAGTTATTACAGCCAAACATAATATTGACACCAGACTTAAATGGATACTTTCTTGAAGTTGGAAGCTCCTCAACAACCTCCTTAGTAGAATCCCATATATCAATAACCTGTTCATCACCTGTAAAGCACATATACATAAGCTCTGCAAGCTTGAAAATATTAAATGTACCAAACACAATATCTACGAATTTGTAAGATGTCTTTATCTTTTCTACAACTTCTGGTTCCTGCATCATACAGCCGCACATTGCAATAATCATCTCGCCATTGGCTCTCTTAACCTTTTTTAACTGTCCGAGACGTCCGTATACCCTTAAGTTGGCATTTTCTCGTACTGTACAGGTATTGTATATTACAAAATCAGCATTTTCTTCATCGTCTGACTCCTGATAGCCGATATCCTTTAATATTCCAAGAAGCTTTTCTGAGTCCCTTGCATTCATCTGACAGCCAAATGTTGAAACTACAGCAGTAAGTGGTCTGTTAAGTGCTTCTGACTTTTCCTTAACAATCTTTCTGCAGGCCTTTAAATAGTAATACTGTCTCATCGGCTCGTATTCTGGAACCGGAGCAGATAAATCTATGCTGTTAATCATATTCTCAATTGTTGTATCCATTATTTATATATTACCTCTTTATTCTTTCCTGTTGTTTAATCATTCTGCAAAATTCAACGTCTTTGACAGGTTTGCCGTAATAATACCCCTGTATATAATCAGCCTCAAGCTTTGTTACAGCCATCAATTCATCTTTTGTCTCAACACCCTCAACGCATATTTTAACACCCATCTCGTGTGCCATTTTTATAATAAAGCTGACAAGTATTCTGTTGTTATCTGTAAGATGTATATCAGTAATAAATGCCCTGTCTATCTTTAAGATACCAAACATCTTATCCTTCATATATTCAAAATTAGAATATCCGGTTCCAAAATCATCTATTGCAAGTAAAAAGCCATTATCCACGAATTCTTTAAGAACTCTTTTTATCGCAATATTAGAATCCATCTGTATGCTTTCAGTAATCTCAAATACAAAATGTTCATTTCCAGCATCATATTTGTTTATATTCTCAATTACATCTTTTATAACATTGCTCTTTGCAATCTGTACAAACGAAAGATTAATATGCATAACAAACTGGGGTATTATCTTTACCCATTCGTTGCATTGGGCAGCAGCTGTATCTATAATCCATCTTCCCAATGGTATAATAAGCGAGCTTTCTTCAAGCAGTGGAATAAACTCTACAGGCGACATAAAACCATATTGGTCACTTTTCCATCTTAAAAGTGCCTCTGCACCCTCAATCCTACCTGTATCAGCATCAACAATCGGCTGGTAAAACAATTCAAATCCTTTGAAATTATCATTAACACTAGACCTTAACTCGCCCTGAATTTCAAGCCTTTTTATATAATTAGCATAATCAGCCTTATCAAAAAATTCAAATCTGTTCTTTCCGTTAAGCTTTGCTTTATGCAGGGCAAAACGGGTATTCTTAATAATATCTTTATAGGTATCTGTATTAGTATCAAACGCATACGCACCTGCTGATATATTAAAGAATACATCATATCCTCTGTCATCAATAACACTGTCTATATCTTCTCTTATAGTCTTGTATAACATCTTGGCATTTTTCTTAATATCACCGCTCATATCAAGGGATACTATTATGAACTCGTCTCCTCTTGTCCTATATACAGAAAATGTCTGTTCTTTGGATTGTCTGACAAGAATGCCTGCCAATATTGCAAGCACCTCATCGCCTGTCTTAGTGCCATATTTCTCATTAATTTCTTTGAAATTATCAATCCCTATCTGCATAATACAACCTGTATGACCATCGCTCTTTACAATATCGTCATACCTGTCTTCAAGAATTAAATCTGTATATATGCCGGTTACATTATCATATCTGTTCTTTTTTCCAATCTCTGATACACGGCCTATCATATAATTAATGCCATTTCTTCGTACCAGCTGTCCGCGGCAGCTTATAAATACATATCCGTTCTTTCTTGATTTCCAGCGGTATTCCATATTATGACAGCTTATATGTCCATTCTGAAGTTCACTAATATTATTAAATACAGCTTCATAATCATCTGGATATATTACATCCTTTAACTTTCTTCCCGCATTACTGAATTCTGCAACATCGAGTTCAAAATCCTTTGTTATAGAACTACTGTATACCGCATAATCATTACTTAAGTCATATATGTATAGATAATCATCTGTGCATTTAGATATTATAGATAAAAAATATTTCCAGTCTGCTATATCTTCTCCCATTTGTCCCATAATATTCAAGCCCTATTCTCTAACCTGTCCATTGCCATATATTATATATTTACTTGTTGTTAACGCCTCAAGTCCCATAGGTCCTCTTGCGTGTATCTTCTGTGTACTTATACCTATCTCTGCTCCAAATCCAAATTCAAAGCCGTCAGTAAATCTTGTAGAAGCATTTACATATACACAAGCCGCATCTATCTCATTAAGAAACTTCTGTGCATTATTATAATCTTTAGTTATTATTGACTCTGAATGACCCGTATTGTACCTGTTGATATGTGCAATTGCCTCATCTATATTATCTACTACTTTAACAGATATAATATAATCAAGATATTCACGTCCCCAATCCGTATCATCTGCCTTTATTATTCTGTCATCTATAGATAAAGCTTTCTCATCACCACGTATCTCTACATTCTTGGTCTTTAACTTATCTACTATTACCGGAATAGCTTCACCTGCAATATTCTTATGAACAACAAGCGATTCGCACGCATTGCATACGCCAATTCTTTGTGTCTTGGCATTGTATATTATATTCACCGCCATATCTATATCTGCATATTCATCTACATATATATGGCAGTTTCCTGTTCCTGTCTCTATTACAGGGACTGTGCTGTTATTGACAACATTTTTAATAAGACCTGCTCCACCTCGTGGTATAATTACATCTACATACTCATTAAGGTGCATAAGCTCATCAACATACTTTCTATCTGTTTCAGAAATGTAACTTATGACATCAGGGTCTATTCCAAGTCCTTTTAATACATCTGTTATAACATTCACAATTGCTATATTAGAATTAACAGAATCGCTCCCGCCTCTTAATATGCAGGCATTAGCTGACTTAAAGCAAAGTCCGAAAGCATCTGCTGTAACATTAGGTCTTGATTCATATATAATCGCAGCAACTCCTAATGGAACAGTCTTTTTACCAATCATAAGTCCATTAGGACGTGTCTTCATTGACTTGACCTCGCCTATTGGATCGTCAAGTCCTGCAAGAACTCTTAAGCCGTCAGCCATTCCTTCTATTCTGCTCTCTGTAAGCATAAGTCTGTCTAAAAGAGCTGTGCTCATATTATTCTTCTTGCCATTAGCAAGGTCAATAGCATTAGCTTCTCTTATGTAATCACTTCTTTTTACAAGGGCATCAGCAACCTTTAATAAAGCATTATTTCTTTCCTTAATGCCAAGCTTTGCAAGATATGTGGACGCTTTCTTTGCATCACTGCCCATCTGTGTTAATGTCTTCATATCAATCCTCACTTCCGTGCATAACTGCACTAATACTTAATAACTAATTATCATTTATAAGTATTTTTACAACTCCTCAATATCCATATCTCTTTATTAATTACAGCTCCTGAGCTGTTATAATTCTTTTATCAGTTATAATCATATCTGGTCTTATGTCGAATTCCTCTGCCGGTATATCATCAAGCACCTGATAATCAAAGCATATGGCTGTCTTATAATATCTGTCGCCATTCTTAACAAGATATCTGTCATAAAATCCACCGCCGTAACCTATTCTGTTAAGCGTAACATCAAAAGCAAGCCCCGGCATAACAAGAAGTCCGTCCTGTGGAATTTCATAGTCGTCAGATACAGGTTCTTTAATTCCCATATATCCATCCTGCAAGTCATCATAAGAATTAATTCTTACAAATTCCATATATTTATCTGACCTGTCTTCTTTATTAATTATAACCTTAGGAACATACACTTTTTTGCCACGTTCAAGGCTTTTATTAATAATACCCGATGTTTCGACTTCCTGATTATAGCTTACATATATAAGTATATTATCATTGTCCTGATATTCCTTTGACAACTCAAGTCTGTCTGTAATTATTCTGCTTCCTGCAGTTATTTCTTCAACAGACATAGCCTTTTTCTTATTAGTTATTAATGTTCTGATTTCTTTCTTATTCTGCTTTACTGTCATTATTCTTCATCTTCTCATCATGTCTTTGCTTTACATCTATAATAGAACCATCTGGATTTTGTATCTTTATTGTCTCTAATGTGCCTCTTAAATTATTACGGAATGCCGCAACATATTCTTTTCTTAATCTAATCTGTTCTTCGGCTTCTTCCTTTGTAAGACCTTCACCCTTAGACTTATGATAGAGTTCATTTATTCTTTTAATTGTATTCTCTGTTACCATATTTTCTCCATTCTTATTATATCAACTTCCTACAATGTAAATACAAGCAGGTCATCTCCATTTACCATACAGGTATTAAATTGTGCTTTCTTCTTAAGAAGTGCGTGGTGTATATCCGGAAACTTGTAGGCTTCAATATACTCTGAACCTTTTTTGATAAATGGTATTCTGTGCTTTATATGGGTGACAAGAATTACATCATTACATACATATTGTATCTGCATATTAGAAGGAATCTGATATTCCTCTTTCTGCGTATTAAGATTAATAAGATATGTCACATCCTTGTCCTTCTTTATTGTGTAGGGATTGCCCTCAATAACATATGTATAACTAAGGTCTGATGCTTCCTTAATATCATTATTAATTCTTATCTGCTTTACTTTATTCTCAAAATCATAAAGCACAACTTCTTCTGACATCGCACTTATATTAAACTTTGAATATATAACCCGGTTCTCAGAACGCTTCATATATGCAAATGTCTTGTCCGTATCCGCTGTATCTAATATATCCATAGTAATCTCTGCTGGATTTAACATCATCTCAGATACAAACTGCTTGGTATTAACAATACCTATATATTCCTGATTATGCTTTTCTTCATTAATATCTGTGCCATCGAAGTCTTTTCTACTGCCGAGCTTTAACACACTGTTATTGCCCTCTAACGGAATAATATTATAAAGTCCAAGTCTTTTAAGCAGTGACCCTTCTGTTGATATTTCCCTGTCAGAATTAAAATCCCGAAGCACTACATTAGTCACTTCATTATCTTGTCCGATTTCTTCAATTATTGCAAAATCATATTCCAATACATATATATGTATATGACTTTGTCTGATTTTCTCAAGTTCATCAATCTCATATCTATACACAAGTGTACTCTCGTTATCATCAAATGAATATCTGTACAGCAATATATCTGCCTTGCTGTCTGTAATCTGTTCCGCAGATACATAGAACACATAATCGTGCGTATTATGGGCATAAATAATACTGGCTATATTATATTTCTTGATTTCTGGTGAGATTTCATACCTCTCATTCGTAATAGAATTAAGGATATACAATTTCTTACCAATAAAATCAAGAAACTTATAGTTATCATCCACCATCTGTAACACAAGCCCGTTATTGATTGGTTTGAACACGGCATCTTCTGTATTCCTTATAAGCTTTATGTCCATCAGCACCTCCCCTTAGCCTATGAATTTGACAAGGTCAAAATTCTCGTCTTTACAGCTTACAAAAAGTGTACCGACATCTGCACCTGACATTATCTTAGCAATATTATCAATATCATTGCCATTTGCTATAACCATATCTGCACCTGAGCTTACAGCTATTCCTGCTGCCTTAAGCTTAGTTGCCATACCACCTGTTCCAACACCGCTTCCTGATGTACTCTTGCCCATATTAAGAAGCTTGTCATCTATGACATCTACCTGATTAATAAATCTTGCATCCGGGTTAGAATTAGGGTCGTCTGTATACAATCCGTCTATATCTGATAACAATATAAGGAGGTCTGCATCAATAATTGAAGTAACAATTGCTGAAAGCCTGTCATTATCTCCAAAAGTCTGAACCTGTTTAATCTCGTATGTAGATACTGTATCATTCTCATTAACAATAGGAACTGCACCAAGATTTAACAGCTCATTAAATGTATTCTGTGCATTTCTTCTGCTCTTATCATTCATAACTGTAGCCTTAGTCATTAATACCTGTGCCGCTGTAGTACTGTACTCAGCAAATATCTTCTGATATACCATCATAAGCTTTGCCTGTCCAATAGCCGCACACGCCTGCTTTACAGGGAGTTCATCAGGCTTCTCATTAAGCCCTATTGCCATTCTTCCAACAGCGATAGCTCCTGATGAAACAAGAACAACATCCTTGCCAGAATTCTTAATATCCACTATTGTACGCACCAGCTTTTCTATCTTTCCAAGATTAAGCCTGCCTGTTTCATTGTGCATAAGCGAAGAAGAACCTATCTTAATTACTATTCTCTTCTTATCCTTAACTGCTTCTCTTATATTCATTATTATTCCTCACTCCCGCCAGCCTGACTTAGCATAAGCTTATCTGACTTTCCTATATGGTTAAATACCTAATAAAGTATTGTACTATACCTCTTTAAAAAAGTCTATATTTGCCGCAATTTTCTCTGCAATCTTAATTCCGTCAACCGCCGCAGAAGTTATTCCACCGGCATATCCTGCTCCTTCTCCACAAGGATAAAGACCAGCACAGCCAACCGACATCAGCTCATCATTACGTGTTATTCTTACAGGGCTTGAAGTCCTGCTCTCAACGCCTGCAAATACAGCATCGTCCATATCAAAGCCTTTTATGTATCTAGAGCAGCCTGTAACTCCCTCACACAAAGCCTCTGATATATATTCAGGAAGTACATTTCTTATATTGGAAAGCTTGTACTGTCCCTTAATGCAAGGTGTTACCCTGCCTAACCCTGTTGATGTAACATTTTCCTTAAAATCAGCAAATAACTGCACAGGTATCTTTCCAACCCCTTCTTTATATGCAGCCCTTTCAAGCTTTCTTTGGAATTCCACGCCGTCAAGCACTCCATTTCCGAAATCATCTGGTGTAACTGTTACTATCATTGCACTGTTCGCGTTAGCTGAGTCACGCCCAGAATAGCTCATACCATTAACTGCAAGCATATTCTCCTCTGAGCTTGCATTAACAACATATCCGCCAGGACACATACAGAACGAATACACACCACGTTCTTTTCCTGTGCTTACTGATTTGTATGTAACCTTATAATCTGCTGTTGGAAGCTTGTACTCACACTTTCCATACGCATTTTCATTGATGAATTCCTGTGGGTGCATTATTCTTAACCCTACTGCAAATGACTTCGGCTCCATCATTATATCTTTGCTATCAAGCATTTTAAATGTATCTCTTGCACTGTGTCCGATTGACAGGCATACTTGTCTGCACTGTCTTTCAAAATATATATCATTCTTGATATCGTACACTTTTATTGAGCTTACTTTCTTATCACTTATATTAATGTCATCTATTCTATGATTAAAATTAATCTGTGCACCAAGACTCTCACAATACTTTCGTATATTGTATACAACATTCATCAGCACATCTGTACCGATATGCGGCTTGTTAGAATATAATATCTCTGATGAAGCGCCAAATCTTACGAACATTTCAAGAACATTTCTTATTCGTCCTGTAGGATCTTTTATTACTGTATTAAGCTTTCCGTCTGAAAATGTTCCTGCTCCGCCTTCACCGAACTGCACATTTGACTGTGTATCAAGCTTTCCTGTATTCCAGAACTCATCAACCTTTCTGTGTCTTTCTTCAATACTGTCCCCACGCTCATATACAACAGGCATAAGTCCAGCCTCGCTAAGCTTAAGTGCCGCAAACATTCCCGCTGGTCCAAAGCCGATTATAACAGGCCTGTCTTCTTCCTTAATTCCTGCGCCCTCATAATTATTAATTCTGCCATATGGAAACTCATATATAACCTTCTCATTATATGTAATATTATTATTGGCTGTTTTCTTTGCAAACGCTTTCAAATCCGTATCTTTATTATTGATAACAAGCTTCTTCACATCAACACTGTATACATACATAATGTCAGGCTTATGTCTTGCATCTATAGACCTCTTTATAATGTCGGACTTTATATCACAGTTATTCTTTAACCTGAGTGCTTTCTTAACTGCCTTTAAAAGCTCAGCCTCTGTGTGGTCTGGTTTTAATTTTATATTATTAATTCTTATTACTTTTTCCTGTTTCAATTATTTATCCTTTCCTTTACTCCTGCCGCCGCTAAGTATGCCGAACTCCACGCCCATTGCAGGTTATAGCCACCGCATTTGCCGTCAACATCAACAACCTCACCAGCAAAGAACACACCCTTTACCTTTTTACATTCCATATTACTTATGTCAATGTCATCAAGAGCAACTCCGCCCTGACACACCTGACCATAATCAAATCCTTTATCACCTGTTATAACAAATCCAAAATGTGTCATAGTTTCAATAATATGTCGCATTTTTTCAATATCAATATCTGCTATGTGCTTACTTTCGCTTATTTTGCATCTTGCCGCTATCATAGCAACAAGCTTTTTATTAATAAGCCCTTCAAAGAACTGCTCTAACGTCTTATAACCTTCTGCTATAATTCGCCTGTTGAAAATATCTTCTATATCACTATCTGTTATATCAGGTATCATATTAATAACAGCCTTGACTTCCCTGTTCTCATCTATAGCTTTTACTGCAAATCTGCTTACCTGAAATACCGGTATTCCTGATATTCCATAATCTGTATACTGGATTTCTCCTGTATCATTTGCTACGCACTGTCCGTCAACCCAAAGCTCTATGCTTCCATAGCTTCTTACACCTGCACCAAGCTTACATACAGCTTTGTCACCGCATACAAGCTGTACAAGTGCGGGAAGTGGCTTTACAATATCAATTCCAAGCTGTCTTACAAGCTCATAACCCGAACCATCTGAGCCTGTCTTTGGCGAAGCCTTTGAACCTGTTGCAATAATTACTGTATCTGCTATAAAGTCTATACCGTCACATTCAAGAACGAACACATCCTTTCCATCAGCTTCTTTCTTATAAATCTTATTAATGACAGTATCCATATTAACCTTAATGCCAGCGTTCTTTATTGCCAATCTTAATGCATTCTGTAATGAAGCGGCTGTCTTAGAATGTGGATATACATAACCATCCTTTTGTGTATAATATACGCCTATACTTTTAAAGAATTTAAGCGTATGCTGTACATCAAACTTATCAATAACTTCCATAACAAGTCTGTTATCTTTATTCTGATACATTTCACTGCTCATATTAAGATTAGTAAAATTACACTTGCCATTGCCTGTCTGTAATATCTTGCTTCCAATCTTTCCTGTGTGTTCTATTATGCAGTTATCTATTCCATAACCTGCAAGCTGTACTGCCGCCATCATTCCAGCCGCACCGCCGCCGATTATGACACATTCGTGCTTTTTCACATATTTGCTTTTCATATATCACTATCCTTATTACTGTTATTCTATGCTGTATGCCTGTATAAAATCATACAGCTGCTGTTCTCCATTTAAACCAAGCCCGTCTGTACATTCTTTCTTTATGCTTTCTGGCAGCAGTTCAATATCAATTTGGGCATAATCGTAGAATTCATATTCAATGTCCGAATTCTTCAATACACCCCTGTATATTACAGCCTGTCCGTCCTGTAACTGCAACAGATAATTATCCGTATATGTCTTATTCTGCTGTGATACCCCTACTGTCTGCTGGGACGTCACCTGTTCTGTGCCAGCTCTTTTATTCTGCATATCTTCATACTTAACTCTGTCCTTCTGTATGTCATCTATATGCTCATCGCCTGTATTGCTGCGTGACAGAAATACTATTGTTAATATTACAATTACAGCCGCCACAACACATATTGATATAACATTTCTTCTATTAAATATACCATTTTCCATTCTTTTGCACCTTCCTTGCAATATGAATTTATATGGTAATTATTTGCAAAATGTTATATTTTATACATTTCATTTTACTATTTATTACAATTTAAAACTATCAGGCAGTAAATAATCAATAGTATATTTAATTATCTCTCCAGCATTTTCAAGAATTATCTGCTCATTACCCTTAAAGAATTCACTCATAACCTGCCTGCATATTCCACACGGATACGTCTTTAAACCTGAAGATGACACTATGGCAATCTTAGCGAATTCTTTTCTACCCTCACTTACAGCCTTGAATATTGCTGTCCTTTCTGCACAGTTAGTCGCACCAAAGCTTGAATTCTCTATATTACAGCCTGTATAAATATGTCCGTCCTTTGTAAGTACGCAAGCCCCGACCTTAAACCTTGAATAAGGTGAATACGAATAAACCATTGCCTCTTTTGCTTTATCTAAAAGCTCTCTATCTGTGTATTCCATTATACCTATACCTCTCACCCGCGATTTCTATATTCTTATAACTGCAATATATAACCTCAATGTTGTCATTTTATAGTTAACTACAATATTATCATTCTTATAATTGTAATATATCCAATATAATTATCTTGTAATTCCTATATTATCAAGGACTTCTCTCTGCTTAGCTTCCATAACCTTGCTTTCTTCTTCTGTCATATGGTCATATCCAAAAAGGTGCATCATACTATGTGCAACTAAGAATGCAAGTTCTCTCACTTCACTGTGTCCATATTTTTCAGCCTGTTCAGCCACCTTCTCTACTGATACAACTATATCACCAAGCATAAGTTCACCTGTATCCGGATTAAAATAGTCCTCTGTGTTATTCTCAAATTCGTCTTCAAGTGACTCAAAATCAGATGGTGCTTCATAATTAATCATAGGAAATGAGAGAACATCTGTAGGTGCATCAACTTCCCTGAACTCTTTGTTAATCTGATGTATCGCCTCATTATCCGTCAATGTGACATTAACCTCTATCTCATATGGACATTTCTCATATGCAGCTGCCTCATTAACAACCTCATTAATTATCTTCTCATAATCTAAATCTAACTTTTTATCTGTTTCATATTCTATATTAATTGTCATTCTTTCTTGTTCCTTTCTCTTTCTTACCCTGTCTGCTGTCGTAATTCTTTTTTGACCTGCCATCAGATTCTTTCCTATTCCGCCTGTCAAATTCTTTCTTGTTCTGTCTGTTCTCATATTCCTCATAAGCTTTTACAATCTTCTGTACAAGAGGGTGTCTTACTACATCGTGGTTAGTAAGCTTTACAAAACCTATCTCATCAACCTTTGAAAGCACCTTCATAGCAACGTCCAGACCAGATGTTACATCTCTTGGAAGATCCTTTTGTGTCTGGTCTCCAGTAACTACTACCTTAGAACCGAAACCTATTCTTGTAAGGAACATTTTCATCTGTGCAGGCGTTGTATTCTGTGCTTCATCTAATATTATAAACGCATTATCAAGAGTTCTTCCTCGCATATATGCAAGCGGTGCTACCTCTATAAGTCCCTTTTCCATATTAGCATTAAAGCTTTCTGCACCCATAATCTGAAAAAGTGCATCATATAAAGGGCGAAGATATGGGTCTACCTTGCTCTGTAAATCACCCGGAAGAAATCCAAGCTTTTCTCCTGCCTCTATCGCTGGTCTTGTAAGAATTATCTTATTAACCTCATTAGACTTAAATGCCTGAATAGCCATTGCCATTGCAAGATATGTCTTTCCTGTACCAGCAGGGCCTATTCCAAATACAATCATTTTATCCCTTATCTGGTCTACATAATTCTTCTGGCCTAATGTCTTTGGCTTAATTGGCTTTCCTGCTATAGTCCTGCATACTGTATCGGAGTCTATCTCTAACATAGTATCCTGCTTATCATCAAATGATAACGATATTGCATAATCAACACTCTGTCTACTTATCTGGTTACCTCTTCTTGCAAGCTCTATAAGATTATCAAGCACGCCTCTTGCCCTTATAACATTAGCTTCTGCTCCTATTATCTTTACAACTCCGTCCCTTGCTATTAATTCTATATTAAGATTACTCTCTATTGCCTTGGCATATTCATCAAACTGTCCAAACACCATACTGCTGTATTCTGCTGGCATATCAATAACAACTTCTACTTCACTCATTAATATTAATCCTCTTTCTATTAATATGTATATCAATTAGTAACCGGAAGAAGTACTTCCAATTCTCCAGTACAGCTTCCTCTGTCATCAGTTGTATCTATATTAACACGACAATCCATTATTTGCACTCCTTTTTGTTCCATATGTGAAATATACATCTGTAATCTTTCATTAAGAATATCTTCTAACTGGACATCATTATACCTGTCATTCATAACTTTATATTCTTTTCTGTTCTCTACCCCAATAACAATTCCAGTATCTATCCCTCCTGCAACAATCAATGGATATTTCTGCGTTATTATATCATACTGCTCTATCCGCCTGTGCGGCTTGGTCAGCTTAATTAAGCCGCTGTTATTTTCTATAATTAACGAAGAATATCTCCTCTTGGTATACTGTCTGTATCCGTATTCTCTTTCCAGTATATCATCATAAGCAATTACTGTATGAACTAAAATGTCTGCATCAGGACATACATCTACCTGATACAGCTCCGTTCCTGAGTCATCAGTAACAGCCACCCTGCCAGATACTAACACCTGCCCCTCCTGAACCTCATCACCGCAGGCTACTAGTGGTGTACCACTTCTTGTAATTATCTTCTTAACAACACCCTGACAACTGCTTACTATATCTTCACCGTCACTATACACAGACTTCACTGCTTCTTTATTCATAGAATAATTTTCTTTTATGTATACATTAACCATTGAGCCTTTTATCTCAACACTCGCCCATGTAACATCAAGATCATTTCTTATGCACTCTTCAATATACGCACAGTCAATATTTTTAAGCATATTTCCATTATAAACTTTCATATCCTTTATATAACTTTTCAAATACTCATCTGTGTATACATAATTACCATTAAAATTCACTTTCCATACGAACATTCCCAGAAGCTTTATTATAACAAATGCAATAAGCACCCCGTAGGCAAACGAATAATGCTGTCTGTATCTAAATATGTAATATCTTGGATAAGCCTTTTTGATAACTTTAATATGCACCCTTGCCGCCTTAACAAGATTTTTTATCATAAAGAAATCATTTCTTGCTATCCTGGCACGCACAGCATTATTGCCAGTTTTAATATGCTGTACATCAAAAAATATTATATCTTTTTTTCTGCACATATTAAAAAATGTATTTATACCATCCCCGCTTATTTCCAGTTCAATATAAAAAATATGCTTCAATCCATCTTTAATACCCAGTTTCATATTATACACAGCACCCCATTAACCATATTACTCAAATGTAATCTCTTTAATCCTCCCTTTTATGGATATTTCATCCATATCCAGATATCCTATATCAAGGTCACTTCCCTTAACGTGTACAATTCCACGCCTTGTAATGACTTTGACACTATCACATTCATACTCCATTATTGATTTAAAATTCTCTATATACATTTCCTTATTGCCAATAACTGTAAGAATCGGCATAGTAACAGACTGCGGCATAACAACCGAACGCACATCTTTCGCACACCTAAACTTTCCCATATCTTACCCCAGCATAACAACTTACGCTTATATATAAAATATGCAAAAAAATCCCGATGTATTCTAAAATACACCGGGATTAAATATTTCGCTATCAAATTAATTGAACTTACGTTTTCTAGCAGCTTCTGACTTCTTCTTGCGTCTTACGCTTGGCTTTTCGTAATGTTCTCTTTTACGAATTTCCTGCTGAATGCCTGCCTTTGCGCAGTTTCTCTTGAATCTGCGTAATGCGCTATCTAAAGACTCGTTTTCTTTAACGATGACATTTGACATACCTTTTCCTGACCACCCTTCTGTTGCGTAATTGTGCTGGGCAATACATATAGGGTTTTACCTAATCGCACAACAGATATTATATCACAGAAATCACCTAAGTCAACAGAAATTTTGCGATTTTAGCACAATTTGTTAAATTAATATTATAACCAATATCATAGTGGTTATTATTACTATTATAATTAAAGCTGCTCTGCAAGCACTTCTGGTGCCTTCTTTAATAGCTCATCAATACCAGAAGCATTCTTACCACCAGCCTGAGCCATATTAGGACGTCCGCCACCGCCGCCACCAACAAGTGAAGCAACAGACTTAATAAGATTACCAGCATGAGCACCCTTAGCAACAACATCATCTGTAGCCATCGCTATCATATTAACCTTATCAGCCGCAAGTGCACTTACAACAAGTACAACACCTGAACCAATCTCTCCCTTTAACTTATCGCCAAGGTTTCTAAGTTCATTCATATCAACATTATCTACCTTAGTTGCAAGAAGCTTAACACCCTTAACATCAACAACATTATCTGTCACATCACCTAAAGCATTATTAGCAAGCTCTGCCTTAAGCTTATCATTCTCAGATATAAGTGCCTTAATCTCATCATTCATTGTATGAATTCTTTTTACAAGCTGTGTGCTCTCTGCCTTAGCTGCTATTGAAGCTTCTTTTACAAGAGTTTCAAGGTTATTAAAGAACTTAAGAACTCCCTTATCCGTAAGAGCTTCTATTCTTCTTACTCCTGCAGCAACACCTGACTCAGATACAATCTTAAAAAGTCTGATGTTAGCTGTGTTGGCAACATGTGTACCACCACAGAACTCCTTAGAGAAGTCACCCATACATACAACTCTTACCTTCTCACCATACTTTTCACCAAAAAGTGCCATAGCACCTGTGTTCTTAGCTTCTTCGATTGTCATAATCTTTGTCTCTACTGGAATTGCCTCAGCAATCTTTTCATTGACAATATCTTCGACCTTCTTAATCTCCTCTTCTGTCATACTCTGGAAATGTGTAAAGTCAAATCTTAATCTTTCAGGATCTACATAAGAACCCTTCTGTTCAACATGGTTACCAAGTACAGTTCTTAATGCTTTCTGTAAAAGGTGTGTTGCACTATGATTCTTGCATGTATCTGCTCTGTATTCTGAATCTACAGTAAGAGTAACTGTATCGCCAGCTTTGAGCATACCCTTTGTCATAGTTCCAACGTGGCCAATCTTGCCGCCTTTAAGCTTGATTGTTGTATCAACCTTAAATTCGCCCTCAGAAGTTGTGATATAACCTTTATCACCTTCCTGACCACCCATTGTTGCATAAAATACTGTCTGATCAACGATAACTGTTCCCTTATCTCCTTCTGAAAGAGCTTCTACAACATCTTCTTCTGTTGTAAGAACTGTTACCTTGGAATCATTAGACAGCTTGTCATATCCAACGAATTCACTTGTGATAGCTGGATCAATCTTATCATATACAGTTGCATCAGCACCCATATAGTTAGTTGTCTTACGAGCCTTACGTGCTTTCTCACGCTGCTCATTCATACATTTAATGAAGCCGTCTTCATCAATAGTTATGTTCTTTTCTTCTAAGATTTCCTTAGTAAGATCAATAGGGAAACCATAAGTATCATAAAGCTTGAAAGCATCTTCCCCAGAAAGAACGCTCTGGTTCTTCTCCTGAAGTTCCTTTTCCATATCTGAAAGAATACTTAATCCCTGGTCAATAGTCTTATTGAACTTATCCTCTTCCTCAGATATAACTTTAGTAATGAATTCCTTCTTTTCTTCAAGTTCTGGATATCCGTCCTTAGAACCTTCTATAACTGTTTCGCAGAGCTTTGATAAGAACTTTCCTTCTATCCCTAAAAGTCTTCCATGTCTTGCCGCTCTTCTTAAAAGTCTTCTAAGTACATAGCCTCTGCCTTCATTAGATGGCATAATACCATCACTTACCATAAATGTTACTGAACGTATATGATCTGTGATAACACGGATAGATACATCCTGCTTCTCATCTTCCTTATACTTAACACCAGCCATCTCGCATACCTTATTACGGAGTGCCTGTAATGTATCAACATCAAATATAGAGTCAACGTCCTGAACAACAACTGCAAGTCTTTCGAGACCCATACCTGTATCAATATTCTTCTGGATAAGGTCTGTATAGTTACCCTTACCATCATTATTAAACTGTGAGAATACGTTATTCCATACTTCCATATATCTGTCACAGTCACAGCCTACCGTACAGCCTGGCTTTCCGCAGCCATACTTTTCGCCACGATCATAATAAATCTCAGAACATGGACCGCAAGGTCCAGCACCGTGTTCCCAGAAATTATCTTCCTTACCAAATCTGAATATTCTCTCAGGTGCAATACCTATCTGTTTATTCCAGATTTCAAAAGCTTCATCATCCTCCTCATATATTGATGGATATAATCTATTGGCATCAAGTCCTACAACTTCTGTAAGGAACTCCCAAGACCAATGAATAGCTTCTGTCTTAAAATAATCGCCAAAAGAGAAGTTACCAAGCATTTCAAAGAATGTACCGTGTCTTGCCGTCTTACCAACATTTTCAATATCACCTGTACGGATACACTTCTGACAAGTAGTCACTCTTCTTCTTGGTGGGATTTCCTGACCTGTAAAATATGGCTTTAATGGAGCCATACCTGAATTGATGATAAGCAGACTGTTATCATTATGTGGAACAAGTGAGAAACTCTTCATCTTTAAATGTCCCTTGCTCTCAAAAAAGTCAAGATATAATCTTCTTAATTCGTTAACGCCTCTGTACTGCACTTTATTCTTCCTCCTGTTTAGCTGCCTTTTTAGCATCTAATCCTTTTCTAATCTTACCACCGGCAAATACTGCAAGAACTAAAAGTCCAAGCATAACTACAAACTTTACCGCTTCAAATATTAATTCCGAAACTAATGTTAATCCTACCATAAGCCTTCCTTTCTGCTACTGCCGGCTTTGCAGCAGCTATAAACAACATAGTATTTTACCATAGCTCATATCAATTTTCAACATTCCACTTTCCATTATTAAGAAAATAGCCCGCACTTCTCTCAGCCGCATTAATAATAGTGCTGTCATAACCTATAGTCTTTAACAGCTTTATTGCATTTCTTGTGGTTGCAGGTCCTGTATACAGCTTGAAATCAAATACAACCTCATCATCTGTAACCTCCTCCTGAAAATGATAATTATCATATTTTCCTCTAAGAAGTGATGTAAGCTCTACATCGTGTGTTGCCGCAAACACAAGTGCTTTATCAGTCCTTATGCTCTTTAGTATCTCTGATGATGCCGCAATACGCTCAACCGTGTTAGTTCCACGAAGCACCTCATCAACAAACATAAGAACAGGATGTCCCTCTTTAGAAGCCGCATCCAACATCCTCTTAAGTGACTTGATTTCCACTATATAATAGCTGTTGGAACTGCTAAGGTCATCTCTTAATGCCATTGACGAATATATTCTGTATACAGGTGCTCTGTAGTATTCCGACACACTCGTATATATTGTCTGTGACAAAAGTGCATTAATCGCGATTGTCTTAAGAAATGTCGATTTTCCAGAAGCGTTAGATCCTGTCAGAAGTACATTATGCTTAGTATTTATAGAGTTGGCTACAGGCTTTGTTATAAGCGGATGATATACATTTCTTACTTCAAGCTGCATATCATTATCCTTCCTGAACTCAGGAACGCACCAGCTGCCAAGCATACATCTGAATGAAGCAACTGATATGGATGCCTCTATAAAACCAAGTGTATCTATAAGCTCATATATATAATCTTCTTTATCATTAAAAAGCTTTATAAGATTATTAAACTTTATAAGGTCAACGTGTGTCAACATTCTTAGGTAATCAAGCAAAATCTCGGCTATAGAACCATCAACATTACCCGTTTCAAGAAGCCATGACCTCTTTGTTATATCTGAAAGCTCCTCTGATATATTCTTTAACTTATCGTTATACTCACCAAGAAAATCAATATTAAGTGCTGTTATCTTTTTCGCACCCATAAGCAGTTTCACAATATGATTAACACATATGAAGTACCTATCAACAGCAGCCTTATATTTATAATACGTTATTATCGAAAATGCGATAGCTGCGATACAAAGCCATATTCCAAGCACCGGGCTTATGGTGCAGGTAAATATAATTGCTGCAAGAATAAAAAGCATTGAAGCATAATGAAGAACGTTGCTTTTTTTCTCAAGTCCTACCACAACATCGCAGTAATCACTTATTGATATATGCTTTGCACGTCCTATCCATACAAATATTTTCTGTATGTCAAGTCTTTTAGCAGCATTTTTATCAAAGTCAGAGGCAAGCTTATCAAGCTTTTTAAGCGACTGGATATCCGCATTGGGACATCTTAACATCTTATATAGATATTCCTGTCCTGCAGATGAATTCGTATTATTCATCATACAAAATACCGCATCCATACCAAGATCATTCCATGTTATATCATCTATAGAGTTCTCATCTTCATTTCTTTTAAAGTAATGTGATATGCACTCATAATCTTCACCGGAATACTTTCTTTGTGACGGTTTTCCCCAGCCATTTTTCAGCTTTTTAATAATTAAATTCTGCTTTCTTCTATTATTCGTAACTGTGACATATACAGCAATAATAATAACAAGTGCAAAAAATACAAGTATCTGTATACTTGTCATATCTGTATAACCCGACTTGTCCATTATACGCCTCCCCCGATATTATACAATCTTGCAGTTTCAAGTGAAAGCTTTATCATATCATCAAAGCCCTCCTGTCTTTCCTCAACCGATAATGACTGTCCATTCATAAGATTATCACTTATAGTAAACATAGCAAGAGCATTCTTTGAAAGACGGGCGGCATTCATATAAAGTGCCGCTGATTCCATTTCAACAGCAAGCACACCCATATTACTCCACGCCTTATTATATTCTGGATTATCATTATAAAAAACATCTGTTGATACGACATTCCCAACCTCAGCAGCAATACCATAAAGCTTCGACTGCTCATATGCACAGTTTAAAAGCCCGAAATCTGCCACAGGTGCATATGTTCCAGGAAGATTATACTGCTTAGCATAGTTAGAGTCAGTACTTGTACCGATAGCTAACACAATATCCCTTAAGTCAACCTTGTCAGATATACTTCCTGCCGACCCTATTCTTATAATATTATCGACATCATAGTACTTAAATAACTCGTAGCTGTATATGCCCATAGAAGGCATACCCATACCACTAGCCATAACGGATATATCAACATCCCTGTATACACCTGTATAACCATATATATTTCTTACATTGTTAAACCTGACTACATTATCAAGATAAGTATCAGCTATATACTTCGCCCTTAAAGGATCACCCGGCATTATAACTGTCTTAGCTATATCACCTGTATTCGCTGTGTTATGTGGTGTTGGCATAACATCACCCCTTCCATATCCAAACAAAGGCTGCATCCTGTCAGAAAATCCCACTAAGGCACTCTGAAGCAAACATACAGCCCTCATTATTATTTTACTTTCCAGCGTACTTTATAACTGCGTCAACATCATATCCGCTAAGCTTTTCCCTGCCCTTAAGCCCCTCAAGCTCAATAAGGAATATAATCTTTACAACTTCACCACCAAGCTGTTCAATAAGCTTGATAATAGCTTCTGTTGTTCCACCTGTTGCGATTAAGTCATCTACAATAACAACCTTCTGTCCCGGTACTATGGCATCCTTATGCATCTCGATAGTTGCTGTGCCATATTCAAGCTCATAATCCTGTGAAATAGTTTCACAAGGAAGCTTACCTTTCTTTCTTACAGGAACAAAGCCTTTGCCATTAGCATATGCAACTGGAACTCCGAATATAAATCCTCTTGATTCTGGTCCAACTACAACATCATAATCAACGCCTTTAAGCTTTTCATTAATTCCATCTATAGCAAGCTTTAATCCCTCTGGACTCTGGATTACTGTTGTTATATCCCTGAATATAATTCCTTTCTCTGGAAAATCTGGAATACTTCTTACATAATCTTCAACCTTTTTCATATTGTCCTCCTATTTGCCTTTTATTGTGCAAAGTACATTAATTACAACTAATTTTATCAGAATTCTCTCTTACAATCAAGCACTCAGCTACACAATCAGGCAGACAAGTCCCGAATTCTCATTCATAACCTTTTCTATAGTCTCCCCAATCTTATCCATATTATCTTTAGTTATATTATGTGTCTTTTCGTATATCCCATCATTAACAATCTGTTCTATCGTCTTTCCAAATATATTAGTATCCCATATGCCGTCCGGATTATCCTTTGTATTATCTTTAATATAATTAATCAGATCCTCTGCCTGGTTTTTAGTTCCGACTATAGGTGCAATCTCAACATTAATCTGTGTCTTTAACATATTCACTGACGGAACTTTAGCCTTAATCTTAACGCCATATTTGTTACCATTTTTTATAACAACTGGTTCTTCTAATTCTATTGCACTTCTTACAGGCGTTACAACACCGAAGCCAGACATATTAACATCAGTTACCGCATCAGATACACTTTCATATTCCTTCTTTCTTAACGCCAGATCTCTTATTGTACTTATAAGCTCATATTCATTTAATATCTTAGTTCCGGTAAGCTCGCTTAAAATGCCATAATAAATATTAGCATCTACAGACATCTTCACACTCACCCTTCCCTCCGAAAGTGACACATCTGTAACATCAAGCTTCTTTATGTATTCATTATCTGCACTATATTTATAATTATCAGCATCTTTTATTGTATTAATGCCTTCTAACACCTCTCCAGCCACCTGCATAAGCTCTTTTTTTAGCCAATGCTCATCAGGAAGCACCTGTGTCCATTCAGGTGCAAAAAAGTCAATCTGTGTCACTGCAAACTGCTTAAGCACCTCTTTAAGAATATTATTAACATCTTCATTCTTTAACTGGTCACAATTAACAGGAATAACAGGAACTTCATAATCAGCCGACATGCTAACGGCAAGCTCCCTGGTCTTTGTGGCATAAGGTTTATCACTGTTTAATATTACAACGAACGGCTTATTTATTTTTTTCAACTCGTTAATAGTCTTTTTCTCTGCCACTATATAATTCGTTCTGTCAATTTCTGTAAAAGAACCATCTGTAGTCACAACAATACCTATTGTTGAATGGTCATTTATCACTTTCTTAGTACCTATCTCTGCCGCCTTGGAAAATGCTATTTCCTTAGTATCCCACGGTGTCTTAACCATTCTCTCTTTTCCATTATCAAGATGCCCATTAGCCCCTTCAACCATAAAACCGACACAGTCAACAAGCCTTACCTTCATATTAATTCCCTCAAATGGACTTATAAGTGCTGCTTCACTCGGAATAAATTTAGGCTCAACTGTCATAACTGTAGTTCCACCTGACGACTGTGGGAGTTCGTCCTGTGCCCTCTTTCTTTTATTATCATCTTTCATAGAAGGAAGGACACACAATTCCATAAATCTTTTGATAAAAGTTGACTTACCGGTTCTTACAGGTCCTACAACACCAAAATATATTTCTCCATTGGTTCTTTTCTTAATATCCATATATACATCATACGCTGCACCTGATACAAGCTCTTTTCCATCCATATATCTAACCTCCATATATACGCATATAAATGTATATTCCCTTCAATAAAAAAATATGCCAGACGAACACCTCCATTCCTGCCTGTGTGGCAGAAAATGTACAGCTTTCATCTGACATACATATTAATCACATAACCCTGTAATTATATTCATCGCATAATCTTAACGAATTAAAAATACATATTCTGTGACGAATTAGAATTTAATTATATTAAACTGTGCCAATGTGTAGAACACAAGAATAATAAGCAATAATACCGGTGCTATATACTTAATCATAACGCGGTATATTTTCTCACGCTTAAAAGCTTCTCCATTCTTGGTAGCTTCTCCAATAATATAGTCAGCACCCGTTGACCAGCCTATCATAAGGCAGGTAAAGAAGGCTACTATAGGAAGCAGAAGACTGTTGCTTATAAAATCGAAGAATGTAAGGAAATCCATTCCAAGTATTGTAATGTGTGACCATACCCCATTACCAAGTGAACAAGGTATTCCAAGGGCAACCGAGAATATAATAACACCAAGGCACGCTTTAATTCTGCTTATATGAAATCTGTCTATAAGCATTGAAACTATTGCTTCCATAACGGATACCGAACTTGTAAGTGCCGCAAAAAACACAAGCACAAAAAACAATCCGCCTATAAATCTTCCAGCAGTCATCTGTGTGAATACCTTAGGAAGCGTTACAAACATAAGTCCTGCACCACTCTGTGATGTTCCAGCTTCACCGCTGAATATATACACTGCCGGAACAACCATCATTCCTGCAAGAATGGCAATTCCTGTATCAAATATCTCTATCTGGTTGACAGATTTTACAATGCTCACCTCATCTTTAGTATATGAACCATAAGTTATCATAATTCCCATTGCAAGACTCATTGAATAGAACATCTGTCCCATAGCTGCACACACCGTCTTAAATGAGAATTTAGAGAAATCCGGCAGAAGATAATATTTAATTCCTGCTGATGAACCTGGAATTGTAATTACATATATACATATTATAACGGCAAGCACAATTAGTGCTGGCATAAGATAACTGCTCACCTTCTCAATTCCTTTTTCTACACCCGATATTACAATAAGTGATGTAAGCCCAAGGAATATAATAAAAAATATAAGTGGTGCATATTCCCTTCCAATAAAGTTACCAAAAAATGAGTCTTCGGCAGCAGCTATATTCTGTCCTGCCGCAAATACTGTGACATATTTTGTAACCCATCCTCCTATTACACAGTAATATGGCAGAATGATAACCGGTATTATAAATGCAATCGGCCCAATAAATCCAAACTTAGAATCAACCTCTTTATACGCCCTTGTCGGACTTAACTTTGTCTTTCTTCCTATAGCAATCTCTGTTGTCATAAGAGTAAAGCCAAATGTAAGTGCAAGTATAATGTATACAAGAATAAATATTCCTCCGCCATATTGTGCCGCAAGATACGGAAATCTCCACAGATTACCCAGTCCAACAGCACTTCCCGCAGCCGCAAGTACAAATCCTATTTCTCCCGTGAAACTGCCCCTTTTCTTCTTTTCCATTAGTTATTCCAAACCTTTCCTTATAAATCATTTAATGTTTAATATTCAATATTTAATTATACATATTATTAATATATTTTCAATCTTCAAATTCCGCAAGCACATAATATCCTCTGCTTGTCTCTCCGACTTCTTTAACAACTCCATGTCTTGACTTAAGCCTGTCAGGAGTTGAGTAATTGCCTGACATAGCAACTGCTGGCTCAATAGTATAATAATAACTGCTTGGAAGCTTTCCCTCAGTTATCTCAACCTCATCACCCTGCTTAACAAGATTAGGCCTGCTCATTGTAAATTCCATCTGTCTCATAACCAGTCTCCTTTATAAATTGATTTTCTCCAGACATTTTCTCGTATAGTCATCAACCTTTTCCTTAAGATATGTGTTAGCACCATCCTCTATGTCAAAGCCGCTATCCATCATCTCTTTAGCCGCATCTGAGGCTTCTTTTAAAGTCTTGGCATCTGTGAATACGTCTGCTATTCCGAAATCAAAATCACCACTCTGTCGTACCCCAAAGAAATCTCCCGGACCACGCTGTTTCAAATCTTCCTCTGCTATCTTAAAACCATCATTGGAATATTGCAGTATATCCAGCCTGTCCTTTATCTTCTTGGATTTATTGCCAGTAACAAATATACAATACGACTGGTACTTTCCTCTTCCGACACGTCCTCTTAACTGATGAAGCTGTGCAAGTCCGAATCTTTCAGCATTTTCAACCATCATAACCGTGCTGTTAGGAACATTTACCCCAACCTCAATAACTGTCGTAGATACAAGCACATCTATCATTCCGCTGGCAAATCTTTCCATAATCTCATTCTTATCGACTGGACGCATTTTACCGTGAAGATACTCAATTCGCACGCCTTTAAGTTCAGCTCTTAACTTATCCGTGTAATCTATTACATTTTCCGCTTCAATATTCTCGCTATCCTCAACCATAGGACATATTACATAGCACTGTCTGCCCTCGCTGACCTGCTTTTTAATAAATGCGTATGCCTTTGGCCTGTATGAATCATCCACAACACAATTCTTTATTGCAAGTCGGTCTGATGGCATTTCATCTATAATAGATATATCCAAATCGCCATATAATATAATCGCAAGAGTTCTTGGAATTGGTGTTGCACTCATTACAATTATATGCGGATTGTTCCCCTTATCTGACAACTGTTTTCTCTGGTTGACACCAAATCTGTGCTGTTCATCTGTTATTACAAGTGCCAGATTATTATATTCAACCTTCTCCTGAATAAGTGCGTGAGTACCAACTACTATATCAATAGTACCATTTTTTATATCATCATACACTTTTCTCCTGGCAGATTGTGTCATAGAACCTGTAAGAAGTCCAACATTAATATCTATACCGGCATTGGCGAACATATTTCTTATAGACTCATACTGCTGCCTGGCAAGTACCTCTGTAGGAACCATCATTGCCCCTTGATACCCTGCAAATGCTGTATTCATAAGCGCAAGCACAGCGACAATCGTCTTACCAGAACCAACATCTCCCTGTATAAGACGACTTGTAAGATGCTTTCCACTCATATTATTCTTAACCTCTTCCCATGTTCTTAGCTGTGCATGAGTAAGCTTAAACGGAAGCTGGTTAATGAACTCTCTTGTCTTTACATTATCAGGGATAACATAGCTATTAGGTATTCTTTCGTTAGAAGCTTTCATATTAAGAGTTGCAAGCACGAACAGAAAAAATTCCTCAAATGCAAGCCTATGCCTTGCAATAATATAATCATCCATACTCTGCGGAAAATGTATATTAACCATCGCATAATTATGCTCTGCAAGATTATACTTTTCCCTTATATATTCCGGTATATATTCCTTTTCCAACCCGATTTTATATTTATCAAGTGCCTGTGTTACTGCTTTTACAACAGTCTTGTTAGATAATCCTTTCGTCAGAGGATATATAGGCATAAGCTGACCTTTAACCTCATTGTACTGAGCCATTGTATACATCTGCGGCTGTTCTAATATATAACTGTCTTTCTTATGGTTCACTTTTCCCCTGAATACATAGTGTGTTCCTATTCTTAATGATGCTTTCAAAAATAGCATATTATACCATACACATTTTATCGCACCGCCTTCTGAATCCTTAATGATAACAGACAGCATTTTAAGCCTTCCATTACCATATATATCAGGGCTTCCAACTACCGTTCCCTCTATAGCAGCAATCTCTGTATCATCATCAATTGAACTAATAAAAACAGGCTCTTCATATACATCGTAATCTCTCGGATACAGCTTTACGAGATCTTCTACTGTGTATACAGAAAGCCTGTTTAGATTGTTAGCAGTTACAGCCCCTACTCCTTTTAATTGAGTAATATCCATACATCTACTCCATATCTGACAGCTTATACGCGTGTCATCATCAATTAAATAAAGGGCTAATATCTTTAATTATTATTCAACAGATACTATATAATAGTATACTGGCTGGCCACCATACTGAAGTTCCACATCAACACCGTCAAACTTCTCTTCTATCTGTGATACAAGTTCGTTGGCATCATCTTCCTTAATATCCTGTCCATAGTATACGCTTATAAGTTCTGAGTCATCATTCACAAATGTATCAAGCATATCTATAAGTGTTGTATTCATATCTGTTCCAACAGCCGCAAGTCCCTTGTCACCAAGTCCAAGGTAATTGTCCTTCTTAATCTCTTTGCCGTCAATTGAAGTATCTCTTACAGCATATGTTAATTCACCTGACTGTACAGTTGAAAGTGAATCAAGCATAGCCATCTCGTTCTCTTCTGCACTTCTTGTCATCTCAAAGTTAATCATAGCTGTAATTCCCTGAGGAATTGTCTTTGTTGGAATAACAACAATCTTCTTATCCTCAATAATTGATGCAGCCTGATTAGAAGCAAGAATAATATTGCCATTGTTAGGAAGAACAAATATAGTATCTGCATTAATCTTCTCTGCGGCATTAAGAATATCCTCTGTTGATGGGTTCATTGTCTGTCCACCCTGTATTACTTCATCAACACCAAGACCCTTGAATATCTCTGCTATACCTTCACCAGCAGCTATTGTAACAAAACCGAAATCTTTCTTAGATTCCTGTTCCTTCTTCTCCTGCTCGTGCTTCTTCATAGCATCTGCGGCAATAGCTGACTGCATCTCTGACTGTGCCACAACCTTCTGGTTATGTTCTTCTCTCATATTGTCAACCTTCATCTTAGTCAGCTGACCGTATTCAAGCCCCTTTTCAAATGCCTGACCAGGATGGTTAGTATGAACATGAACCTTAACGATATCATCAAGATTAACGCACACAATTGAATCACCGATTGATGAAAGAAATGCCTTAAAGTCCGCCTCTGTCTTTTCATCAAATGACTTTTCAAGCATAATTATAAATTCTGTACAGTAACCAAACTTAATATCTACATCTTCAATAGCAGCACCTTTTCCAGGCATACTAGAACCAGATTTAAACTCAGCATTAGGTTCTGTAATTGTGAAATCTGTAACCTTTCCAGTAAGGGCATCTAACATTCCCCTAAGAACAACTACAAGTCCCTGTCCACCTGAATCTACTACTCCAGCTTCCTTTAATACTGGTAACATCTCTGGTGTCTTAGCAAGCACTTCCTCTGCATAATCAATAATCACTGATAATGCTTCTTCTAAATCTGTCACATTCCCTGCAACCTCTGCCGCTTTATCAGATACACCCTTTGCAACTGTAAGGATTGTTCCTTCCTTTGGCTTCATAACAGCCTTATAAGCTGTCTCTGTCGCTCTCTGTGTTGCAACTGCGAGTGTCTCAACAGTTATCTCACTAACGTGTGATATTTCCTTAGTAAAACCTCTAAGAAGCTGAGAAAGAATAACTCCTGAATTACCTCTTGCTCCTCTTAATGAACCTGTAGAAATAGCTTTAGAAAGACTCTCCATTGTTGGATTGGCAATTGCACTTACCTCTTTCGCCGCTGACATAATTGTAAGAGTCATATTAGTTCCTGTATCACCATCTGGTACTGGAAATACGTTAAGGTCATTAATCCATTCTTTCTTTGATTCAAGATTCTTAGCTCCTGCAAGAAACATCTTCTGCACAAGTGCTGCATCTATTGTAGTAGTAGCCACTTTATTTCCTCCATTCTGCCATAAACAAGGCCCGTCAATCTACTTTATAAAAACAATTAATCTATAACACGAACGCCTTCAACATATATGTTAATCTTTTTAATTTCAAGGCCTGTGAATTCAGATACTTTGTACTTTACATTCTCAATAAGGTTGTCAGCAACTGTTGAAATGCTTACACCATAAGAAACTATAACGTGAAAATCAACTTCTATTCTATTGTCACTGTCTATCTCAACCTTAATACCTCTTGTAAGACTATCACCTTTTAACAGCTTAACAAGACCATCTTTCATACTTACTGCCGCCATTCCGACAATTCCGAAACACTCAACTGCTGTTGAACCAGCATACTGAGCAACAACATCACTTGAGATGGATACTTTTCCTAATTTGTTGTTTAATGTTCCATTCATATCTAGCCTCCATACTGCGACTTGTATTTTAAGGAATCTATGCAAAGCCTCTTATGAAGCATATTTGCAAGAAGTTTTGCGCAGTCAAACTTTCCCCACATATAAAGTATATTTTCATTATACTATCAAAGCTAAAATAAATAAAGTGAATTACGCAATTTTATTAAATTGTGCAATTCACTTTAATGTACTGATATAAATTTTCGAAAATTAATAGCATTAGGCACGCTCAACTTTACCTGAACGTAAGCAAGAAGTACATACATACATCTTCTTTGTTGCTCCATTAACCTTAACTCTAACAGACTTAACGTTAGAATTCCAAATCTTATTAGATCTTCTATGAGAATGACTCACTGCATTACCAAAGTGAGCACCTTTTTCGCAAACTGCACATTTAGCCATATCAATTACACCTCCTTACCGGTATTGGGTAAATTTACCCACAACAGAAATTATTGTATCAGAACATATTACATTTTGCAACACCTTTTTACTAAAAATATTACATTTTAATGACAAAACATATTATAACCTATAATAATAAGAGCAATTATTATAACTATATGCCAGAACATACTACCTGTAAAGATTAACCCTATAATCATTCCAACCGCAATCCAGAACATAATAAAGCCCAACATTCTGCACATAACAATCCTCTTCTTATGTACACTGCCCTTATCTTTATGATGTTATCAATACATATGGCGCAGATATACATATTATCCATTTTGTAAATGTATATGCTGTATACTCATTTTTTATAATCTATTCTTCATCTGTAACATCACTGATAGCTTCATCAATATCATCATCCATCTTTACATCACCAAACTTGCCAGTTATTCTGTCAACCACATCTGGAACCATATCCAAAATCTTAGTTACAGTATCCTGATTTTTGATATTAACAAGCTTAGTTGCACCATTCTGGATAACAAGAACAGCACTTGGAGACATCTTGCCTCCCATACCACCGCCGGCGTTATTCTTCTTATCACCAGCAAATGCACCGGCCCCAACACCAAACGATACATCAACTAATGGAAGTATAATTGTATCATTAACGTGTACCGCTTCCCCAACAACTGTCTTAGCTGATAAAAAGGAATCCATACCCTTAAAAAGCGATGCAACAGTTTCATTAAAATCATTCTTATTCTCTGCCATATTAATCCTCCATTACTAACCCTTATTAAACACAAGCTTTCTAAACCTGTTGTTTTTATATATTCTTAAAGCTATCAAAAGCAGGCGGTATATTCTTACCCTGCCTTTCATATATATATCCCCTTCCAGCACTTTCTGTTCAAATTCAGGGGTTATATTAAACTGAACACCTGTAATTCCATATATAACCGCAATCACTCCTAATATCCTGCCTGTCATATATGGTTCTTCACAACCATAGCGCACATTAACATCATACTTAACCGGTGTTATTTCTCTTATAAGTTCTTTAAGTTCCTTCTTAATAAGCCTTACAAGTTCTTTATTCTCTTCATCATTAATAATTACTTTTAAATCATTAATCTTCTGCCAAGCACTTCGCTTCTTATCCACAATGGCTTTTAAAAGCTTTTTAAACTTGCTTTTTATGCTTATAAGCTTATCTTTCACACTATTAAGTGCTGCTTTCAGCCTGCCAATGAGGTCTTTTTTCTTATGAGGCTGGCTGACTGACTGCCTATTATGTTTATCATCCTCATTATGCTGGTTATTACTTCTGCTTTCTATATGTTGCTTTATGTCAGCTTTTTTATGAATTTCTTCCAGCCTTTCTTTAGAAGAACTCCTTGAGGCTTTTTCATCTGTCTTTTCTAAAGCTTCATCTGCCACCATCTTTTTATCAGCAACGGCTTTTTCAGCTTCTAATGATTCAACCTGCACAGCAGTATCCTGACTATTGCCAGCACCACTTGTTTCATTCTGTCTACCAGCAGCGTATTGTCCGGCAGTTTCCTGACTGCTGTCCGCCACATACATATCATCAATGCACTTATCGCCTTCTTTATTCTTTTGCTTCTTCTCCTTATCCGAATTATTATCGAATATTTTAAAGAACATAGCATATGCCTTAACCGATAAGTCATTAGCATATGATGCTTTTAGCCTAAGAACATTAAGAAGCCAGCTTATCTTAATATTTGCCGTAAGCCTGCTATGATAATCAGCACTAATATTATATCTTACCGGCACGAATAAAACCATAAGCACCAGCAGAATTAATATTCCAAGCAATGATAGAAGCACTATTCCTGCTATTTTAAGAATTAATAATATAATATGAACCATTAATGCCCCCATTATTATTTATTGCCAAATCCAAGATATTCTCTTATATCAAATCCACCTGTAGCATTATACACTTCATCAATTATATCTCTCACAAGATTAAGTGCCTCATCACGTCCTTTAGCAAGTCCAACTACATATATTTCTTCGTTTACATTTTTATTCTTAAAATGTGGTTGTAAAAGCATATTAGCCGAATATATATCCAGAATATTGCAAGTGTTAGAAGCAAGTGTTATCAAAAATGTATCTGCACAAAATCTGTTCTTTCTTATATGTCCAAATACTTTATATTTATCTTTCTTTGCATTCTCACCAATATACAGCTTTCTATACCACTTCACAATATTCCTCGTTTCCAAGCAGTACAAGACCGCTTAATATACATTTATTGTCCGGCAATAATCATTCTTACTACTTCAACAACAGCCTTCTTCTCAGCTTCATCACTGCACTGTATTAATGAACTGTTGATATAATCCTGAATTTCTTCCGTATTATTAAAGAACACTGGAAGCATTGATAATACAGCCGCCATAACTGCTCTTTTAACACTTTGCTGACAGTCTGTAAATAACCTATCAAGCTCTGTAATAAGCTTTTCTGCCGCCATATCAGCATATGAATCATCAGGAATTTCATCAAAATATTCTTTAGGCGATATATCAACAAAGTCACTTCCTGACTGAAGCTTGCCGATTGCTTCAAGCGAGCTGTACATATCTGACAGTGCAAGTTCATCTAATGTATCATTAAGGTTGGCAGCAGCATACTGTGTTGCAAAATCAGCCGCCATTACAGTTTCTAATATACGCTCCTGTTTGCCCTCAAAAGCTGTAAAGAGTTCTGCTATCTCATCAAGCTCCTGCTCATCTTCAAACAGGCTCTTAGACTTAAGAATAATATCTTTAGCAACATTTACCTCTGTATTATCCCCTATTGTATTATTATCAGATAATATAATTGTATACAAATCATTAATTATCTGGGCAAGAAGCACATATATATCAGCTGCATTGTTCATCTTCTCTGTAGCTATATCAAGTGCACCCCTTAAACGTGTGTACTCACTGCTGTCAAGATTTTTATAATCTGCATTCTTTAACGTTACATAGAAATCATTCATATCCTTAAAGAACATTGAGTCTTTATCAGCATCTTTTAACATCGCACTTGTACTTAACGAATAATAGAAATCATCAATTGTCTGTTTCTGTGCTCCGTGATACAGCGTAAATGCATCTTTAATATGATCATAAAATCTTGCTTTTGACATTCTTATCGGAAGCTGGCCAACCATTTCAGATATTCTTCCATTGATAGATACATTATCTTTATCAGATAAAATGTAGTGCATTATGTCATTAGTCATATATGTATTATAGTATTCCTCATCAAGTTCATCATCCTTAAAGCGGTATTCTACTCTGTTCAATACATATTCGTATATCTTAAACTTGTCAACATAATCAGTTATGCTTTCCATAATAGCTATAAGACGGTTTCTTAGCGAACTAATCTTGTCTGTAAGAACATCTTCACTGGCAACAGCTGAATCTATGGAAGAAATCTCTATTATCTCATTGACACCCTGGAACATTTCAAGAAACAGCTCATCATCTATCTCATTATCCTTAATCATATTAAGAATTGTATAATAATTCATAGACATCTTAATATAAGCAAGACCATTATATAATGATGACAATCCCTTTCCATATTTAACAAGATTATCTGATAAATTCTTACCCTTTGTTATCTCACTGGCAATATATCCTAAATTCTTCATATACCTATTTCCAATCGTTAATTTTAATCAATGATTAATTTAAATTAAGCTTATCAAGCTTATCGCAGAAATCAAATGTTGCGAAATAATCTTTTGGTGTCTCTGCTCTTCTTATCATCTGTACACTTCCATCTTCCTTAAGCAGAAGCTCTGCTGATCTCAACTTACCATTATACTGGTACCCCATAGAATAACCATGTGCTCCAGTATCGTGAATAATGAGATAATCTCCCATATCAATCTTTGGCAGCATTCTGTCAATTGCAAATTTATCACTATTCTCACAAAGTGAACCTGTTACATCATACTTGTGGTCGCAAGGCTCATTTTCCTTACCTGCTACTGTAATATGATGATAAGCACCATAGATAGCTGGCCTCATAAGATTTACTGCACATGCATCAACACCAATATACTCCTTATAAATGTGCTTCTCGTGGATAGCCTTTGTTACAACACAGCCATAAGGTGCAAGCATAAATCTTCCAAGCTCTGTATATATCGCAACATCCCCCATACCAGCTGCTGTAAGAATTTCATCATATACCTTATGAACGCCAGCACCGATAACAGCAATATCATTAGGTGTCTGGTCTGGCTTGTATGCAACACCAACTCCACCAGAAAGGTTAATAAACTTAATATCAGCTCCTGTCTTATCACGAAGTTCTACAGCAAGCTCAAATAAACTCTTGGCAAGTGTTGGATAGTATTCATTAGAAACTGTGTTACTTGCAAGGAATGAATGTATACCAAAATGCTTAACACCCTTGCTCTTTAATATCTTAAAGGCTTCAATAATCTGATCGTGTGTCATACCATACTTGGCATCACCCGGATTGTCCATAATTGATGTTCCAAGCTGGAAATATCCGCCAGGGTTATATCTACAACTCATAGTTTCCGGAAACTTTCCATCAAGTATTTTATCTAAGAATTCAATGTGTGTAATATCATCAAGATTAATTGTTGCACCAATCTCATTGGCATAAGCATATTCTTCTGCTGGTGTATCATTAGATGAGAACATAATCTCACCCGGCTTATAATCAAGTGCATACGCCATCATAAGCTCTGTCTCAGATGCACAATCAACTCCACAGCCGTACTCCTTTAATATATTTAATATGTATGGATTAGGGGTAGCTTTTACCGCGAAATACTCTCTATAACCTTTATTCCATGCAAATGCTTCTTTTAATCTCTTTGCATTATCTCTTATTCCCTTCTCATCATAAAGATGATAAGGTGTAGGATATGTCTTATCAATCTCCTTAAGTTGCTCTAATGTTACAAATGTCTTCTTTTCGCTCATCTTACTCTCCGTTCCACATTCCTGTTACGTATTAAAGTCTGTACTTTTAACAGATTTCATTGAATGTAATTTATATATTTTTCCACGTTGAATTGTATATTAGTTATGACAATTCGTCAAGTACGGTTATTCTAACTTATCATTGTCCTGATTTAATACAAAATGGCAGGAAGCTGTAATCTGCTGGCTGTGCACCTCTCCCTCACACGCCATATATACCGCTCCTGCCATATTATTAATATTAAAACCACAAATTAATATGTAAGATTAGCACATCCCTTAAATGATGTAGGGTCAATCTTTACATCTTTGCCATACTGTGCACTCTTAAGATTAAAGCAGTTAAGAAATGCTTCACTTTCAATTCTTTCAAGTGTCGATGGAAATTCTACTTTCTCCAGCCTCTGGCAGTTCTCAAAAGCATTGTTGCTTATAACCTTAACACCTTCCGGAAGCACAACCTCCACAATGTCATCTCTATTAGCAAATAATTCTTCTGGAAGACAAGTAAAGTCACTCATATCTATCTCTTTATATGTTCTGTTGTATAATGTAACCTTAATTCTTTTATTGTTCATAATCTTTCCCTCACATTCTACATTGCTATCAATTGCAAAGCGGCAATGTTCGCTGTCTATTTAAACCAGCAGTGTTAATGCTGGTTATAATCTTTAATTCATATTAAGCATTTTAAGGACTGCCTGACTTGTGCTAAGCAGACCATTCTTATAGTATCCTAAAGCACTGTTATCATCACTGTAATTATTGTATGCTGTATTATATGTATTACTATCATCACTTGTATTAATAGTCGATGATACCGCTAACAGCTTTGATAATATTGCTTTATATGTATTAATTACATATTTGTAATCATCATAGCTGAACAGCACATTGGAACTGCTTGTTCCTGATGATGCACGGCTCTTTAATACTGCATCAGATATATTGTACTTATTAGCTGTTATCTGGTTTCTAAGTGCTGAAAGCTCCTGGTTATTCTCTCCCTGCTGGCTGTTATTCTGGGAATCAACCATTATTCCTGTATCGCCAACACATATACTCTGTGAAAGATCTGTAGCACCAGCTCCATCAATTGTTGTTGAATCGGAAGAAAGTGCTCCACCTAATATATCATTAATTCTGTCTATATATCCTAATGTCTCTTTATATGGAGGAACTCCACCATATTTGCTTACAGAACCACTTCCAGCATTATATGCAGCAAGGGCAAGTGTAACATTACCATTGTAATCATCTAAAAGATACGCAAGCATCTTCGCTCCACCTGTAATATTCTGTCTTGCATCAAATGGATCTTCAACGCCTAACGATTCTGCCGTTGTCGGCATAAGCTGCATAATCCCCTGTGCCCCACAATATGATACTGCTTCTGTATCAAAATCCGACTCTGCCTTTGCAACCGCCTTTAACAGGTTAACATTGACACCATATTCATTGGATACTTCATTAAATATATCATCTAATGACTCGCTTCCTGAACTTATGTTGTTAATTACATTATCAAAATCAGTTGCACCAGCCGGTTTAATATTATCTCCCTGACTTACAAGATATACATTACCATCTAACATATTAACTGAATCTACTACCATTACTCACCAGTTTCCTTCTTTTCTTAATTGTCTATACATTGTATAAGCATCTGAAAGTATCTGTTTCTCATTCGGATATTCCAGAAGATGATACGCCTCGTGATACTTATAGTAACCTGCATCGTAAAAAAATTCTTCTTTCTGAGGCACACAGTCATAGCTGTCGGATTCACACAGATACCAGTGAACGATCTTATCGATGTTCTTGTGTCCAGCCTTAAATGAATAATTCGTACTGCCAATGTAAGCTCTTATTCTTACATCAGCACCTGCCTCCTCATTCACTTCACGCACAGCTGTCTGTTCATAAGTTTCTCCCTTTTCGACTGTCCCCTTTGGAAGTACCCAGCCATCTCGTGAATTCATAAAATTCTTATATAATACAAGAACTTTGCCTCTGAATATTACAACTCCTCCACAGCTTACTGCTTCTGACATATCGTTTCCTCCAATCCATTATACAATGCTGATATTTTTTTATCAAGGCTAAATGTTTGACATAGCGTGCTGTTTTCTGACATTTTTCGCAATCTCTTATATATATGACGTCATCAACAAATAAGCTCCTGCCAAACATATTAACATATTATTGAAAATACGCATCAAATACAGCCTTCGCTATATACTGTGCACTTGATACACCTGAATAGCCACCCTCAAGCACAACACTTACTACAATCTCTGGTGTCTCTGCCGGAGCAAATCCAACAAACCACGAATGTACATTATCACTATTATCGTATTGTGCCGAGCCAGTCTTACCAGCAGCATTATATGATGACCATCTCATTGAACCACCTGTACCTGAATCAACAACCTCTTCCATACATTCTGTAAGATACTGTGCTTCGTCACTTGTCATAAGCTTGTCAATAACTGTTGGTTTATTCTGTTTTACTACTCTGCCATAAGCATCTTCTATTCTGTCAACCAGATATGGTGTCATCATTGTACCATCATTAGCCACTGTTGCAGCTATCATAAGATTATGGAGTGGACTTATCATAGTTTTTCCTTGTCCAATTGCAGTTTCCTGTGCTTCACTTATGCCTGACTCCTCACTCAGTGCAAATGAACTTTTATTATATTCAAATGCGACCGGTATATTCTTATTAAATAAAAATGAGGTGCATAGATTCTTAAATGAGGTCAGCTTAAGTCCTGCACCTATATGCGAAAAGGCTGAATTACAGGAATTAGCAAAAGCATCTACAAGATCTTGCTTTCCATGTGCTTTTCCATCTGCACATGGAATTGTTGTTCCACCTTCCTCATAATCACTTCCGTCGCATACATACATAAATGAATTATCTGTACCATTTTCCCTTATATACTCAAGTGTTGTAAGTATCTTAAAGGTTGAACCCGGTGCATACAATCCTTGTGTAGCCCTGTTTAAAAGAACCGACTCTGAACTATCATAATTAATCCATTTATCGTAATCTTTATCTACCAGATTAGGGTCAAAATCAGGCTTGGAAACCATTGCCAGTATCTTTCCTGTAGAACTTTCCATAACTATCACAGCACCTTTGTTACTGCCAAGTGCCTTATATGCTGCCTTCTGCAAGGTTGTATCCAATGTTGTATACACATTATGTCCCTTTGCCTTATCGCCTGTTAAATCATTGGATATCTGATCAAATATATTATCTGTCTCAGATAACAGATAATAATTCTCTGTTGACTCAATTCCCATCTTCGTCTTGGAATTATATCCTATGACGTGGCCAAAAAGCTTTTTCTGTGGATACACTCTTGTCTCTGTACCGTCATCTGCCGTATCAGTCGTTGCAAGCACTGTTCCATCAGAAGCATATATATCGCCTCTCACAACCTTATCAGCCTGATTATCTATTCTTTTATTATATGGATTGTTAATAACATCTTTGGCATCTTTGATATTAAATACACAAAGATATACTATCATAATTGCAAATAAGCCTATAAACACAAAAGATATTATATTAGTTTCCCTGTTTCTAAGGCCTTTTTTACTTCCTTCTACAATATCCGTTTCTTTTTCTTTACGCCTGATGTTTCTTCGGCGTTGTTTTTGCTGTTGATTGTTTTTTTGCATTTTTACCTTTTCTGTCATCTTCATACTCGCTTTCATCAAGTCTCATATTATACATTCCATTAATCAGTGCAAACATCACTAACGAACTTATTATAGAGCTTCCTCCATAACTTACGAACGGCAGTGTTACACCAGTCATCGGAATAAGCTTTATTGCTCCTCCAACTGTAAGGAACACCTGAAAGCCATATGTAACTCCAAGTCCAACTGCGACAAGCCTGTAAAACAATGTCTTACATCTTGATGCAATGTTCATCATAAGTATAAGATTATTAAGGCATACCAGTAATAACGATATAGCAAATATTAATCCAAACTCCTCTGAAATAGCTGAGAACATAAAATCCTTTTCTGCAACAGGAATTTTATCCGGCATACCCTGGCAAAAACCATATCCAAACCACGAACCCATTCCTATTGAAAACAGCGACTGGCATACCTGATAACCACTATCATCAATATGGCTCCACGGATCTTTCCATATTATAACTCTTTTTCTTACATGAGAGAAAAGCTTATAGGCGATAACACCTGCAACTCCTCCACCCATAATGCCTGCACCTGCATATAACACATTCTTGGTTGCAATATAAAGCATAGCAATATAGACCACGAAAAATATAAGTGCTGCTCCAAGATCTGTTGACAGCACAAGTATTATAACATGAAGTGCGGCAAATGCTGTAACTACAGCAGTCTGTCTGAATGTTGTTGCTTTATTAAACATCGAAGCTACAAACATTACATATAATATCTTTACGAATTCTGCCGGCTGTACTGACACAGGTCCTATTGTAAGAACAAGATTAGCTCCATATATCTTATTGCCAAGAAGAACTGCCAGCAGAAGCACAAGTCCTGTGCCACAATATATCCATCCCATCTTTCTGAAGCTTTTCACAGTCTTTAACAACCACGGAATGGCAAGCGTAAGCAATGTGCCCGCAACCGCTATAGCAAACTGCTTTACGCATTTGGTATAACTTAATCTTGCTATCATAACAAAGCCAACCGCCATCAGCATACACATATTATTAACAAGCAGTCTTGATGCTTTAGGATAAAATACCATATAAAGCATAATAACTGCACCAAGATATACCAGCTGTGCAAAATACAGATATATATAATTCATATCATCATACGCAACATACATTATAAGATAACCAGTAAAATGTACAATTACCATTATAATATTCTGTATCCGGTATATCTTTTTTCTTTTATCTTCATTTCTTATTACTGCACCCCTGTATGCCGCGAGTGCATAGAAAGCCATAAGAAATGCAAGTACATATTTTGATAATTCCAAACAAACTGTCTGCATAATTAATTGACTCCTCTATAGAAATGTCCCTTATATGGCGATACCCCCTCAAAGCTTAAAGCTTTCTTTATTGTAAAAGTATCTTCATCTATGAACTCAAATCTTAACGACCTAACACCAAGGTCATTTCTTTTAAGTTCTTCTGTTAAATCAAATGTGCCTGCCCACGTCACTGTGTAACAATAACTGCATACGCTCTCAACTATGTAGCTTACATCACTACCCTGCTTTAAAAGAGTTGTACTACACTTCTTATCACATATTCCATAAGTCTTTCTAACACACGATTTAGATACCATAGCAGGTATTTTTCCATACACAATAATCTCACTTCCAGCAGTCAGAGTATCCTGTAACTCAGAATTATTAAGCTCAAGCGGAAGTGTGTGGGATAGCAGCCTTACCCCCGCCTTATCAGCAATATCTTTCAATTCATAACCTGCATACTTATTAAATACATACAGTCCTGTATCAGTAATTATATCTTTAACTTTAGACTTTCTGCTTCCTATAAGTCCGATTTCTTCAATATTTCTTACAAGATAGCCGTCTATTATTATTCCAGTATTATGTTCTATATCATCAAGCATAGCCGAAAGCTGTCTTGCCCTGCTCTGTTCAAGAATATAAGGAAGTGCTATAAACAGCTTAATTCCCATTTTGTTGATTTTTTCACACACTTTAATAAATCTCTGCCGGTCGCTGTAATACATTCCAAAATCAAGATATATTCTTCCAACTGCAATATCCAGCTTATTATCAGGACTGCTGACTATATCAATCACCGAGCTGACAATATCAAAGGAATGACAATATACTGTACATAACATCTTGCCTGCATTATCTGACACATCATTATATTGACTTTCAATACCTGTGCAATTATTGTTATGCTCATTATGTGCATCACAATCCGAACTTAATATGCTATTATCCTGCTCGTTATATGTCATACAGCAGGGATTTATTATACTATCGTCCGGCTCTTTATATGTCCTGCAATATGAACTTAATATATTATTATCAAGCTGTGCTATAACTTCTCTTCTTAGCTTCTTTAATTCTCCAACCGATAAGAACACATCATTATCCATATGAAGTTCTATGCCAGACACTTTATATCCGGTGTTACCTGTCATTATAAGCTTGCTCTTAACATCTTCGTAATCGGCTGGCTGTTTTAAAGCTTTAGTCACCTCACTGCCTGATATGCTTGCACTGAATTGACCAGTCACAGCGGTAAGACTTAATGGTGAGCCTTTCACAGCCTCCATATACATATCAATATCTCTTTCAAAGCTTGTCTGCACATACTTTTCTTTTACAAGTCTTTCAAGAGAAGAATTCTTCATTCTGTTAATAATTCTGTCCTTGTACAGATTATATTTTCTTGGAAGATTGACCACTAAAGTATTACCCGCCTTAACAAACGAGCCACTCTCAAAGCTGTGTTCCTTGTCAATCTCGAATACATCCTGTGGATTGATATCCTTTAATGCTTTAAATGTAACCCTTCCCTTATCATTACTAACGACCTTTAATGCTTCACTCCCCCTATGATTAGGACGTTCATACGACATCATCTCCTTACCCTTCTTGCTGTTATAAAACCCTGTCGTAAAAGAGCCTCGGTTATATATATCACATAGATTATCTATATCTTTCTTAGTTATTTTATAGCCTTTTCTTCCATATTTAATGTATTCATCAACATAATGCCTATATATAGAAGTAACATATGCGGCATAGGTCACATTTTTCATTCTTCCTTCTATCTTTAACGAATACACACCAGCTTCTATTATATCTGGAAGTATAGGCAGGGCACACATATCTTTAGGACTTAATGCAAAGGAATTATCTTTGTCGTTAATCTGACTGTCATTATCATATACTTTATAAGAAAGCCTGCAGGGCTGTGCACATCTTCCCCTGTTGCCGCTTCTTCCACCTCTGAAACTGCTCATAAGACATTGTCCCGAGTAACAATAACACATAGCACCGTGAACAAAGCTTTCAATCTCCATATCCGGACAATCTTTATGAAGCTGTGCAATCTCAGTTAATGTCATCTCTCTTGAAGTGACAACACGCTCTGCACCCATATCCCACAGAAGCTTAGCACCAAGACTGCCTGTCTGTGTCATCTGTGTGCTTGCGTGTATGTCCATATCTGGAAAATGCTTCTTTATAAGCCGCATAACTCCTAAATCCTGAACAATAACCGCATCAAGTCCGTGTTCATAAAATGGTCTTATATATGAAATCAATTGTCCTTCTATCTCTTTGTGCTTAAGAAGTGTATTAACTGTAAGATATATTCTGCACCCAGCTCTATGTGCATAGTCAAGTGCTTCAAGCATCTCTTCATTATTAAGATTGCCTGCGTATGCCCTTGCGCCGAACATATCTCCTCCAAGATACACCGCATCTGCCCCTGCATTAATAACAGCCTTACATATTTCAAGAGAACCTGCTGGTGCAAGAACTTCTATTCTGTTGTAGTTGTTACCATGTGTTAATTCCATAATATATCATTTATCCTCATTCTATAATACTTATTAATCAAATCGGGACTGTAGCACATTGTCCCCAGCCCCGCTAAATATAATTATTTCTTTGAATCATTAAGTTCTGTTTCAAGCTTTACAATGGTATTTTGAAGCTTCTCTATGTTACCCTTCAATTCCTCAATCTGCTTATCAGCAGACTCAGACTTTATCTGTGCTGCAATAAGTTCGTGCTTAAGGTCATAGATTTCCTTATCTTTATTCTCAATCTCTAAAGATAAACCATCACCAAGCTTCTTTGCCTTAAAATAATCATCGGCAACATTAAGATACATAAGATTAGCTCTTATCTCTGCTGACTGCTTTCTAAAATTCTCGTCTTTACCGAACTCAGCAAGTTTATTATTAATATATGATGCTATCTTCTGAAGATATTCTTCACTTTCATATCCTCCCAAAGTAAATACTTTTCCACCTATGATTACCTCTGTTGTATTCTTTGATGACATCTGCATCCTCCTGACCTGCTTAACAATAATATATAGTAAGTATACAATATCTACTCTCTTAGTTCAATACCAAGATTATCATATGCTTTCTTTGTTGCAACTCTTCCTCTAGGTGTCCTGTTAATATAATCATTCTGTATAAGATATGGCTCATATACATCTTCAAGCGTTCCCGAATCTTCACCAATAGAAGCCGCAAGTGTCTCTATTCCAACAGGTCCTCCGTCAAATTTCTCTACAATTGTAGAAAGAATAAGCCTGTCATTCCTATCAAGTCCGTCCCTGTCAACATCTAAAAGATCAAGTGCATAATCAGCAACATCTTTAGTTATATTACCGTCATATTTTACCTGTGCAAAATCCCTTACCCTCTTTAATAATCTGTTGGCAAGTCGTGGTGTTCCCCTTGATCTTCTTGCAAGCTCATATGCACCATCATCATCAATATCAACGCCAAGAACCTCTGCTGACCTTACTATAATCTTCTTTAATTCATCACAATTATAGAATTCAAGATGATTAACAACTCCAAATCTATCTCTTAAAGGTGCAGATAAAAGTCCTGCTCTTGTCGTTGCACCAACAAGTGTAAAATGCGGAAGGTCAAGTCTTATCGACCTTGCAGTAGCACCTTTTCCAATCATTATATCAATCTCATAATCTTCCATTGCTGGATACAGTACTTCCTCAACCTGTCTGTTAAGTCTGTGTATCTCATCAACGAACAATATATCTCCCTCACTAAGATTATTGAGTATTGCTGCCATTTCTCCAGGTTTCTCTATAGCCGGACCAGAAGTTACCTTTATATTAACTCCCATTTCATTAGCTATAATTCCAGCAAGTGTTGTCTTACCAAGTCCAGGAGGTCCATAAAATAAGACATGGTCTAGTGAATCTCCTCTCTCCTTTGCTGCCTTTATATATACTTTAAGGTTTCTTTTAACCTTTTCCTGTCCTACATAATCATCAAGCTTTAATGGTCTTAACGAATTCTCTATCTTTGCATCTTCCGTAAGGATTTCTGTGGATATTATTCTTTTTTCCACGTTGTATTTCACCTCCTCATAATTAAATACCCTTTTTATAACTAAGCACTATTTTATAATCAAATGCTCTCTTATATTCAAATATTCTTTTATTTTACCTATAAAGTTGCAAGGCTTTTAAGAGCCTCCTTAAGTATTGCCTCTGAATTCTTCTTATCAATATCATCAACCTTCTTGACAGCCTTAATCGCATCCTTACTGCTATAGCCAAGTGATACAAGTGCCTCAACTGCATCATTCATAACAATAATAGAATTATCCTGCTCTGCTGCCGCATTTGCCTTATTTCTGTTATTAAGTGCCATCTCAAAGGCTTCCTCAACCTTTAACTTATCCTTAAGTTCAATAATAAGCCTCTGTGCTGTCTTAGCACCAACACCCGGACAGCTCTTTATAAGATTAACATCATCTGACAGTACTGCAAATCTTAAATCATCTGTGCTGATTGCTGATAATATTCCAAGTGCCCCCTTAGGACCTATTCCGTTGACATTTATTAATAATTTAAATACGTTAAGTTCATCTCTTGTAAGAAATCCATACAGGCTCATATCGTCTTCTCTTACGTGCAGATATGTATACACCTTTACAAATTCACCCGATTTAGGTATATTTTCAGCTGTAAGGGACGATGTCTTAATGTCATAGCCAATCCCATTATTCTCTATAACTATCCCTTCTGGTGTCATCTCAACAAATTCACCTATTATATATGAATACATTATTACTCTCCGCTCTTATATTTAAAATACTATTTATGATTTTATTTTGTTGTTTTTATCCTATTTTTCAAAATGCTGTTTTATAATATCATTATTTTACATATAAATATTACTTCCGCATTCCAAGACAATGGTTAATAAACTGCTGTGCGGTTCTTCCTGATATGCCTCCGTGGCTTAATTCCCACTTATTAGCCTCAGCCATAAGTTCTTCTTCTGACATATCAAGTCCATTTTTCTTGGCAAGTCCTATTACAATATTATAATATTCCTTATTAGATGGTTTAGAATAGCTTATCTGACACCCAAATCTATTAACAAGCGACATCTTTTCTTCAATCGTATCTGATCTGTGAAGTCCGTTAGAAGATTCCATATCATTTCTGTCGTTCCATGTTTCTTTGATAAGATGTCTTCTGTTAGATGTCGCATATATAAGAATATTGTCAGGCTTAGTTTCAACGCCACCCTCAATGACTGCCTTTAAGAACTTGTACTCAATCTCAAATTCTTCAAATGATAAATCATCCATATATATAATGAACTTGTAGTTTCTGTTCTTAATGGCCGCTATTACATTTGATAAATCCTTAAACTGATGCTTATATATCTCTATCATTCTTAAGCCCTGGTCATAATATTCATTAACGATAGCCTTGATACTTGTAGACTTACCAGTTCCGCTGTCACCAAATAAAAGAGCATTATTGGCTTTTCTGCCCTGAACAAAGTTCTCTGTATTCTCAACAAGCTTCTTTTTTTGTATCTCATATCCAATAAGATCATCTAATACAACCTTATCCATATTATTAATAGGGTTAAATGTAAGCTTTCCATTCTCTGTTGCAGATATTCTGAACGCCTTGTTAAGTCCGAACATACCTACGCCATATGCTTTATAGAATTCTGTAACTATATCAAAGAATTCATCTGCATTAGCAGCTTTGGCAAGCTTTTCGCTTAATGCCTGAACCTTTTCACTTACATTTTTATTATACATCAGCTCCTTCTTAACGATTGCCTTATAATCAGAGATTATAGAGAAACAGTCAATGCCGAGTTCTTTCTCTATAAATGAAAAATCATAATGGAAAAGATTGTAGAATACTTTAAAGTCATTCTTTGCAAATACATTAACACTTCCGTCATTAGCTCCTACCTTTTCACAGGTAATGCTGAATGGATTCTCATTAGTAATAAGAAAATATGTAAGATAATTCTGCCATAAATTCTTATCGAAACCATAATCTGTTGCAACTTCTAAAATTCTTTTTACCTGAGTATATATATCTGTAACCAGCTCTTCTTTTGATGATAATTTGTTATCAAAACGATTGAATATATCTGCCATTGATGATAAAATAGAACTGTTATCGAGATTTCCATACATAATTAATTGAGATATTTCTTTATACATTTTAGTATTCCTTTCGCCAATGTGTATATGTAACTTTTATATAATAACACATATAATATCACATTGAGAGCGAATTTTGTCACTTTTTTTAGAAATATTAGTTCGATTAACTATTGACAGCTAACGAACTAATGATATAATCTGTAAAGAACTTTGCAAAAGTTTGTAAAAGTTTTAACAGACTTTTATTTTTTAATGATTAGTGAGGATTTCAAATGAAAATCGTATCAGATATCAACGCATTTGTGTATATTGTATTGACCATCTTCTATTGTTATCAGGGAATATACGTTATTATCGCATTGCTTGGTAAAAAGAAAAAAAAGAATTACAACACCGAAGCTAAGACACTTCACAAATACGCATTTATTATTGCCGCACGTAATGAAAATGCCGTTATTGGCAATTTAATTGACAGTATTAAGAACCAGAATTATCCTTCAGAGCTTATTGATGTTATCGTAGTAGCTGATAACTGTACTGATAATACTGCGGAGATTTCAAGACAACACGGTGCCATTGTTTATGAGCGTTTCAACAATATACTTATTGGTAAAGGCTATGCTATGGACTATGTCTTTAATAAGATATGTGAAGAACGTGGTGATTACACTTGTTATGACGGTTATTTCGTATTCGATGCAGATAATATTATCGATGTCAATTACGTCAGAGAGATGAACAAAGTATTCGACAGTGGGTACAAAGTTGTCACAAGCTATCGTAACTCTAAGAATTATGACACTAACTGGATTACAGCCGGTTATTCTTTATGGTTTATAAGAGAAGCTAAATATCTTAACAACCCACGAATGATGATTAAGACAAGCTGTGCTGTATCCGGAACTGGCTATCTTGTAGACAGCTCTATTATCAAGAAGAACCACGGCTGGAAATGCAATCTTTTAACAGAGGATATTGAATTTACTGTAACTAATATTCTTGATGGCGAAAAGGTTGGTTATTGCGAAGATGCTATGTTCTATGATGAACAGCCAACAACATTTAAACAGTCTTGGAATCAGCGTATGCGTTGGACAAAAGGCTTCTATCAGGTATTATTTAAGTATGGCAGAGACTTATTCAGGACAATGTTCAAGGAAAAGAGAATGTTCGTATCCTGCTATGATATGATAATGACACTTGCACCTGCTACTTTATTTACACTTGGAACAATACTTCTTAATGTAATAATATTATTATGTGGTGGTCTTAATCCTACATTATTCAAGCAGATTGCTGGTCCAACTGTTCAGGCTATTTTACTTGGTTTCTTTAATTTCTATATGATGCTTTTAGTAATAGGACTTATAACTTTAATAACTGAGTGGAAGAAGATTCTTGCACCTGCAAGAAAGAAGATTATGTATCTTTTCTCTTTTCCTCTCTTTATAGCTACATATATTCCAATCTCAATTGTAGCGTTATTTAAGAAGGTTGAATGGAAGCCAATTCCTCATACTGTTGTTAAGACTATTGATGATTTATCAATGACACAGTATAAGCAGTAATTCTATTAAAAATTTAAACTAAATAATGATATAAAAAAAGGGGCTGTCGCACTAAGAAATTAGTGCGATGCCCCTTCTTTTATGTTAAGGCGGTATATAATCTAAAAAAATAAATCCCAGGCTTCGAAAAACCTGGGATTTATAGTAAAATATTAGTATGCTATTACATAATAAATTACAAAAAGATTATACTTTAAATCAGAGTGGATATCAACTAAAACTTCCACTCGAAAACTGCAAAAGAGATATCAATTTCATATTTCTTCTAGAAGGGCATTCTGCACCTGACCATGCAACACTTGCACGATTCAGAAGCATTCATTTTGCCCCTTGTTCTAAGCGTATTCTCGCAGAAGTTTCAAGATTGAGGCAAATGCCAATAAATATACTTTCGTGTGGAAAAAAGCCGTTACAAAAAATCAGGCAAAATTTGCTTTATTCTACAAACACAATCATTACTTTTCATTCCTGTCAATCTTTAAATCTTTGTAATATTGCATTGGAGTAACACCATATTCTTTCTTAAATGCTCTAAAAAAATGATTATACCCTCCAAATCCACCAAGCTCATATACCTCATGAATACTTTTCCCCTGCTCTATATAATGGCGGCATAAATCAAGTTTGCTCTTTACAATGTATGAATGAGGTGTCTCACCTGTCAATTTTTTAAACTCTCTTACTATATGATAACGGCTTATATAAAATTCATTTTCCAAGCGCTCCAACGAGATATCTTCTGTCAAATGTTCTCTGATATAAATAAAAATATCATCCATTACAACGTGTTTTTTCTTCTTCTTCTTGATCTGTACATCATCCTGAACAGATGAGCGAAGTGCAAGTACAAGAATCATAGTTAATAGGCTTTTCTCGTATAATGAGTGGGCAAATTTAGGCGGCTCATTATTCATCGAATAGAGCTTTTTTGATATATTCTTTATAAGCATAGCCGATTCAGTCTCAGAATGAACAATCTTAACTTGATACGGAACAAAATCAAACGCTTCATCAAGTCTTGTTTCTTCATCTGACAATTTCCTTAAAAGTTCTCCACCTATATAAAGAACATAAACTTCAAGAGGATACTTATTTTTACGATATTCAAGCTTTACTTTATTACCTGGCTTAATAAATATCAAATCCTCCATAGTACATACAATATTATCGTCCTCCTGGTGCATATACCCTATCCCACCAGCTATAAATACAATTGTATAGCTCTCCTTTTGCCCAAAGCTTCGCTGGGCACTATCCAATATTTTCAAATATTCCATTTTGTAGCCTTGCTTTTTCATATGTCTATTTTGTACACTTTCCTATTATATTTTTTGTTCATTTCGTCAAAATATACAATATATCAATTTTTCGTAGTTTGCAAGCAATATTTGTATATGGATATCAGCATAACCCCAATATAATAAGATTGTAGCTACTAAAACAATATAAATGTTTGGAGGTAAATTATCATGAAAGAAACAAGACCTTTTTCCATGAAGGACAAAATTGGTTACACTCTTGGCGATTTGGGATGTTGCTGTACTGAGCAGTTCCGTGCCATGTATCTTGCTATTTTTTATACACTGGTATTAAAAGTTAATCCAGTACACGTAGGAATCCTTATGCTTGTTACAAAGTTTTGGGATGCTATAAATGACCCTTTAATTGGTGCACTTGTTGATAGCCACAAAAACAAAGGAAAAGGAAAATTTATTCCTTGGATTAAATTCTTTGCTTTTCCAACTGCAGTACTCTGTATATTAGGATTTGTTAACGTAAGCAATTTCGCTTATGGTGCACGTATTGCTTATATGTTCATTACATATATTGTTTACGAAATTATGTACACATGTGTCAACGTTCCATTTGGTAGTCTTTCAAGTGTAATGACTGATGATGTTAACCAACGTACTGACCTTTCTCGTTTCAGAAGTCTTGGCGGTACAATTTTTATGACAGTTATCGTTATTGCTGGACCATTATTCTTATATAAAGATAACCAGCCAGTACCTAGCCATTTCCTTATTATGTCAGCAATCTGTGCAGTTATTGGATTAATCTGTCTTATGTTTACATCTCATTGGTGTAAAGAGCGTATTATTACAGAACCAGTTGTTGAGAAAAAAGAAAAGTTTAACTACTTCCAGGTAATTAAAGATATTACTAAAAACAAAGCATTACTCGGAGTTATGTTATCAAGCTTTATCGGTATTGTTGGAGCAGGTATGGTTAACGGATTAAATACTTATTTATTCCGCGATTATTTTGGAAATGTTGCCATCATGGCAGTTTCAGGTATGTTAAGTGTACTCTGGTCACTTATTGCATTCGTAGGCACAAAATTTGTTGCTAAGAAATTTGGAAAGAAAGAATGGATCATGTACAGTGCAACTTTCTCAGTTGTTGTTTATGCTATTTTATTCTTCTTCCCACTTGAAAATCCTTTGCTCTTTATTATCATCAACGGAATCTGCTATCTTGGAGTAAGTGGTTTCCAAGTATTAGTTTGGGCACTTGTAAATGATGCAATTGATTATCAAGAACTTCAGACAGGAAAACGTAATGAAGGAATTGTATATTCGGCATATACATTCTTCCGTAAACTTGCTAATGCTGTATCAGGAAGTATGAGTAGTTTTGCACTTGCAATTGCTGGATTCCAGGTTAATGAAGCTGTCCAGAATGAAGCATTCTCAGGACATCTTTGGAAAACATATACAGGTTTATATGTTGTAGGATATTTATTAGCTGTTCTGGTATTAAAATTTATCTACCCTCTTACAAAAGAGAAAACAGCTGAAATGTTACAGGATTTAGCTGACAAGCGAAATGCTACTACTGCAGAATAAAATTAGAAATGGAGGTATTTTAAATTGACAAAACAAGTAGAAATCACAAACCGTGATGGACACATCTTACGCGGAATAGTTAACATTCCAGAAGATGGCACAAGATTTCCTGCTATTGTAAATGTACATGGCTTTACAGGGAATAAAAGCGGTTACAAAAGTATTTATACGCACACAGCCAGATTATTAGCTGAACATGGATTTGCCAGTGTCCGTTTTGATTTATACGGAAATGGTGAAAGTGATGGTGAATTCGAGGACATGACCTTTACAGGTATCCTACACGATATCGAGGATATTATAAACTGGACTAAAACACAAGATTTTGCCAATCCAGATAAGATTATCTTATCTGGTCAGAGTATGGGAGGATACGCAGCTGCTACTGCCGCTCCTATTGTTAATCCTTATGCTCTCATACTTATGTGTCCAGGTGCTGGAATGTGGTTTGGATGTAAGGATCGTGCTGAAGCCATGGAAGCTAAGGGGATCACCAAGGCCGATATTGAAGGACTCACTTTCCCAACATCTTTTAATCATGATTTATTTAATTATGAGCCATTCTCGTCAGCAGAAGGATACAACGGACCAGTCCTCCTTATAAGAGGAACTGCAGATGATTTGGTAGATGATGCAACATGCCATAGATATGAGTCACTTTACAATGGAAAATGCAATTATAAAACAATTGAAGGCGCTAACCACAATTTTGCCAGTGCTTTTGCAAGAGCAGAATTAGACAAATTAATGTTAGAGTTTTTAACACCACTTAAATAGTATATTCAATTTGAAAGGAAGTATGAACAATGAAATTATTAGAGCCTATAAAAGTTGGAAATATTGAGTTTAAAAACCGTATTATGTTCCCACCACTTACAACAGGATATGAGGAAAAAGATGGTTCAATTGGAGAACAAAGTTTTCGTTTTTACGAGCGTCTCGCAAAAGGCGGTGTCGGATATATAGTAATTGGAGATGTTGCACCACTTCCAACATTCTCTCCTACACCAAAGCTTTATTCACCTGAGCAGGTTCAAAGCTTCAAAAGACTTGCTGACGCATGTCATGAAAATGGCGCAAAACTTGGAATTCAGTTATTCCATCCTGACTACAATGTTAAAGCTTTAAACGATTTGTTTCATCAGGGCAAAATGCAGGAAGCAAGAGCTAAACTTCACCATGATATGCAGCACTTTGTAAATGAAGTTACTGCAGAAGAGCTTGATGAAATAATAAAGCATATGGAAAACTGTGCTATCTTAGCACACGAAGCTGGTGTTGATTGTATTGAAGTACATGGAGACCGTCTTGTTGGTTCTCTTTGCTCTCCTATTTTAAATCATAGAACTGATGAATATGGCGGTGACCTGGCTAATCGTACACGTTTTGCATTAACACTCGTAAAAAGATTAAAAACAATCGTACCTGACATGGTTATCGACTACAAGCTTCCTATAGTTACTCCTCTTGGAGAAAATAGTTTTAGAGGAAAAGGTGGTCTTCCACTTGATGAAGCTTGCATTTTTGCTAAAGAATTAGAAGCTTGCGGTGTTGACACATTACATGTTGCACAGGCTAACCATACTGGAAATATGGGTGATACAATCCCTGCCATGGGAACACAGCCATACGGATTTATGGTTTCTTATTCTAAAAAAATCAAAGAGTTTGTATCTATTCCTGTATCTGTAGTAGGCCGTATCGTTACACCAGAAGCTGCTGAAGCAGTTATTACAAATGGTTCTGCTGATATTATTGGATTAGGTCGTTCTCTTCTCACAGACCCTGACTTTGCAAACAAATGTGCAGATGGACATTGCTGTAATGTCAGAACATGTATGATGTGTAATAAAGGATGTACAGATAATATTCAGAATCGTGCTTTCTTAAGTTGTGTACTTAATGCTGAAAATGGTTACGAAGGATCTCGTCAGATTACTCCTGCAGCATCAACAAAGAATATAGCAATTATTGGTGCTGGTATTGCTGGACTTGAAGCTGCACGTGTTTCCGCATTAAGAGGACATCATGTAACTATATTTGAGAAATCACTTCAGATTGGTGGTCAGTTACTTATTGCTAGTGTACCTCCAAGAAAAGAAGAAATGATGAGAAGCATTAATTATTATACAAATGTACTTCCTGAATTGGATGTAACATTCAGGCTTGGTCAGGAATTCACATCCCAAGATTATAATTCATTCGATGAAGTAATTGTGGCAACAGGAGCAAACAATGCAATAATCCCTGTTCCTGGCAAAGATCTTCCAACTGTAGCAAGTGCATGGGATGTACTTGCCAAGAAAGAAATCGTATTCGGTAATGTTTCTGTAATCGGTGGTGGTCTTGTAGGTGTTGAAACCGCTGAATATCTGGCTTCACGCGGATGTAAGGTTACAATTATTGAAATGATGGATCAGATTGCAAAAGAAGAAAGTAACACTATTTTACCTACTTTAATGAGGGAATTAGAGCATTATAATGTTCAAATAGTAACATCTGCAAAATTATCAGAAATTAAAGATGATTCTGTAGTTGTTGAAAAAACAATAGACGACAATACATCAACAGAAGAAATTGCTTCAGACTTTGTTGTAATGGCTGTTGGTGCAAGAAAGAACCTTCCAGAGCTTTCTGATTGTCCTCTTCCACTTCACTATATTGGTGATTGTGCTGGAGAACGTCCAAGTAATATTGAACATGCTATTAAATCAGCATATGATGTAGCATGTGAAATATAAATTATTAATTACCCTATTACCACAAAGGGGCTGTCGCACTAAGAAATTAGTGCGATGCCCCTTCTTTTTAAAAAGTGCCTGAATTTAGAAATATCAAAATAAAAATCTTTAAAACCCGTATAGGTTTATTAAAGTACGCCAATTTTTGGAACATCCCATTCATTTTAATAAATAGTAACTTAAAAATCGTATTTTTATAGGAAAAAGAGGCTGGTACCTTAACGATTTTCAATCGTTAAAGCGACAGCCCCTTTTTTTACATATTTAACTACTATTCCTGACACAATTCCTATAATAATACCTGTTATTACACCAGCTATTATAAGCACTGGCAGATAATATATTATAGCACTGCTTCCCATTATAAATATTGCCGCGATTATCTGTCCGACATTATGCATAATTGCTCCACTTACACTCACACCGATATACGAAAAACTGTCTATTTTTTTTAGAACAATCATTGTTACCATACTAAGCACTGCTCCCGCAATACTAAACAAAAAGCTGTTAAGATTACCAAAAAGCATTGCAGTCAGTGATATTCTTAAAATATTAATTATAACCGCTTCCTTAATTCCCAATGTATAAAGAATTGTGATAACTGCTATATTGGCAACTCCAAGCTTAATTCCAGGAACTGGTATTGGAACTGGTATAATACTCTCAATATAGCTGAATATCATAGCCAGTGCCGTAAGCACCCCGCACATAGCAATGTTATATGTGCTGTTGTTCTTTTTATGTTCTTTTGTCATATTCTTTAATGTATTTACTCCTTCAACTATTATATAATAATTTTCTTTTCATCCTATTCTGCATTTACAAACACACTATTGCACTTTTTTCCAACTGCCTTACTTATATTACTATCTTACTATTGAATCGACCCCGCTATCATCAGCCGCTGCTCCTATAATCTCTACAACCACACGGTGTGGAAGACAGACTATTGTTTCACCTGTCTTGCTTATCCTTCCTGTCTTAACACATAACTTGTCAGGGCAATCAGCATCTGTCATTGTCACACCACCATTTTCTATTGTGACAATATTGCTTCCACCCTGATATCCTTCTATAGTCAGTGTTTCATTCTGATTGACAGATATTGTCTTTATGACCTGTCCGTCAACCTTTATCTGCACAAATGCACCATCTTTCTTAACAAAATGATTAATCACAACAAATGCAATAACTGCTATGATTACAAATGCTGCAATTAATATTATATCTTTTTTATATTTATGATTATTATTATCCAAATATCTGTCCTTACTTTCCATATTACTTATATATTTATTGTTCCACTCCATATTCCAATGAGCCTGTCCAATGAATACGCAGCATTTGCAGGGCTTGTGGACGGAAGAACCTCTGCTTCAATACCAAGTACTTTCTGCTGGTACTTTTTGTAATAATTACCTGAAGCTGCACCATTACAGTATACACGCTCAATCCGGGAATTGCTTATAATCTGTCCTAAATCCGTTGGTACGACATTTTTAATGCTGCTGTCACTTGAACCGATTATATCGCAGCTATATAAAGTATCCCATAAAGCTATATGATTATTATGCAGCATCTGCTTCTTATCCTCTATCGTAACTGGAACTTCAATATTCTTATCATTCATTCCACTGTTATTAATGACTGCCGTTATAACCTTCCAGAACCTGTTGCCCGGATGTCCATAGAAGAACATCTGCTCTCTTGATTTAACAGATGGCAGACTTCCAAGAATAAGTATCTTAGAGTTATTGTCATAAAGCGGAGGAAATGGATGAATAATATGCTCATACTGTGACTTCATTAGTTGTTATCTCCTGATATATTTATAATATTTTCTATTTATACTGTCAGCTATTATCCTCTACCAGCAGTTTCTTAAATTTAACCATAAATACACTTGTGGTAACCACTGCCGCTATAATATCACTTACTGGCTCTGCAAGAAATACTGCAAACACCTTATTGCTTATAAATAACGGAAGTATGAATATAAGTGGTATAAGCAGTATCAGCTTTCTAAGGCAAGCCATAATAAGGCTGACCTTTGCCTGTCCCAGTGCCATAAAACTCTGCTGACAGCATCTCTGAAAGCCCAGTGAAAACATTCCTGCCATATATACCCTTAACGTCCACACTGTATACTGCTTAAGTTCTGCATTGTTTGTAAACATTCCGGCAAATACCTGAGGCACAAGCATCATAACTGCCCAGCTTGCAATTGTAAATATAATACATACCTTAAACTGTGTAAAAAATGCCCTCTTAACCCTGTCATAGTTCTTGGCACCGTAATTATAACTCATAATAGGCTGTCCACCCTGACATATTCCCTGCAATGGCATAAGAACAAGCTGGTTAGTGCTTGTTATAATTGTCATAGCACCAACCGCCAGATCACCGCCATAACGTGACAGACTTGATGTAAAGCTTACAGATAATATGCTCTCTGTTGAAAGCATTACAAAGCTTGATATTCCAAGTGCAAGGCATGGCATTATTATAGTGCTTTTAAGCTTCAGATTACATTTTCTAAGTCTTAAAATGGTCTTATCTCCTGTAAGAAAATGCAGTATCCATACTGCACCAACTGCCTGACTAAGCACTGTTGCAAGTGCTGCTCCCTGAACGCCCATATTGAATACAAATATAAATACCGGGTCTAATATAATATTAATAACTGCCCCGATAACTGTTGTCAGCATACTAATCTTGGCAAAACCCTGCGTTGTAATAAACAAATTCATTCCTAACACAATAAGCACAAATATGCTTCCAAGCACATATATCCTTGCATATGAAAGAGCATATGGCATTGTAACACTGCTTGCACCTAACCATTTAAGAAGCACTGGCAATGTCCCATAAAATCCTGCTGTAAGCACGACTGCACATATCACTAAAAATGTAAAACAGTTCCCGACAATTTTCTCTGCCGTAGCATTATCTTTCTTACCCATATAAATAGCAGCCCTTGGTGCTCCACCCGAACCGGCAAGCATTGCAAATGCATTAAGAAGCATAAGAACCGGCGTAAATAAACCAACACCTGTAAATGCATCTGCACCTATCTGTGGTATATGTCCTATATATATCCTGTCAACTATATTATAGAGCAAATTCACTACCTGAGCTACAACCGCTGGAATTGCAAGCTTTGCCATAAGCTTAGGTATACTGCCCTCACCTAAATTATTAATCATATTATTCTTCCTCAAACCATCTTATTTCTTATCTCTTCAACCATAGTCTCATTGGTCATACCAAGCTCTTTAAGAAGCTCTGCTGGATTATAACGGTCATAGAATTTCACTTCAGGATATTCCTGTGTAATTTCTATGCTGAAGCCGTTGCTGGTATGTTTATCGACCTGTTCCAAAATCCGGATAAAGCTAACTATGCCAGAACTTATGAATATTTCTCAGTTAACTTTTTACGTTCATCTGCAAGCCATGTTACAAACTGTTCCATACCTTCACCTGTCTTTGCACTTATTGGCATAATTATAGCATTTGGATTAAGTTCTTTAACATGATTAGTAAACTTCTGCATATCAAAATCAAATGCTTTCAGAGTATCTATCTTATTAACAAGTACAACATTACATACTGAGAACATAAGCGGATACTTAAGCGGCTTATCATCACCCTCAGGAACTGACAGTATCATAACATTACGGTGTGCCCCTGTATCGAACTCAGCAGGGCACACAAGATTACCTATATTTTCAAGAAATAGTATATCAAGGTCATCTACACCATACTCGCTTATTGCATCTGCCGTCATCTTGGCATCTATATGACACAAACCTCCGTTATGTATCTGCATTGTCTTTACACCAGTTGACTCTGCTACTCTTCTTGCATCTATATCAGACTCAATATCAACGTCCATCTCACCTATGCGGTAATCATCTTTAAGCATATTGATAAGTCTTGACAGCATAGTAGTCTTACCACTTCCCGGTGATGACATAATATTAACGAAAAACACCTTCTTATCATTTAACATACGGCGTGTCATATCCGCCTGATTATCATTCTTAGAATACACACTTTCATTTAATTTAATAACTCTGACTTCTGCCATCTTAATCTCCATTTCCAAACTACTATTTAATATAGTTATAGTCTAATAGTTTTTCACTATCTTTGTCAATATCAGTCTCTTTCATTAACTACATTTCATATAATTGTTTTTGATGTATAGAAAGAGGCGCCGCACTAATTTCTTAATGCGACACCCCTTTTTATTGTTACTATAAAATTGAGAAAGTTTTAATGTGAATCACTTATTATATTTACCTGATTGTTTATTTGTATATTACTTCTTATATCCAAATTCTGGAATATTGCTCCATCTGTTACGGAAGTAATGAGCTACCATCTTAGGCTTTCTATCCCTTGTGAATAAGCCTTTCTTGTTACCCTGTACTCTGAGTAAGCTCTGGCTTGTAGCAAAATCTGCAAAGTTCCATGCCTGCTCACCAACTACGAATTCGAATTCATCAAATACCTTATTGTTCATCTCATAATACTCAACCTGATATTCCTCTGTATACATAACAGATGTTGTATCGTGAAGTCCGCTGACAGTATCTGCACCATATTCTGTAAACATTACTGGCTTTCCAAGCTTGCCCCAGTCTGAAAGTTCCTTGCGAAGTCCTTTTTCAGAGATTTCAAGGTCTGGTCCACCAAAATACCAGCCATAATAACGGTTAAGGCATATAACATCGCTTAATTTAGAAGAACAATCAGTATCAGCAGTTGTTCCCTGAACACTTACTAATGTGCAAGGACGTTTCTGTGGATCGATTTCCTTTGCAAGGTCAAACAATGGTTTAAAGTAATCATATGCTCCCTCTGCTGCTGAGTCAGGCTCATTGGCAATACTCCACATAACAACACAGGCATGGTTCTTATCTCTTGAAATAAGGTCTCTTACAACATCCTTATGATGCTCCTGTGTCTGAACTCCGTGTTCTTTATCAAATGTACCGATTCTTTCTCCGCCAAAGTTAGCACCGCCACCAAACTGAAGGTTAACACCTACTGCTGTTGTTTCATCAATAACAACGATACCTTCCTCGTCACATAATCTCATCATCTCTTCACTGTATGGATAATGGCTTGTTCTGAAGCTGTTAGCATGCTGCCACTTCATAATAGATATATCCTTTGTGTTCATAGGAAGATTAATTCCTCGTCCATTAGGGAATGTATCCTCATGCTTTCCATAGCCCTTAAAGTAAAATGGTTTTTCATTAATAAGGAACTTAACTCCATCTACTCTTACGCTTCTTACACCATATGGAAGAGTATATACATCTTCTCCTGCTGTAACCTTTATCTGGTAAAGATAAGAATTTAATGGCTGCCATAGCTTTACATTCTCAAGCTCAAGCTTTCCCTGTGTTCCTGCTGCCTCTGCAACCTTGTTACCCTCAGCATCAAACACCTCAACCTTACAAGCCGTGCTATCCTTATCCACACCCTCAATATCAACAGCATAGTTAAGTACTGCTGATGGTGTTTCCTTTCCAAAGTCAATATCTGATGTTACTGTAATATCATTGATATAAGTTTTAGGTGTTGTGTATATCTTAACTGGTCTTGTGATACCGCAGTAGTTAAAGAAGTCAAAGTTAGGATTATTCTGAGGCTTTTCAGATGCTCCTGCACCCATTCCGCCCATCAGACCGCTCATCATGTTAGCCTTTCCACCAACTGGAAGAGTTGTGTAATCTATAACATTATTGACTGCGATTGTAAGAAGATTATCACCATCCTCTAATACATCATTTAACTCAACTTCAAATGGAAGGAAGCCACCCTTATGCTCACATATTAAATTACCATTAAGATAAATCTTTGCATAATGTGTTACTGCTGCACATCTTAATACAATTCTCTGGCTCTTTACATATGATGGAACTGAAATGTTTCTCTGATAGAATACCCATCCGTAATGATCCCTGAAATCAGCTCCTTCCTTTAAATCGTTGTATGAAGCTGGAACTGGCATAGTATCTGCATCCTTTAATGGTGCTTCATACCATTTCTCATCAAAGCCATTGCCATTGTCTAACTTAAAATCCCATACTCCACTTAAGTCACTTAATAATCTTGATTCTGTTAAAATTGGATATAACATAATTGATTCCTCCTGTAATTTTAAAATTTTGTATAATAATTTGTATAATAATTTTATTTTTCAGATGATGCCGGGGTCAGATGCCCCGACTTTATACCTACATATTGTTTTGCACTACGCATTTTCATTTCTCTTAATTCTAAGCTTTTCTGCATTCTCTTCAACTCTCTTCTTATTAAGAGGATATAAGAACCATAAAGCAAGTAAAAGTAATATCATTCCTCCCGCTGGTACAAGGCAGGTAATATTATATATTCCATCTACTACCTTTGGATCAAAGGCTGTTACTGAAGTATATCCTATTATTGAAAGAAGCACTCCTGATAAACCTGATGAACAAGCCTGTCCAAGCTTTCTTGCAAATGAATATACTGAATAAATTGTTCCATCCTGACGGACTCCAGTCTGAACCTCTGACTCATCAATTACATCTGTAATCATAGCCCATATAACCATATTGAACATTGAAGTTCCTATTGTAGCTACGATTATTAATCCTACCCATACCAATACATTGTGTGTATGAATTATGAATAATAGTATGAAGGAAGCTGCACTTATAAAGCATCCTATCATTGATAATTCTTTTTTACCTATCTTTGAAGCAAGCTTTACTATAAATGTTGAAAGTGCAAGTATAACAACTGTTCCTGCAAGACTTGCTATAGACATAGCCTTTATATTACCAAAGTAATTAGGATATACATAAGCATTCATGTTACTTAATGATAACTGTGCAAGTAAGAATACTAATGCACATACTATAATTCCTATTAATGACTTATTATGAACAAGCTGCTTAATAAGTTCCTTAAATGAGAACTTCTGTGTATTCTGTTCTACCTTAACTCTTTCTGTTGTCATATGATAGCAGAGCATATAACATATAACTGCGCCTATTGAACAGATTAATGCTCCAATCATCATCTTTTCACCAGATAATACTGAATTACCGGCTGCATCTGTATAATATACTACAAGTGGTAATATAACACCTATAGCTGTCTGTGCAAGTGTTGCACCAATTGTTCTCCAGTTAGAAAGTGATGTTCTGTCTGTTGGGTTATCTGAAATTGCAGATGCCATTGAACCATAAGGAATATTAACTCCTGTGTAACATACGCTTCCCCAGAGGAGATATGTGAAGAACATCCAGAATATCTTAAATCCCATTGGCATTCCCTTAAAATATGTTGCATACATCAGAAATGAAGCTACAGCAACCGGACCACACATACGTCTTATCCAAGGAGCGAACTTACCTTTCTTACCAGGTCTGCTTCTGTCTACTATCTGTCCCATTGTTACATCTGTTATGGCATCGACGAATCTTGCTGCCATCATCATAAGTCCTACAAGTGCTGCTGAAACTCCCATAACATCTGTATAGAACTTAAGTAAAAACATTGCTGATAACAAAAATGTAAAATCATTACCAAAATCGCCAAACATATAGCCCAGCTTATCTTTTATACCGAAAGGCTTTACCTTTCCATTAGTTTCTTTCATTGTATATCCTCCATTCTTATGCGAAATATATTTTGTATTCATCATTAATTGTTAAATAGTTTCTTTAAAGACGTCCTTAAATATTGTTCTGCATTTCGTTGTGCTGTTGTTTTCTATGGTTTTATAATACCCTTTTTAATTATTAACAGTTATTACTAAATTTAGTCTTTATAGTATAATTTTTACCTGTACAATTTTCACACTAAAAATTATACTATTGTATAATTAAATTGTACTAACATGTCAGTTGTGCTCATATTAACATGTTAGTGATTACATTTGAGACATGCTAGTTTTAAAGTTTATAATTGTTACAGATATAAATTTTTGTTTTATGCACATATCATAATTTTAAAAATTATTTTAAAAATAATAATTAATAGATAATATTTTATACAACTTATGCTATAATATGTAAATATAATGTAAAAATATAGCTTTGGGGGGAATATATATGGAATACAAAATATATTTAGATTATACAATCGAACTTTTATCGCAAATAAAAATTCCATCCTATATTATTGACGCTCCTTACACATGGGATAATCAAATTGATGGTGGACTTAGAAATAACATTTTCACCCAGAATACTTATATGAATAATCAAGAAAACTTCAGCCAGTTCATCAGCTCCTATAACAGGGATAATACTGCATTATTTATACATGACAGCTTTTCATGTGAATATATACATATTAAGCTTCCGGACAGCACAAGAATATTCATAGCAGGTCCATTCTCATATGAACGATTCACTAACCAGAGAATACTTGACTTATGTTCTTACAATTCAGTTCCTGTGCAGTATAATGAGTTTATGCAGCTGTACTACTCTGCTCTTCCAGTATTTGCTGATGAACGATGTATTACAGCTATTATAAGCTGTCTTTGCAGCAGGCTTTGGGGTAATAATTATACTATTGAAAAAAAACATATACTTAATAAGAATTTAACCCAGTATATGTATAAAGAAGAAGCACCTGAGCCTACAAAAAAATCTGTCGAAGCTCTGGAAACCCGCTATAAAAATGAAGCATTTCTTATGGAATGTATAGCACATGGAGATTATAAGTCTATTGAAAATATGGAGCGTCTTAACTCTTCTGATATAAAGCCACGCTTATCTGACTCTATACGTGACAGAAAGAACTTTATGATTATATTAAATACAATCTGCCGTAAAGCTGCACAGACTGCATATATACATCCGGTACATCTTGATGAAATATCGCGCAAATTTGCAATTAAAATTGAAGACTGCACATCAATCGCACAGCTTGAAGTATTAGAAAATGAAATAACAAGAAAATACTGTCTTCTTGTCCAGTCACACTCATTACGGACATATAGCAAGCCTATACAGAATATAATCAACTATATATCCTTCAATCTCACAGCTGATTTAAGCCTTAACGCTTTATCAGAAGAGTTTATGTTAAACAGTAGTTATTTATCAACGCTCTTTAAAAAAGAAACCGGAGTGACTCTTACGAACTTCGTCAACAATAAAAGAATAGAGCATGCAATATATCTGCTCAACACAACACAGTCTGCTATTCAGGATATTGCCGCACAATGTGGCATTAACGATGTGAACTACTTTACCAAGCTTTTTAAAAAGCTTAAAAATATGACTCCTACGCAATACCGCGAAATGATACAACACAAATAAGCTATAAATTAAAAAAGGCTGACGTAATGATAGTATATTACGTCAGTCATTTTTATCTTTTTAATATAATAATACAAAAATATGCGGATATAAGGGGAATTTCTTTCATCTACTTCAATTTTTTTCAAAATATTCCGGATATATTCCCTTAAGCTTATCAAGTTCATTAAATATTCTGCTTATATGTGCTTTTATAACGCGAAGATACATTCTCTTATCTTTATTCCTTATCGCATCAATAAGCATATTATGCTCATCATTAGTCTTTACGCTTATGTTTTTATTTAACTCTGCAAGATATCTAATTCTGTTGTAATGGCTCATCTGTGTCTTTATTATATTCTTCGCAAGCTGTTCGCCGGAACATTCATATATTAATTGATGAAATTCATTATCTATCTCTATTCTTGGAATACTTTCTGTTTCTTCGTCATAATTAATAAGTCGATTATTAAGCCCTGCCATCTTATCAAGCATATCAGCACTTGCATTTTTAAAAATTGCATCAACCATCCCAATCTCAAGACTCTTTCTGACAAACCATTCCTGCTCTGAACGCTTACAATTAATACAGGCTACATACGTTCCAGACTGAGGTATAACCTTTAAAAGTCCTTCTTTCTCAAGATTAACTATTGCCTCTCTTGCAGGTGTCCTTGATACATTATATCTTAATGCAATCTTCTGGGCACTTATAGAATCTCCTGGCAAAACTTCAAAATTCATTATATCGTATTTTAATTTTTCATATGTTTCTTCATTTAATGATTTTTCCATAAAATTACAGCCTTTCTATATATAACAGCAATCTGCCATTAATATAAAAATATAAAACAATTAATAAAATAAACAGCAAAAGCCGTCCAGAACCAATATCCTGCATAATCTCTACAGCTCTGAACGGCACAATATGTTTATATTATATATAAGATAAGCATGTCAAACGTATATTATAACATCTGCATCACATTAAAGGTATTTCTTAAGCGTTTCTCTTATAGCACCTTTTCCTGATATTTCTTCGACAAACATTTCTTCAATCTTATCACCAATTCCTGCTTCATATAAATTTATACCAAATATATTAGCATTTGACAATAAGTTCTTAAGCTGACCCGTGTAAGATGATGACTCACCCCATACGATACCATCCAGCTGACATTTCAATTCATCAGCCATAGGGTCTGGGGATAATTCAAAAGCTTCACCATTATCATCAATGCCAAGAAGATACCTGCACCAGCCTGCAATCGCAAGCGGAATGGCAGTTAGTGCTCTGGCACTTCCATCCTTGGCAACATATGACTTTATAGTTTCACCATATCTTATGCCAACCTTCTGAGATGTATCTGTTGCAATTCTTTGAGGTGTATCAGGCATAAATGGATTAGGTATACGCACATTTATAACTTCATCTGCAAACTTCTCTGGGGCTATAATACCAGGATTAGTAACAACAGGCATACCCTCAACAAGCCCTATTCTTTTTACAAGCTCTGAAAGTTCCTTATCCTTCATCTCATCAGCTATAAGGTCATAGCCTAATACGCAGCCATATACTGCAAGTGCTGTATGCAATGGATTAAGACAGGTTGTAACCTTCATTCTCTCCACCTTGTTAACTGTATCCCTGTCCGTCATATATACTCCTGCCTTTTCAAGCTGTGGTCTTCCATTCGGAAATCTATCCTCTATAACAAGATACTGTGGTCCTTCTGCATTAACAAATGGAGCTATATAAGTTCTCTTTGATGTAATAACAGGGTCCATATCTTCAACCCCGGCTTCTTTTAACGACTCAGCCACAGTATCTGCTGGTCTTGGAGTAATCTTATCTATCATAGACCATGGGAAAGATATTGTATTTTCATCATTGACATATTGTACAAAATCTTCGCTAACAAAACCTTTTTTCTGCCATTCGCCTACCATATCTGTTATTGAATTTCTTAACTTTTCACCATTATGTGAGCAGTTATCCATAGACACAACTGCTAAAGGTGCCTTACATGTATTAAATCTTTCATATAAAAGTGCTGACACAACTGCCATAGCTGATGATGCCTTATCAGGACCATTATCTATATCACTTCTGATAAATGGAAAATACTCTCCCTTTGCATCTCGAAGTGCATATCCTTTTTCTGTTATTGTAAATGAAACCATCTGAAGCTGTGGACTTGCAAATATTTTCTTCAATCTTGACCACTCAGCATCTACTGATGACTGTGCCTTAACAGCCTCTGTAAGTGAACCTAATACTTTCTTATCAGTGCTTCCATCTTCCTTTAATGTAACTGCCATAACAAGATTGTCGAATGGCTTGTATATCTTATCAACTACATCATAATCAAATGTTTCAACACATGTAATTCCTTTATCTGACAATCCCTGCTCTAATAATGAGTCTGCTATTCCACCTATAAATATTCTGAAAATGTTGCCTATTCCGAAATGAACCCATACAGGTGCTTCCTTTGTAGCTGTTGCAACTTTTTCAACATCATATGATGGAAGCTTTATTCCAGCCTTCTCCCATGCTTCTTTATCTTTAATACCTTGTATTGAAAGTTTCATGCTAATCCTCCATTCCTATATACATATTCATATATAAAACCATATTCCCATACAAAATTTATTTGGCTGACTTATCTATAGCCTCCCACAGACCATTAAGATATGTGGCACCTAATGCTCTGTCATAAAGACCATATCCTGGCATAGCAACCTCATCCCATATCATTCTTCCGTGGTCTGGTCTTATGACTCCGTCAAAGCCTGTATCATATAAAGTCTTCATAATCTTATACATATCTATAGATCCATCAGATGATAAATGTGCTGCCTCTTCAAAATCTCTTGGAGAGTTGTACTTAAGATTTCTTACATGTGCAAATGGAATTCTGCCTCTGCAGGCCTTAATAATCTCACATAAATCATTGTTCTGGTTAGAACCAAATGAACCTGTACACAACGTAATTCCATTATAAGGCTTATCAACAGCATCAAGAAGTCTTGTAACTGAGTCCTTACCTGTCATAATTCTTGGCAATCCGAATATTGGCCATGCTGGGTCATCTGGATGAATACCCATCTTTATATCATATTTTTCACATACAGGTCCGATTGCTTCAAGGAAATATACAAGATTATTAAACAGCTTTTCTGCATCCACATCACTATACATTTCAAAAAGTTCTTTTAATCTGTCAAGTCTTTCCGGCTCCCATCCCGGCATAACAAAACCATTAGACATCTTCTCAACTGACTCTTTCATATGTTCAGGATCAATCATATCTACAGTATCCTGATTATAAGCAAGAACTGTTGAACCATCTTTCCTTACTCTTGCAAGCTCAGAACGTGTCCAGTCAAACACTGGCATAAAGTTGTAACATACCATATGGATGTCAGCTTCGCCAAGAGCCTGTAATGTCTTAATATAATTATCAATATGTTCATCTCTCTTAGCTGTACCTATCTTAATATCATCTGATACATTAACAGACTCAATACCAGCTATTCCAAGACCAGCATCACATACTACCTTCTTAAGCTCAGCTATCTCCTCAGGCAGCCATAACTCTCCCGCCTGCTTTCCAAATAGTGTTGTAATAACATTCTTAACTCCAGGTATCTGTCTTATCTGTTTAAGTGTTACACTGTCATAACCTGGTCCATACCATCTTAATGTCATATCCATAATGCTAAATCCTCCTTAAATTAAAATATAATCAAAAAATCACTTTATTATAGATGTACTTCGTATTATTAATTAATTCGTACACCAATTATCTATAAATATTATGCTGCATAATTACTTTGATGTCATCATACTAACATGTTAGTGCTGACATGTCAATCAATTTTTTTAATTTATTTTATATTCTTATATTCTCACTCATATACTATACCTTATAATATAAAAAAGACGTGTGAAAAATTTCTATTTTTCACACGCCATTAAAACTATATTATTATAAACACCTGAATATACTGCCTCTGAATATATTCTGCCAATCATAATATTCTGTTTGATATTATTTGTCAGCTTTTCTTTCTGTTATTTTTTATTATTATCCGTTAGTTCTCCTTTTCTTACTGCTAATAGCCATACATACTGTCATTCCTCCAACAGATAACATAAGAAGCCATACAAATATACTGTTATTGTCAGCTGTATCCGGGGTTTCTTTCACTTCTGCAGCGGTATCATTAGCACCAGCACTGCCTGAGCCTGCTCCTGTATCATTCGAACCTGCATCACCTGAGCCTGCTCCTGTATCATTCGAACCTGCATCACCTGAGCCTGCTCCTGTACCATTGTCAACCACATCACCTGAGCCTGCTCCATTTGAATTATCATTATCAGATACCTTCGCAATTACTGTATCTGCTTTCTTTATCTCGACATAGCCATTGTCTTCTACATAATATCTGTCACAATCTTCACAATGCCAGTATTCAATATTACCTTCTTCTGCCTTAGTTGCCGCCTTTGCTTCTACTAACTTTAAGCCTTTATGCACACCAAGATTATATGTTCCATATTCCTCATTACAGATTATACACTGTGCTTTCTGTATACAAGTTGCCTCTCCACCTGTATGATGGCAGTGATAAGCACATATCTTGCATACTCCTGCCTCCCAGATATGTTCCTCACTTGCTGATACCTCTAAGCCACAACAATCATAGGCTTTCTTGTGTGTATCTTCGGTCTGCACCCACTCTGGATTTCCTGTATGCTTTGAAGGCTCTTTATCTGTGTATTCCATACCACAGTTTTCACATATTGCACCACTTGTACAATTAGCTTCCCCTCCTGTATGTACACATTTATAATCACAGATTTCGCATACACCGTCTTTCCACTTATGATTTTCTTTAACTAATGTTACTTTACCACAGCAGGTATATTTCTTCTCGTGTGTTGTTGATGTCTTAATATATTCCTCCGTTCCAGTATGATTATTGGCATCTACTTTTCCATAAGGAAGCTTACAAATAGCACAGACTGCTTTTTCTGTACAGGTTGCCTCTCCACCTGTATGTTCACAGCCATATCCACATACACTGCAATGTCCATTTTCCCACTTATGACTTTCAACAGCTTCATATTCAGCACCACAACATTCATATTTCTTCTGGTGTGTACCCTCCGTCTGCACCCATTCAACACTTCCACTGTGGTTAGATGGATTTAACGCACCATATTCTGAATTACAATATGTACATACAGCTTTTTTAGTACATGTTGCTTCTCCGCCTTCACAATCCTTAGTTTCTTCTGCTGTACAGCCCTGTATTGTACACTTTCTTGTATGTGTGCCATCACCATTAGACTTCCCTCACCATAAGTATGTTCTGCTTTAGCCGCTGTAACAATCTGTCCACATTCACATATTACAGGTGTTGTACAATCTCCATCGTCTGTACCACTATGCTCTGTCTTAGTACTTGTTACTTCACAGCCATCATTCTCACATACTTTCCAATGGTAAGTATCATCTTTTGACCAGCTATCACTGTACTTATGACTTGTCTGTGCAGGAAATACCTTGCCACAGATAGTACAAACAGAATCTTTAGTACAATCGTTATTGTTAGGTATATGATTTTCCAGTACCTTTATATAAAGCTGCACATTACAGCCATTATTATCTATTAATTTAATAGTCTGTTCTTTATCAGCATATGAGACAGTATAATAACCATTACTATCTGGTGTCAGCTTCTTATCATCAACTCTTACCTCTGTATAAGCCGGATCAGTTACTTTGAATCGTACTTCTTCACAATAATGACCATCATTAATAATTCCATCTACCAAACGATCTGGCTTATATTTAGCACTATAATAATATCGCAGCCTGATTGTACCTGATTCAAATATACCCTTTTTGCCATATTCCGCATTAATAAGATCATAATAAGATGAAATATTAAGATTCTGTGGCACAACAAACCCTGTTCCTACTGTACCATATAGCGTAATCGACTCTCTTAATGGTGTCTCAAAACTGCTATTACCATAACCATCTGTCCTCAGATAATCAATAATTACTCTTCCTTTTTCTTCTGGCACTGATACCTGCAATGAACTCTCCTTGTCTACAAGAATCATTGTCGTATACGCCGGCACTTTTACAGTCGAACCACTGACTTCACCAAGTGATACTAAACCGGCACTTTCCCCATTAGCAATAATCACCCAGTCTGCGGCCTCTCTTGAAGCTGGAATTGCAATCTCTTTATCATCAGCTGTATCATTATTCAATACTGCCATAGTGCTCCATTCACCTTCTGTTGTATTAGTCAGTACATAAGCTTCTTTATTGTTACTAATATTCTGACTATCGGCAAGTGGTGAAAAGGCTTTTCTAATATCCATAAGACCTCTATAATAAGATACTACATCTGTATAATCTATACATTTCTGCCATTCAAGCACTGACTTGTCCTGCTGTGTTGTTCCTTCAACACTACTGCACATTTCTTCTCCTGCATCCATATATAATATTCCTGGTGTTGCATATTTCATTGCAGCCTGCTGTTTATACATTTTTATTGCTTTTTCATTTCTTGCTCCATATGTGCTTCCATTAATAGAACTAATTATATTATCATATATAGATGTCTTATTCTGTCTATCTGTCTTGGTATAATTATCGCCCCATATAACAAGTCTGGGATCTGTCTTTGCAACATTTTCTTTTACTTCATCTAACCATTTATCCAGTCTTGAATGATATGCTTTTGTGTCAAAGCAGTCAACTAAATCTATTGAAAATCCATCTATATGATATACCTCTGCCCAGTATTTCATGGAATTTTCAACATATTTACGATACATTGCACGCTCCGTGGCACACTCATTGTCATAATCAGTTGTAGTGTAATAAGTTCCATTCGTATTATGTCTGTAATAATAACCAGGAACTACTTTTTCAAATACAGACTCTGTTGGTGTAACCGTATGCGTATATGGCATTTCCATTACAACTGAAATTCCCGCGTTATGAAGTGCCTGAATCATTGCTTTACATTCTTTTATTATTGCTTCACTATTTGATGCATCAGAAGCATAATCCGGCTCCGGTGCATTAAAATTCGCAACTACATATTCATCATCAGAAGCATAATCTGAAAATGGTGCAAGTTGTACGGTTGTAACACCTAATTCTTTAAGATAATCAATACCTGATGACAATTCACCTGCATTATTTACAGTTGCACCTTTTTCTGTAAATGCACTGTATTTGCCATTTGATGTCGTACCTGATGATGTATCTGTTGAAAAATCTTTAATACTTACTTTGTATACATTATTAGCTTTGGCTGTATCTACATATATATGCTTATCATTCTCCCATCCATCAGGAGATACCATATCCGGATCTATAATATAAGAACGCTTGCCATCTGCACTTACAGCCACTGAGTATGGGTCTGCAACCTGATATTTTGTATCGTGTGCACCAGTTATGTTTGTCGTAGAAATTGTATAATTGTAATAGAATCCTCTCCAGTCTCCTATAAGTGTTAATGTCCATACACCTGTCCACACATCTCTATTTCCATTAGCGAACATTTTTTCCAATGTAAATGATCCAACTTTAGATGACTCATCGTCATCATTCACACCTTTTCTGTAAATATTAACTTTTATATACCTTGCACTTGGTGCCCATATTTTAAAAGTTGTATAATCTTCAGTAGCCTCTATCCCAAGGTCTGAACCTTCATAAGTATAATTCTCATCAATATCGTCAGCACACTTATCATACCAATTATAAGTTCTCTTAGATGCCCTGCTGTTCTGGTTTGCAGCCGAACCTGCCACAGGTGCATTGGAGATAATCATACCTGCAGCTAATACCACTGCTATTATTTTTTTCAAATATTTCATAAACTCTCCTTTCTCTTATCGTACTTTCCCTGCAATAAAAACGTATGCAGTCTTTAAAAATATTACGAAAGCTTTATATGTTGGCATTATTATACAATAAAAAAACACAAAAAAAATGCCATCTGCGCGAAATGACATTTTTCTTGCGCGAATGACATATTTTTCTCAATATTCATTATATATGCAGTAAATTTTATTAAAATATATTGTGGAACAGTATAAATTTCACTTATATATTATATTTATATACTATGCTTCATATGTATATATATCACATTTTCTATTAATACGACCATTTCTAAACACTAATATGTGTTCTTTATATGTAATTGAGTCCTTGGAATACATAAATGGTTCTTCCCTGTATAACAGACACTCATATCCTGCTTCTTTGTATCTATCCAGTGCCTTAAGAGCCTTATTATGAACTATCTTATACTGTGCTTCCTCGTCACTGTTAAACGTCCTTTTGACATAATTGTCAGCTTCGTTCCGCACATCCATAATAAGCTTATCTATAAATCTGCTATGTGCCTTTCTATGAAACATAGCCGCAATAATATTACACTTAATTATGTCCGGTTTATTCAAATAGCATTTAAGCATACCTGCCATACGTTTATCGCCAACACTCACTGCCATATCTATAAGATAATTCACTGCCTCAGAATAAACTGCATCGGGATATGGCACATAATAAGCTTCTGGCACTGATTTATACTTCTTAATAGGTGGAAAATCTGCAAGCTGCATAAATATAAGCTCCTTACTGGTACAAGACGAGCTTCCAAGATATCTGTATTTATCCCTGACATCTGCAAGCTGATACTCCAGTTGTCTTAAATACTCATATCCCTTAACCCAAAAATGTCCCATACTGCCATAATTAAAATATGTAGTCTTAATACCTAGCTTATTAAATCTTATTGTAAATATATTCTCGCCGCCCTGATTAACTATAAGCATATATCCGTCGCTAAGTGTTTCTATTCCAGCTACCTGTTCGCAGTCAATATTCTTATATTCTCCTGTCATTATAGAGTTCTCAAAAACAAAATAACTTTCGACTGAATCATTCATAAGATAAGCTGCGTATATATCATCTTCGCCTTCCATATAAACAGGCTCGAACACACTAAGTTCAAATACCTGTGCAAGCTTTACAAACTCCTCTGGCATATCCTTAGTCAGCCCGTCAAGATATTCCATATAATATTCTATGTTATCAATCATTATTAATCTTACACCTGTTATTTACATATTTGTCATATTAATTATGTCTGATTTATTCAAAAAAATCAACTATCTTTCCATAACCACTATTTTATTAGACATACCGCACACTGCGGGAATTATTCCAAGCACATTATAAACAGGCATAATCTCTTTCATACCCTCGACCAGACTTACATCACGCTTCCAGTTAAATGCTGGCACAATCTGCTGTAGATCTTTTCCATTTTTAACCCCCCAGCTAAACTTGGCATTACTTCCTTCTATCGATTTTTCCTTCATATGCTTTACAAAGAATGGTGACATAGTTTCGATCATTACTGTTGACTTATTAAAGGCTTTTTCTATAATCGAAAATATCTGTCTTATGTCATTCTCGTGTAAATACATTGACAAACCTTCTATGATTACAAGCACATTTTCTTTATTATATTCAATATCATCTGTATATGAAATGTCCATTGCAGACTTGGCAATCTGGTATACAGGACCATTTTCTGTCAGAAAACGCTTTCTTATCTCAATTGTTTCTGGCAAATCAATATTGTACCAGTGCTTATATTTTCCCTGCATACGATAACATCTTGTGTCCATTCCACAGCCAATATTGACAACAACCGTATCAGAATGAGTATCCAGATATTCCCCTACCATCTTATCAAGTACAATAGTTCTTGCAATCACACCACTAGCCATAGTCTTATCATTATCTGCTTTGGAAAAATCGTAATCAAGCTTTTCCACTATCCCTACAGCTATGTCATCTTTGATTTTGGCATTATTCTTTTGGGTTTCCTTCGCCCTTGCATATAATGTCTGAATCATTGTTTCAGGAACACCGGTTATCTTTACTTTCTCTTTCATACCATATACTCCTTAAGCTTTTCTTATAACGCAGTGCATTCTCATACCTTTACGTATCTCGAACTTTTCCACCTTAAGACCTGCCTTTTTGCAGCACTCCATAACTGTTTTTCTTCTGGCAGCCCTTACATCGCCGTGTCCCAGCATATTAGCAATAGGAAGCTCTATATTATCCATAAACCACAAAAGCAGCCTGTTGTCACTTGTCACATCTCTAAGTATTAATCTTCCTCCCGGACGAAGACATCTTTTCACGCTGTCAAAAAATGCCTGTGGATTAGGATAATGGTGGAAACTGTTGGAACATATTATTACGTCAAAAGCATTTTCATCAAAAGGAAAATTCTCACAATCACCAACAACAAATTCTGCATTAGGAATATTCTTCTTCCTTGCCTGTTCTATCATCGCTGGTGTTAAATCAAGTCCTGTGTAATGGCGGTCTGGATATTTTTCTGCCACTTTTGTAAATCCATCAATTGACAGCTTCTTATATTCTTCGTTAGTCATATTCAGCCCTCCTCATTTAAACAAATGTCATTATTAATTTATGTTTGATTAATCCTGCGTTCTGTAATTATAACTGTAATGTTCATATACTTCACTCCTTTTCAAGCTGCATTTGTTAGTTGTATCTAACTTCATTTTATGATACTCTATTTGAGGGATATTTTCAATATAACAATGCTCTGAAAAATGTTGCTCCGTCAATAACCATTCTGATAAATAACTAAAAAAACATATGCTTTCTTTTGATTTAGTTATTCCTTTTTTTGATATCAGATAAACTTCTTTAGTGCATAAGTCCCTGACTTGTTCTTGTAAAAAGTAATATATCTAATTCATTTTCAATTTTCTTAATAACTTTGCTTAATGCCTGAGATGATACAAATAGCTGTTCAGCAGATTTTTTATATTGTGCGGGACATATACTGATAAGAAATTTCCGTAAGATTTTATGCGTTGGCTACCCAGTTGCAAATGCTAATATAAGAATGTAGGAAATATGGCATATAAAAATGTCAGAAAACCTACATTCTTATTTTATATTTTTAGGTGTATTGTTACACTTCCTTATGGAGGTGAACACTGCATGAAAAACAATCTTTTATAACTTATTCCTAATTATATTACCACCCCACAACAATGGTCTATCTCGTGCTGTATCACTTGTGCCGTAAACCCGCTATACTTCCCGTGTTGTGGCTTAAAATTACTGTCAAGATAGTCAACCTCTATCTCCTCATATCTTATGCAGGGTCTGGCACCATCTAATGATAAACAGCCCTCCTCCGTCTTATATTCACCTGACTTTTTAGTTATAACAGGATTAATCATTGCAAACTGAAATGGATCTGCTGCCACTGCTATTATTGACTTATTCACACCTATCATATTGGCAGCCATCCCAACACATATTTCCCTGTTTGCTCTTAAAGTATCTATTAAATCTGTCACAACCTGCTTGTCCGCTTCTGTCGCAGGCTGTGCCTTTCTTGCAAATATCTGCTTTCCTTTTACAATTTTCTTAACCATAATTATATCCTTCTTCCACCGACATTTTAATCCTAATATTCTTTGTCAATATTGCCTTCTATTCCATACATTTCTTTAAATTTTTCGATATCTGCTGACGTTTTTACAAGCATAATATCTTCTATTTTGCCAGTATGAATATCCTTAAATCCAGCCACCTGTTCACCCGTACATATGCTGGTTTTAATTACCGGTTTCATATGCTCTTTATCATATGAATACACTTTTGCCTTCTTTTTAAACAAACCCATATGATTTATCACTCACATTCTCTATATATTTTTTGCTTACTATTTTAATAAAATTTCGCTATATCCGAAACACTCTTTCTCTTAGGCATCTGCGCATCCTTTGTTCCATATCCAACTGCAATAACTGAAACTGACTGCTCATTTTCTGGCAGATTAAAGAACTCTCTTATTGCCTCACCATCACGAACTCCCATAATCAGTGTATCAAGTCCTAATTCTTTAGCTTTAAGAACGAAATTCTCGTTTTGCAGTCCAAGGTCATAATAGCCCCAGCCGTTGGCACATTCATTAACTGGCTCACCTGATAATCTGTCAAATCCAACGCAGTTCTTTACAAATGTTGTTACAACAAGAGCTGCTCCCTCTGAATTGTTCTGATTGAATTCTGGCAGACACTTATGTCTGAATTCTTCAATTTTGTCGTCTGATAATATGCAGTAATATCTAGATATCTGCAAATTCTTCCACGAAGGTGCTAATATGGCCGCATTTATAATAGTTTCAAGCTGCTCTTTTGTAACTTTCTTTTCAGCATCGTAACTTCTCATACTTCTTCTGCTATTCAATACTTCCTGTAATTCCATAATAATCCTCATTTCTACGCATATTTTTGTACATAACGAGTTTGTGTCAAGTGCACACACACATAAATCTCACGTGTGAAAAATCTATTTTCACACCAATTCTCTTTTATACGCCATTTTTAATAAAATTTTGTATCAAGTGTATACTGCTGATAAAACAGCAAAAACAATAAACTATGATTTATTTCAAATATTTTTTGATAATTTTACTTCAATATCTTCTTAATCTGCTTTTCAGTCGCAGACGAATACAATATGTTCATATGTGAAACTATTTTCTGCCACGAAGCTTCCGGCTTTTCCTTATAATCAGAGGTAACATAATCATAACCATAGATATGCTCTATTGATGAATAAACAGCCACATCCCAGCCATATTCTTCACCACTTTTATTAATACGCTTCCTAAAATCGCAGTTACATATATACATCTGCATCATAAGATTAGCAACTGCGCCATCAAATCCTTTTTCACCATCTTTGCCGTAGCCAGCCTGTTTCTTTAACTCATTAGAAAATATTTCGTTATCTGCATTTTCTTCCATAAAATGCTTCATAATCTTTTTATATTTAAGCGGTGCTTTTCCATCCTCATATAACGCATCAAAATCGTATCCGTCACGCCTGTAATTTGCAAATGCAGGAACCCATTTTCTTGATACAAAACCTGCCTTCTTTCCGAAAAACTTTCCATAGATTATATCGTGCTGTCTTGCTATAACCGCACGCCACAACCACGGGTCATATAATTCATCATCACACCACCAGTACTCAGGTGCTGTCCATTCTTCCAGTGAAAATCCTTCTATTTCATTCTTAAATAAAGGCAGAAAACCTACATCATTAATGTGTTCGATTGCTTTCTCAACTGTATGTATACACGCTGGATTGTCCCACTCAAGTCCGTGCATAATCCATTCTCCAGATTCATTTCCCATATATTTTACCGCCCAGTATTTTCATATTTATGATGTCAGTGTAAAAATTCATTTTATTACACATTTTAAAACAACTTATCATTCTAACTAGCTGATATAATCTTTTGCAAAAATTCTTCAATAATATCCAACACATTATCACTAAAGAATTCACTTCCACCGTGGTCAGCTCCCTCAAGCAAATATAACTTCACATCTTTATTATATTTCTTTAAAGCCTCATATACAACAACACTGACCTTTGGATTTATTGTACGGTCTTTTGTTCCGTGAAACATTAATATTGGTGGCAATGAAACATTTTCACTTATATTACACTCAACCGACATAGCTCTGCATAACTCAGGATTCTTGTCTGTGGTGTGATAATCTGCAAATGCAGTGTCGTACCATTTATATGCGCATATTCCACATTTGAATATATATAAGTTCCCTTCTCTCATCTCCGCTTGTAGGAATTCTTGTAACTCCGTCTACTGGCTTATCAAAAGAATGGTATTCTTTATATGGCCACTCTTTTACTTCCATAAGTTATATTACCTCTTTTTTCTTTTAAATTCACTCTAAAATCTGTCTGCTGCTATATCCCTCTTTCTTAAAATCAGAAAATAATACATCCATTTTCACTGGTGTTACACAGATGAGATTAAGCGGCGACTCCATTTTCTTTAACGCCTCTATCGGTATTTTCTTAATTTTTGCGTGTTCATTATATTTATCAGAAAATGGTTCTATCAGTTCGGCTTTTCCCATAACCTGTATGCTCTTAAGCCTGCCAAATCCATCATATTTATCGAAAATAGCCAAACATACATTTTCATTCTTCTCAAGACCTATAAATTTCTCTCCACCTTCTGAAAACATCCAGAACTTATCATTATGATAACTGTACTCAATCGGCGTACATCTTACATAATCGCCAGTTCCTGTTGCAAGCGCACAGGTATTGTTAGCAGCTATATATTCTTCAACCGCTTTTTTAAGCTCTTCTTTGGGAATTGCTGTAATTCCCTTATTCTTCCAGTAATCAGCCGCCTTTTCAAATTGTTCGTGTGTCATAAAAATGCCTCCCAACATAAATAAAAGAGCGTGACTATTAATCACACTCCCTCATTATAGCATTATTCACCAAAATCAATATCTACTGCTCCATTTGCATATTTCATATACTCAAAAAGCTTAGGTGCTGAAAGAAGTGTAAGTGGATCTCTTTCGTGCTCATCATATTCAAACATCTCAGCCGCCTGCTTTATTTCTTCATTAGAAAGCGAATTCATATACTCTCTTAATTCCATAACTGTCATATTAAAAAGTTCTTCCTGACTCTTCATTGTTTAACTCTCCTATCTTATATATCACATTCGGGATTATTATACACATTCCCATCTATACATTAATTATAATAACATTGTACACAAACATATATGTCATACTTCAAAACTATACATACATATATTATTAATCTCCATAACCTGTATAGATTACCTTGCCAGTATTCCATAACTCAGCTGTCTTCTTCGCAGCTTCAAGCTTGTCTTCGTCATTATTATATCTGAATGTTGCTGACTGACATCCACAATCCAGGCAAGTTACATAAAAACCATGGTCTACTTCCTCTAATAACGAAGGTCCTAAACATCTTGGACAGTCCTGTAGGTCTATCATTTCATAAATTTCCATTTTGTAATACCTCTCTTAGCTATTCTGTTATACTTGATTTAAGCTCAGTAAATAACATTATATATGATATTGGGTAATTTTTAAAGGCTATCTTTATTATAAACTTAATCATTCGTAAAAAGGAGTGCGATACTTAAACCACACTCCTTAAGAATTACTTTTAATAAAAAGAGTTTTATGCTGGTTATCAGCATCGATACCCAGTTAAGATATCCATAACAACGTGGAAATATACTCAACTTAATTAAAAAATCAACGCAAATTATTATTTTTCATCTAAAATCCCCTTTTTCACCTACTTCTAATGTATCCCTTAACTCCTGCAAACTATCCTCTATTTTATCAACATCTATAAAATATAAATTTACTGTAGTTCCATCTCCACTTTCAAACCGGATAGGCTTATGATTTCTCATTTCATCATTTACTGGATATAAAAGCCATATCTCAGAAGTACCATATTTCTTAGAATAAGCATACATCTGATACATATCTTGTTGTGAAATGCCATAATTATTTTTTTCATTATTAATCAAGCTTTTCCATTTAGTATCTAAAATTACTATGCGTTCACCTTTTTTCATTACAATATCTGGTCTAAGGGCAAACTGCCTCCTCGGTTCCACGAAAAGATATTGTCCCCTATCCTGATATGAAACATCCCAGCCTTCTGGGCTCATTACTTTCTTCATTTGCTGTGCAACATAACTCTCATATATTGATTCCATCGGGAATAACAATGCTCTTGATGTTGTACTTCCTGAAAATGTTGTAAAACTTTTATTCATCAAAAACACTTTTGACCACTGCATTAGCACTTCGTAGTCCTTTGTATTTCTGTTAATTACAACCTGTGAGAAATCCTTTGTATAATTGACAGAAGCATCTACCATTTCAAATGCTGTTAGTAACTGTCTTATTTCTTTTGAATTTTCTGCACTTATTGTTAATCTCTGCAACTTTGCGAGTGTAGCCTTTACAAGACGGTTTTCTGCACGATTTGGATGAAATTCTTCATAGGAAACGTAAAAACGCTCTTTATGTGCTAAATTTACTCTCACATTCTCGCTTACAAGTAATTTTCCCTTATAATAACGTAAGTTATCTTCCTGTTCAACATAATTCAACTTTATCCCCCGCTTTACCAGTTGTCTTACTTCCTGTAGATACATATTAATAAACAGTTCATACAAATTCATCTGAGCTACATTTAAAGAAGATTCATTGAACACTTTACAAGGAAAATCTTTCATACTGCAAAGCATCTTAAGAAATACTTTCTTTGTTTTCACATTTGCTTCATCTTCCTCTCCAAAAGCTATCTTAGGAAGCACTTGAATTTGAAAACCATTCTTAAGCTGAATTAACCCAACGTAATTTTTTATAGTAACGACTTCTCCGACATTACGCCTGTAACCAATTTTCATAAAATCAAGTGCATCTGCACTATCCGCATCTCCAGTAAATTCATGGATAAACGCTACCAGATTATCAAACTCCTTCTGATTCAGATACTTGTATTTTTCATCATCTTTATAATCCTCATTACAAATAATAGTATCAAATTCTTTCACCTCAAATGGTTTATCCACGTTATCACCACACTTCACAAAATTTCTTTATAACTATTAATATTTTCAAATGCTTTAGAATTGATTGAATATTTCTTTTCCGGAAGATCGATAACATCTTCCACATTTCCTTTAAAAATATTCTTTGCTATAACTTTTTCATCAATAATAAATTTCAAGCTGTCATCGCTCTTTGCATTATCCCCCAGGACAAGCTGTATCTTCTGATAATCTTCATAGAAATATTCCTGCAATAATGGAATTACAGACTTTTCAAAAATAGACTGTAACTTTACAAGTGTTGCATCATCTTTGAGGTCAGTAAAGAAAGCGTGTCCAATAGTGTGCTCCCTGTCATATAAGTACTCGATTCTTTCATTAATTTTATCAAGCATTGCTGCCACATCTAAATCCTCTACCTTATCTGCATGAATTTTTCTAAGTACATCAGAGTCTGGCATCATCTCAACAAACTGAAATCTTCTCCGAAGAGCTGTATCCATCAACGCAATAGATCTATCGGCTGTATTCATTGTTCCTAAAATATATACATTAGATGGCACACTAAATTCATCACCCGAATACGGCAGTATAGCTGATGCTGCTTCAGGCATCCCTGCTCTCTTTGTACTTTCAATTAATGTAATCAATTCACCAAATATTTTTGATATATTTCCTCTATTAATTTCATCAATAATAAATACATATGGCTCTGTATTCTCTTCAATTACCGTGCTTTCTATACCTGTACTTGTACGAGTAATACTTTTCGCATTGTCACAAAACTTCTTAAACACTCCCGGTTCTATTGTATATCCAATGTCCTGCTTATTTTCATCAATAATTGGTTTAATCCCCTCTATAAATTCTTCGTATCCATATGACTGATGAAATGTAGTAAATGATATTCTTCCAGCCTTCTTTAATTCGTTATATCTTGACATAACTGCAGCGTAATCTGTAAGTTCATCTACTGGCTTTCCGTCACAAATTGCAACAGCATATATAACAGAATTATATGTCTTACCAGTTCCAGGGGGACCATATAATATTAAGTTCTTATCAAACTCTTTATCTAATTCTTTCATTTCCTGAAACACACCTCTTTCTTCTAACGATTTAATTGCTTCCATCAAAGGCTCCCTCATCTTATAACTAAATACGCCTTCATCACTGTCTTCCAAAGCTCTTCCATAGAATAGCACCGGCCAATATTCATTTTCACCAGACTCTCTTACGCATAATGGGCATTGCGTTTCCTTATGCACTGCCTTAGCCACTTTTATTGTATTCATATTATAATGTGCTGCGCTATTTCCATATTTATTTGTTATCTGCTTGCAGCTTCCTGTTCCACCCATTATGTACAAATAATAAAGAGTGTCTAACCATACACGTTTTACAATATTCTCATTATCAAGAATTCTTTCATATTCTTCTGCTGTAATCCCAGGATTATATTCATTAAGACTTGGATAATAATCAGTTGCTCCTAAATAGTCAATATTAGTGTGTTGTCTTGCTTTTCCAATCTCCCACGCCGCAATATCAAATATCCTATAATTTTTCACAGTAAAATATTTGTCACGAAATGCCTTAACAATTCTTACATTTTCGATATATGTACATAGTTCTGTTTTACGTTTAATACCAATATTGAAATACACATAAATATTGTCAAAACCCATGTTACTATTAAAAATAGGAAAAGTCATAGGTTTCAAACAATGAAGTATCATAGATGCTGATGCAGCTCGCATTCCATGAAAGTCCTCATTTAATGTCCGTTCACATCTATTAAATATTTCCTCATCATTAGAAAGGTTCTTAATATCAATACACATTTGAATAAAGTCTTTTGGTGAGTGCTCATCTGTTTTTTGTCCAAATGTATAAAGTCCTGTTCCGAACATACCAAAGTTAGCATTGATTTCCTTATTATTGGCATATTCTCCACGTTTTGCCCTCTCTCCAAGTTCATCCAACAAGTTTTTCAATCTGCTTTTTTCGCTATCAGGAAGGTGACTAGCATCTATTGTTTTCTTTTTTGAATCAAATCCATGTCTCCAGGTTCCCACACTCATAAGATATACTAAATCCAAATCCCTATAATCACATACAGATAAATCTCCCATTATTTCATATGAATTTATAACCTCTCTAATTAATTCATATGTTGCATCGTGAGTATCTGGTTCCATTTCATCTGCGCGAAGCAATTCCTGAACAATATCTAAATACTCTTTTAATTCCGATGATACTCTCACTGGTCCAAGTGGCGATTTAAAACTATGTTGTTCTAATCTACTCTTTTCAAACAATCCTGTTGAAAATTCTTCAATCATTTCCAGCTCCATATATCGCCCCTTTGAGCCATCAAATTCATCTGACTTATTAAATTTACTATCATCTATAGTTGGTACTGCTTTATTGACAGCATTTACTTTACATTTAACTTTTATAGTGCGAACCGTATTTGAAACGTATATGTAAACAATATCTCCTACAACAATGTTGGCACTTTGTGTCCAATCTATTGAACCTAACTCATGAAAGGCTCCAATAACATCATATTTATCTGGATTACACGCAATAATCCATTCCGTATTATTTTCATTGTCTTCTTTTGGATTAGCCAAACATATCACCTCAATTCAAAAAAATATACAAACTCTTGACTTTTATTTTATCATATTTGTGCAGGGTTTACATCTACACTCTTTAAACTATAAACTTCTTTACCAACCTCTACATCACAAAAAACCGCCAGCAAAAATGCCATTCCCAACATTTCCACCAGCGGTTTTTATAATTTTGATTTACCCGATTACACTACAATTAATTCTGCTTATGAATAATCTTCTTAGGACACTTTTCAGCACACTTGCCACAGCCAACGCACTTAGACTGGTCAATGTGTGCGATATTGTTCTCTACAGTGATAGCACCATACTCGCACTGCTTTGTACATAACATACAGCCGATACATCCAACTGAACATACCTGCATAACATCCTTACCCTTGTTCTGTGAAGAACAGTTAACTGCATAAGATGCCTTGTATGGAATAAGCTCGATAAGGTGTCTTGGACATGTAGCAACACACTTACCACAAGCCTTACACTTTTCCTTATCTACTACAGCTACACCATTAACTACGTGGATAGCATCGAATGGACAAGCCTTAACGCATGAGCCATAACCCATACATCCGTATGTACATCCCTTAGGACCACCATTAGGTGCTATGTTCATCATAGTACAATCCTGTACACCAGAATATACATAGTTATTCTTAGCCTTATCACAGTCTCCGCCACACTTAACGAACGCTGTCATACGCTCCTGGCTTCCTGCCTCAGCACCCATAATAGCTGCTATCTTTGCTGCTACCGGAGCACCACCAACTGGACATGCACCACAATCAGCTTCACCTGCTGCGATAGCCTTTGCAAGTGCATCACAACCTGCGTATCCACAACCACCACAGTTGTTACCTGGAAGCTCTGCTCTTACATCTATTTCCTTCTGGTCAACCTCAACTGCAAACTTCTTTCCCATAAATCCAAGGAAGAGTCCAAGAAGAAGACCTGTTACACCTACGGCACAAGCCGCAATAATAATACCTGTCATTATTCAATATCCTCCTTAGATTATTCCTGAAAATCCGAAAAATGCAATTGACATAAGTCCTGCTGTTAAAAGAACGATAGGCATTCCCTTAAAACTTTCTGGAACATCATTGTCCTCTGTACGCTCACGTACACCAGCCATTATTACGATAGCTATTGTGAAACCAATAGCTGTACCAAGACCACTTACAAATGATTCAATTAAGTTGTATGAATTCTGTACATTTGTTAAAGCAATACCAAGTACGGCACAGTTAGTTGTGATAAGTGGAAGGTATACACCAAGTGCCTCATATAAAGGTGGCATACACTTCTTAAGTACCATTTCAACAAACTGAACTAATGTTGCTATTACAAGAATGAATACTACAGTATTCAGGTATGTAAGGTTAAGTGGTGTTAATATAAAATCATATATAAGGCTGCATATGATTGATGATATAGAGATAACACCGATAACAGCGCCACCCATTCCGGCAGCTGTGTTTATTTTCTTCGATACACCAAGGAAAGGACACAGACCTAAGAACTGGCTTAATACAACGTTGTTAACAAGCGCTGTGCTTATAGCGATAACTAATAAATTCATCTTTTACTCTCCTCCCTTAGTTCTCTTTTTCTTCATCTGAAACATAGTCTGGAACCTCAGCAGGCTTCATTCCATGCTTTCTCTTTACTCTGTTCATAACAGCTACACACATAGCAAGTACGAAGAATGCACCAGGTGCAAGGATAAATATACTAGCTGGTGTATAACCAAAGTTAGAAAGATCTACAAGTGCTGAACTACCTGTTGAAAGGATTGTTCCACCACCAAGTAACTCTCTGATTGCACCAAGAATTGTGATAGCACATGTGAAACCAAGTCCCATTCCGATACCATCAAACATTGATGGAAGTGCTGGGTTCTTAGAAGCATATGACTCTGCACGTCCTAAGATAATACAGTTAACAACGATAAGTGGTATATAGATACCAAGTGCATCATATATAGATGGCACAAAGCCCTGTAATAAGAACTGTATTATTGTAACAAATGATGCAACGATCACGATATAAGCTGGCATTCTTACGCTGTCTGGAATAACCTTTCTAAGTAATGAAATGAAAAGGTTAGAAAGCATAAGAACTGCTGTTGTAGAAAGTCCCATTCCGATACCATTGATTGCTGATGTAGTAACCGCAAGTGTAGGACACATACCAAGTGTTAAAACCAGAGTAGGATTCTCTTTGATAATACCATTATAAAGTCTTTCAACACATTTATTCAACTGAAACACCTCCTACTGTCTTAACATTAGCCTTAGCAAGGTCTGCATATACAGCTAATGCTGCATTAACACCCTTTGTTATAGCCTTAGATGTAACTGTAGAACCACCGATTGCATCAATAGAGCTGTCTGATGATGAACCTGTTCCATCTGTTACTACCTTATATTCTGAAGTCTTAGTTCCGTTAAACTGTGCTAAGAATGAAGGATCCTGCTTAGCTCTCATACCAAGACCTGCTGTTTCACTTATTGTAAGAATAGATGTTCCAAGATATGTTCCATCTGTTGAAAGTCCAACAGAGAACTTGATATCTCCGCCGTAACCATCATGTGCAACAACTGTTACTACGAAACCTATAATCTTACCATTCTTAATACCAGCAACTACCTCTGATACATCATCCTTAGAGAAATCTGTTGCAGAAGCTGAAAGTACTGCCTTAGCTGTTTCTGCTACCTTATCAGAAGCATAACTTCCATCAAGTGCTTCAAACTTATCAGCATCAGCAATAACCTCCTGGTAAGCCTTCTGCTTAGCCTTCTCGTTCTGCTGTGCGATAGGGTCTTTAGTTACATTATATACAAGACCAAGAAGGATACCTGCAACAAGTGTAATTGCGAATAATATACATGCGTCTTTTATTATATTCTTCATCTTATGCAGCCTCCTTTGCCTTTTTTTCCGGCTTTTTCTTGCCAAATGACTTAGGTACTGTAACTCTTTCGATAAGAGGTACTAAGAGGTTACAGAAGATGATTGCGTATGAAACGCCTTCTGCTGAACCACCGAACATTCTGAATATGAATGTAAGTAAACCTAAGCAGACACCGAATACTAACTTACCATTAGGTGTGATAGGTGATGTAACATAATCAGTTGCCATAAAGAAAGCACCAAGAATAAGACCACCACCACAGATTTCCTGTAACATATACATAGCATCAAACTGATGTCCTGGTGCGAAAAGGAATATAAGCACTGCAAATGTTCCAATGTAAGAAAGTGGAATTCTTAAAGAAATAATCTTTCTTACAACAAGATATATAGCACCGATAAGAAGACATATAACTGATGTCTCACCGATAACACCGCTTGTCTTACCAATAAACATAGTAAGAAGTGTAGGGGCTGTCTGTCCTACAACCTCTGAACCTGGCTTTAATATAGCAAGAGGTGTAGCTCCAGAATATGCATCACATACGAAGTTAGTCATTGGACCTGTATATGCAATAAGAAGGAAACATCTTGCTGCAAGTGCAGGGTTCATAAAGTTCTGACCAATTCCGCCAAACAACTGCTTAACAATAATAATTGCAAATACACAGCCAACAATCTCAAAACCAATGTTGAGAGTTGATGGAATGTTAAGTGCAATAAGAAGACCTGTAACAGCGGCACTAAGGTCCATAACTGTTATCTTCTTATGCATAAAATACTCATATACTGCTTCAGAAGCCATACACACTGCAATACCAACTATGATACGAATAAGTGCCTGGACTCCGAAGTTATAAATACCAAATATACTAGCAGGGGCTAACGCTATAAGCACGTCTCTCATAATAGTCTGAGTAGTATCCTTGCTACGTACATGTGGATTAGTTGATACGTTAAAAATCTCGCTCACTTTTAATCCTCCCTTATTTCTTTCTTCTGTTAGCCAGAACGATACTTCTCATAGCCTTAATCTGCTGTGTTAATGGTCTCTTAGCTGGACAGACATATGAACAGCTTCCGCACATTACACACTCCATACCATCAAACTTAACGAAACCAGCTTCATCGTTCTTAGCTGCAAATGAAGCAAGCTTAGCTGGAAGTAAATGGCTTGGACATCCTTCACCACATCTTCCACAACGGATACATGCTGTCTCTTCAAGCTTAGATACAACATCATTCTGGAATACAAGAAGTGATGAGCTTCCCTTTATAACTGGTACATCAAGACTGTACATAGCAAATCCCATCATAGGACCACCTGATATGTACTTCTCTGGTTCGCCAACCACTCCGCCGACTGCTTCAAGAAGCTGTCTGTAGTTCATACCAAGCCATACATAGAAGTTGCCTGGTTCTTTAACACCATCACCTGTAACAGTAACGATTCTCTTAGTAAGTGGCTTTCCTTCAATAACAGCCATATATATGCTGTATATTGTATCTACGTTATGTACAATACATCCTGCATCTGCTGGAAGCATAGTTGAGTTGATGCTTCTGCCTGTTGTAGCATAGATAAGACTACGCTCACCACCCTGAGGATATTTAGTCTTTAAAACCTTAACCTCGATATCTGGCTCAGATGCAACTGCTGCCTGCATAACTTTAATGGCTTCAGGCTTATTATCTTCAATACCAATAATACCCTTAGCGTGATCAAAGATGCTTAATGCAACCTTTAAGCCGAGTACAATCTTGTCTGACTCTTCAAGAAGTCTTCTGTAATCGGATGTAAGGTATGGTTCACATTCAGCACCATTTACTATAATATAATCAATTCCTTCTGGATTCTTAGGGCTTAACTTTACGTTAGTAGGGAAGCCTGCACCACCCATACCTACTACACCTGCATCCTTAATTCTTTGTAATACTTCTTCTTTAGAAAGTTCTTCTAACTTCTTAGGAGTATACTCAACTTCCTTAAATTCTCCATCATTCTCAATGATGATTGAATTGCACTTTCCACCTGTGGCTAGCGTTCTTGGCTCTATAGCCTTAACTGTACCAGAAACAGATGAATGGATATTAGCTGATACGAATCCACCAGCCTCAGCAATCAACTGTCCAGCAAGGACGTAATCACCTTTGGCAACTACTGGAACTGCCGGCGCACCGATGTGCTGTGAAAGTGGGAAAACCATCTCTCCTACAGCAGGGAACAACTCTTTTATAGGCTTATCCTTTGATAATTCCTTGCCGTCATATGGATGTATTCCACCTTTAAATGTACACTTTCCCATGACATATTTCTCCTTATAAAATAATATATGTTATCATCCAAAGCAATGCAAAAACAGATAGACAACCATAAAACCCAAGCTTAATGATTGTGTATCTGATTTATAATAATTATGAACGATAATTAATATATTAATATAATATATCATTTATCATTAAAAATCTACTTTTTTTTGTGTATATATTCGTATATAATAAACAAAAACTGACATTTTTTTAACGTACACTTTTTGTAATCAAAGGATTTATAATTAATGAAGACTATAACTAAAACATTTAATCTAAACGATATACACAACAACGACAGCAATACTAATAATACTGCTGATAATTTTATCAATAATTCTCTCTGCAGCGAGCATACAATATTTTTTGATATTGAAACAACCGGCTTTTCGCACAAGACAAGCTTCTGTTATTTAATCGGCACTGCTTATATAAAGAATTCCATACTTACCATAATACAGTGGCTTGCCCAGTCCAAGGCTGACGAAGTGCAGGTAATAGCAAGCTTTCTTAATGCTGCCGCTTCATTTGATACACTAGTGCATTTTAATGGAGATAATTTTGACATTCCATTTATTAAAGACAGAGCCGCACACCTTAACATTCCGTACACACTTGATAAGCTCTTAAGCTATGATTTATACAAATGTGTACGCCCATTAAAGACATTACTAAAGCTTGAAAGTTGTAACCAGAAGTCTGTTGAGCAATTCCTTAACATAAGCCGTGATGATGAATTCTCTGGCGGCGAGCTTATCAAGGTATACAACGACTATGTTAAGACTGGCGAAGCTTCTTACGAAGAACTGCTTCTGCTTCATAATTATGATGATGTATACGGACTAATCCAGCTTTCATCTATAACTGCCTACAATGCTGTATTAGAAGAAAATGTAACCTATACCGGATATTCTGTTGAATATTCCGATGATACTAATAAAAATGGAGATTTAATAATTAACTATACCCTGCCCTGTGCAGTTCCCATACCCGTTATTCATCTTGATAATAATGGATATGCCATAAGAATCAATGGCAATACTATGAAAATCAAACTGCCATTAATAACTGATAATCTCAGATTGTATTATAGTGATTATAAGAATTACTACTATCTTCCATACGAAGATACTGCCATTCACAAAAGTGTAGCCGCTTATGTTGATGCTGAATGTAAAGTGAAAGCAACCAGAGAAACAGCATACACTAAAAAATTCGCTTCGTTTATCAAACTGCCTTGTTACAATACAGACAGTCTCCAGACTTCTGAATATATATTCAGATATGAGTATAATGATGCTAATATATACCTTTTATATGATAAAAAAGAACTGCCTGAAGACATAATTCTTCAGGCAGTACATATACTGATTACTTTTTTCTGTAGAAAAACAACTCACTAGATTCATAACCAAGGTCTTTATAATTGATAATCTGCTCTGTATTACCAACAAATAAACAGCCGCCCTTAACTAATGAATCATTGAACTTCTTATATATCTCTAACTTGGCATCTTCTGTAAAATAGATAAGTACATTTCGGCAAACTATAAGATGACAGCTCTGAGGATATGAGTCTTTTAAAAGATTAGACTTCTTGAACTCAACGCACTTCTTAATCTCATCCGAAATCTTATAGTACTTATCTCCCATTTTTTCAAAATATTTATTCTTATACTCATCAGGAAGCCCCTTTAAGCTGTTGGCTGAATACACGCCATCTTTGGCCTTTTCAAGAACCTGGTCATCTATATCAGTAGCATATATCTTTATATCTTTAAGTGGGACTTTCTTTGCAAGCACCATTGCAAGTGAATATGGCTCATCACCTGTTGAACAAGCAGCACTCCATATCTTAAGTCTTGGTCCAAACTTCTTAATCAGGTCTGGAAGGATAATCTCATCAAGCTTCTTCCATAACGCTGGATTTCTATAGAATTCTGACACATTAATTGTAAGATAATTAACGAATTCATCAAGCATCTGGGCATCATTCTTTATCGCATTGCAATAACTGTCATAACCTGTATGCTTATTCCTTGCTATAAGTGTATCTATTCTTCTCTTCATCTGCTTTTCTTTATAAGCATTAAGGTCAATTCCTGTAAGTCCTAACACAAATTTCTTAAAATCTTCATAATCTTTAACCATATTGATATCCTCTGTTCTTTCCTGTAACATATTCCGCAGTTGTTGCAATCCCTTAGCTTTATATGGATTTTATCACACAATATTAATTGTGTCAAAATTTTATCATTATATAAAAAATATAAAAACATTACATAAAATATCTAATTACCATATCCAATTAAGCTTACCATTATATTCAATTTTACAATATTCTGGATTTTACAACTCATTCTGCCAATATTGAATTTGCCAATATATTAAACATCGTATTAGACATATATAATTAATTACATTATAATAAACATTAATTTACTATATCAATTTAATCTAAGCACAATACGCACATATCACCAATTTATAAAATAGAAGGAATTAACACAATGAACGAAGAACAGCTTTTAAAAAGAAAAATAATAGATACTGCCAATCAGGCTTTCAATCACAATATATATACTTACACTAATTTTTTAAGTATAAATGAACTGTCGTCTGTCAACAAAATGAGCAACGAATTATCATTTATACCATATGATGAATGGGGTGGCAATCCTGTATGTGAACGCAAAATAATACGTTTCGGCTCTGAGGAACTCTATGGCTATGATGCCGGTTACCCTATCTCAACTATCCGAATAAGCCCATTATCCGTCAAATTTGCTGAACAGCTTAACCACCGTGATTACCTTGGTGCAATTATGAACCTTGGAATTGAACGCGAACTAGTCGGTGACATTATAATTAAAGTGCCTGATGCTTATGTATACTGCCTTTCGCACATAGCTGATTATATATGTGATAATCTGGACTCTATTAAACACACACACATAAGATGTACAATATGCACTGATGAGATTGAAGCAATCAAACCAGAACTTGAAGAGATACGAATAATTGCTGCTTCTAAGCGGATTGATGCAGTTGTTGCTTCCCTCACCAGATTATCACGCAGTAATTCCAATGAGCTATTTACGTCAAAGAAAATATTCCTCAATGGAATATGTACCGAGAATAAAAGCCAGAACTTAAAGAAAGATGATGTACTTGTAATCCGTGGACATGGAAAGTATATCTTTATAGGTGATGAAGCCGAAACCCGCAAAGGACGAAGCTATCTGACACTTATGCAATATAAGTAATTATTCTTCTAATATAATTCGCACCCCAGATTTTGACAGAAAGCTTAAGGAAATTTAACAAGAGCTGTACACCAACATTGTATATATACTTTCTACCGGTTCTACCCGGCATAGAAAGTATATATCACACTAAGGTGTACAGCTCTTATATTATCAAATATTAAGTTACAGCCAATCATCAGAACATCTGACAATTAATTATTAAATTATTCTTCTGTAGCCTCTTCCTGTGGTTCTGCATCATCTAATAATGCTTTCATACTAAGGCTGATCTTCTTGTCAGCTTCGTTAAGGTCTACAACCTTAGCTTCAATTTCCTGACCAATCTTTAATACATCTTCTGGCTTGTTGATGTGTTCCTTAGAAATCTGTGATACGTGAAGTAAAGCATCAATGCCGTCTTCAAGCTGAACAAAAGCACCAAAGTCAGTCATTCTTGCTACCTTACCAGTAACAACATTACCTACAGCATACTTTGTTGAAGCATCATTCCAAGGGTTCTGGTCTGGATATTTAACTGAAAGTGCAATCTTGTCACCATTGATTTCCTTGATGAAGCACTTAACTGAATCGCCAACCTTATATACCTTCTTAGGGTTCTCTGTTCTTCCCCAAGACATCTCTGAAATATGAAGAAGTCCGTCTACACCACCAAGGTCAATGAATGCACCAAAATCTGTTACATTCTTAACTGTACCTTCGATTGTATCTCCTTCTTTAATCTTAGAAAGAAGTTCTTCCTGAGCTGCCTTCTTCTTAGCTACGATAAGCTGCTTGCAGTCACCAATCACCTTTCTGTTCTTTGGATCATATTCTGTTAATACAAATGTAATCTCCTTACCATTGTATTCTGAGAAATCCTTAACATAAGAATCTGATACAAGGCTTGCTGGAATGAAGATTCTTGTCTCATCAACAACAACTTCAAGACCACCCTTAATAACTCTTGATACATTAGCTGTTATAGCTTCTTTGTTATTAAATGCTTCTTCAAGTCTCTTGCTTCCACTCTCTGCAACAAGCTTTCTATATGTAAGAAGAACCTGTCCTTCTCCATCATTAAGCTTAAGCACCTTTGCCTTCATCTCATCTCCAACAGAAACAACTGTTGTTAAATCGATACCTGGTGTTGATGAATATTCACTTCTTGTGATAATTCCATCGTGCTTATAGCCTATGTTAAGAACGATATGGTCTTCTTTAACTGCTATTACAGTGCCATCAACAACTTCTCCTGTATGAATTTCCTTCCACTCTTCGTTAGCTAACATCTCTGCAAAATTCTCTGACATTAGTATAAACCTCCTCAATGATATTGTTCGGGGTCGATGCCCCAGCTGTAATACCTATGCTGTCTATGAATCTTAAATCGTTAAGATTAAGATCTCTTAGAGTTTGAATGTAAAATGTATCCTCACATTCGCCTTTACAAATCTCATACAGTTTTCTCGTATTGGAACTACTCTTGTCACCAATGACAATCATCGCACTAACTTTCCGTGCAATATCTCTTGCCTCTGTCTGACGTTCTTCCGTGGCATTACAAATAGTATTTTTAATGGTAATATTGTAACTCTTTTTGTTGATAATTTCAACTAATTCTTGAAATTTATTGTAATTAAATGTCGTTTGGGATACAACAACCACTTCTTTTGCCCTGTCAAGCTCAAGATTTTGTGCTTTTTCGATAGAATCCACTATATATACAGGACTTACTGACCACCCTTTAATGCCCTCAACTTCCGGGTGTTTCTCATTGCCTATTATTACAATCTGCTTTCCTGCCTTGCTCTCCTGCTCAACTATTCTGTGTATTTTAAGAACAAATGGACAGGTTGCATCTACAACTTCATAATTCTTTGTCTTTATGCTCTCATACACATTTTTAGATACACCATGCGACCTTATTATGACAGTAGCATTATCAATACCGTCAAGCTGTGCTACATCTGATATTGCCTTGACCCCTTTGCTTTCAAGGTCCTTTACAACTTCATCGTTATGTATGATAGGTCCGTATGTGTATACATTTTCCATTCCTGTTCTTTCATACACTGTATCCACTGCACGGTGAACTCCAAAGCAGAAACCAGCAGACCTGGCAAGTATAACTTCTGCCTCTTTCATATATCCTCCAAATCACTACTTTGCTTTATTAATAACTGTCTTGATGGCTTCCACCACCTCATCAATTCCCATATCAGAACTGTCTACAAGAACTGCATCATCTGCCTGCTTTAATGGTGAAATATCCCTGTGCATATCCTGATAATCTCTCTGTTCAATATCCTCTTTTATCTTCTGTAAATCACATTCTTCACCCTTTGCCTTAAGTTCGTCATATCTTCTTCTGGCTCTGGCATCAGAACTTGCAGTAAGATATATCTTTACATTGGCATCTGGAAGAACTGTTGTGCCAATATCACGTCCATCCATAACAACATTTTCTGCTGCCGCAAGCTCTCTTTGCAAATCAACAAGCTTGCTTCTTACAGCCTTATACTTAGATGTCTTTGAAGCCATATTGCCTGTTGCCTCAGTTCTTAAAAGACTGGTTACATTCTCGCCGTTAAGGATAACCTGCTGTTCGCCGTCTTTATATTCTATTGTTATCTTTACATTATCGACTGCCGCATTAATCGCAGCTTCATCTGCGGGGTCAATATTATTCTGGTTAAAATATACTGCCATTGCCCTGTACATAGCACCGGTATCTACATATATATAACCCATCTGCTTAGATATAAGCTTTGCTATTGTACTCTTGCCAGCTCCTGCCGGTCCATCAATTGCTACTGAATAAGACATAATAATCCTCTTTTCTGCCTGTGTTATAAAACACGCTGGCATTATTTAATTATTCAAATGCATTGCTGCAGCATACGCACTCGACCACGCTACCTGCAAGTTAAAACCGCCTGTAACCGCATCTACATCAAGCACCTCTCCTGCAAAATACACATTTTTAACTAACTTTGACTCCATAGTTGTCGGATTGATTTCTTTAACATCAACACCGCCCTGTGTAATTATAGCTTCATTAAAGCCTCTTGTACCGGTTATTGTCATTTCAAAATGCTTTAACAGATGTACAAGCCTTAATCTTTCTTCCCTTGTTATCTCATTAACCTGTTTATCTTTATTGATATCACTGAGCCTTACTATAACAGGGATAAGTTTCTTAGGAAGCAGCTTATCAAGTGAATTACGGAAGGTTTTATTCTTTTCCTCTGAGAAATCCCTAAGAACTCTCTCATCAAGCTGTTCCTCTGATAAAGCTGGCTTTAAATCTATCACAAGCTTAAGCGGTCTTTTTCTTAATATTGCTGTTGTATAACTGCTCGCACTAAGAATAACTGGCCCGCTCACACCAAAATGCGTAAATAGCATTTCACCAAAGTCACTATACAGCTCTTTACGGCTGTCACCCATACTGTCATATATGCTTATTGCTATATTCTTAAGGCTCAGTCCCATAAGCTCTGAAGCCCATTCTTCTCTTACTGTGAGAGGAACTAATGCCGGTATAATAGGTGTAACATTATGTGAAAGTGCCTTTGCAAATCTATAGCCATCGCCTGTTGAACCAGTGCTTGAATAAGAATTACCACCTGTTGCTATAATGCAGGAATCAGCTTTTATAACCTGCTTTCTGCCAGTAGATAACTCCTTAACTTCAACACTTACAAACTGCGATATATATTCTGGATCTTTTTTCTTAGATTTATGTTCTTTTTTCTTGGATTTATACTTTTTTTCAAGTTTTACACTATCATTTGCTATATTCTCTGATACTGCATTGCAAGATACTATTTTCCCTGACACTGCATTTTCTGATACTACATTCTCTGATAATTCCCTGGCTGTAACATCAACAACCTCTGTGCTAAGCATAATATCCACTTTGCATTTTCTTAATTCTCTTGCCAATGTGCCGATTACATCTGATGAATGGTCTGACTCTGGAAAACAGCGGTTACCTCGTTCTATTTTAAACTTAAGTCCAAGTTCATCAAAGAATCCCATTACATCATAATTAGAAAAGCCTTTAAATGAACTGTACATAAATTTAGGGTTGGTTACAACACTATTTTTAATGTCGTCCTCATCACCAGCATTAGTAAAATTACAGCGGCCTTTTCCTGTTATAAAAAGCTTCTTTCCAAGCTTATCATTCTTTTCTATAAGAGTTACTGTGTGTCCATTTCTGGCGGCTATAATAGAAGCCATCATACCTGCCGCCCCGCCTCCAATAACTACAACTTTACTCATAGGAAACCTCTCTATCCTCTTTATTCCTGAACCAAAAGTTCTTTGAAATATGGTAACTCAAGTGCCCAGTCACAGAATGTATGCCATTCTGCAAGCTTATGGTTTCTTCTTGAATAATACATTCCTGCAAGATTTTCATAATTAAATGTGCAGGTACGCATCTGATTATAGCTTTCTGGAAGCAACTGAATCATACTATACCAAAGGTCTTTATCCTTAGTTTCTATGAACTTCTGGCGTATTGTTTCAAGAAAATCTATATTCTTCTGCATCATATCTAACGCCTCAGAAGTACAATGGTCAACGCTGAAATCTTCCATTTCAAATGACTTGCTGTGGATTTTATGCATTGTACTTGTTGAATTGGCAACTGTTCCAACCTTATATGTATCGTATTCCTTCCACCAGTAGATTGGTGCTGTTATATCTACTGTTACAAATATCTGTCTTATAAACTTTCTATGGTCTGAACCAGCCTTGCAGAGCCTTTTCGCTAAATCTAAATCATTAGGTCCAAATGTGAATACTCCATTTTCTGTCTTACTATCCATTCTAGCCCAGCTATTAAGCGGATTTCTCGCTCCTCTCATAGCATTTTCAAAATTCATAACTTCAAATCTTTCAAGCTTAATCATCTATTCAAATACCTTTCTGTGTTTATTAGTAACGTATATTGTGACATTATTATAAATAACGCATACATATTTATATTACACTATTATTAGTGCAAAGTATATAGTTGACTTAAAATAATAAAATTGACCTTTAGAAGCCATAATATACCTCCAAAGGTCAATCTTATTTTAGTTCATAATATTTATGTAATTAATTCTTACAATAATTACATTATCAATTCCTGCAATATAATATTAATAACACCATATTAATTAAAGAAGGCTCTTGCGTAATTCTGCTCCATCCTTAGCACTAAGATATGCAGGTGCAATATCAAATACTGTCTTACAACCGCTCTGACCTTCCTTATAAAGACGATAAGCTGCTCTTGCATATGCTACGATAACGCAAGATGTGAATTCTGGGTTAGAATCAAGCTTTAAGCTGTATTCTATAACGTGATTGTTCTCTTTGTTCCAGCCTGTCTTTCCTGTACGGATAACAAATCCTCCGTGAGGAATTCCACTGTGGTTTTTCTTTAATTCTTCTTCACTGATAAAATGTACTGTTGTATCGTAATCAGCGAAATAGTTAGGCATATTCTTGATTGTTTCTTCTACCTTTGCAGCATCAGCACCTTCCTCTAATACTACAAAACATTCTCTTGTATGCTTCTGTCTTGTTGTAAGCTCTGGATTCTCGCCATTTCTTACAGCTTCTAAGGCTGCCTCAACTGGAATTGTATACTGCTTGCCATCCTTGACGCCCTCAACTCTTCTGATAGCGTCTGAATGTCCCTGACTTACGCCCTTACCCCAGAATGTATAATCTTTGCCTTCTGGTAAAATAGCATTGGCATACATACGGTTTAAAGAGAACATACCTGGATCCCAGCCTACTGATATAATTCCAACGTGTCCGCTCTTCTTAGCCGCAGAATCAACATTTTCAAAATGTTCTGGAATTCTTGCGTGTGTATCAAAGCTGTCAACTACGTTAAACATCTCTGCAAACTTTGGTGTCTGTACTGGTAAATCTGTAGCACTTCCACCGCAAAGAATCATTACGTCTATCTTATCCTTCCACTGCTCTACCTCATCTACTGAGCATACTAAAGCACCCTCTGTCAATATAGATACGCTTTCTGGTGCACGTCTTGTAAATACTGCTACAAGCTCCATATCTGGATTTTGCCTGATAGCACACTCAACGCCTCTTCCAAGATTTCCGTATCCAATAATACCTATTCTCATATTCTGCCTCCATTTTATACATATTTACTGTATTTCACATATAATTAATGTGAACAAACACTTCTTTAATATTACTTTTTGAAAATACATATGTCAACTCTCATTCAGGCAGTTTTTTATCAATAAATATTATTACTGTTCTTTCTTTAGCTTACCAGCCATTAAAATTGTAAATCCAATGCCCATTAATGATAATACTAATAAATATCCTGCCCAGTATATATGTGTCATATCTCCTGTCTGTGGTGTTTCAACTGTATTACCTGCGGCTTCTGTTACATTTTCTACTGATGTGCCTGGTAAACTTATATCTGATGAACTGCTTGTAATCTGCTGTTTTGTAATAAGATATGTTGAGCAGTGATCCTGTTCTACTGTCATATAACCATCATTATCAACTACAGCTGACATCATACTAATTATTGTTCCATCATCTAAGAGCTGGCTGTAATAAAGTGTCTGGCCTGCATATGCTTTTCCAACATTTAACTTAATACTTGCCGTTGCTGGAAGCACGCCGGAATAATTGTATACAATCTTAGATACGAATATATCCTCTGTTACATCTGCCGGCATATCTCCTGCTTCTTTTATATCAGAAGTAATTGCTGTTGAGAAGTCATATATTGCAACCTGTGATACTTCTGACATTGTTCCTTTTGCAAATGTAAATGTAACATCATTGTTAGATTTGATAACAACATCATTCACCTTGTTATCTTCAATAATCTTTCTGATTTCATCAGCCTTAATAGTTGTGCTGCCGTCTGATACATCTACTACTGTATTAGTGGTGCTTGACTCTGGTGTCGATGGCTTCTCATCTGCTGGTGTATCTGTTGTGTTGTCAGATGGATTATTGGTTGTGTCTCCTTTTGAATTATCTGTCGTATTATCACTAGATGATTTAGCTGTAAATGTAAGCCTATCTGCTACACATTCAACATTATAAAGACCTTCTATCTCTGTACCGTCATACTTGTATCCGTCTGGAAGATTATCACTTCCCACTACAGGATTGTATGTTGCTACAGGATTGTCATAATCAATAAGCCATAATTCATCATTGCTTCGTTCATCTACACCAAGCTTTTCAAGAAGCTTACATATTCTATAATATGATGTTTTATTTTCATAAACATATGCAGATACATACTTTTCATTTGTTGCTGTATTGATTATAACCTGACTTGTTCCGCCGCTTCCACTGTCTGACTCATAATATGAAATTGGATTGTCTAATGTGGTCTTGGTATATCCAGCAGGGATATTATCATATTCACCTACTTTGTCAGCATAATATACATCGCCCATAGCTTTCTTTGTAGTAAGCTTATATAATGTATAAGTCACTTTAGCAGGTTCAATATATGTCAGCTCTTTAATATAATATAATGAAGTATTATCTGTCTCGTTCTTATATACTATATTAGTTGTATAAGGGTCGTACTCATAATACCTGGCACATAATCTTGATATTTCCAGCGGATGTGAAACATTATATGTCACATTTTCCTTTAATGTTCCATTATCCTTAATTGGCTTGTTAGTGAGATTATCGCTTGTATACACTACTGCCTTTGAACCAGAATATATTGTAACATTACAGGTGTCTGCAACTGAAAGCACCGAATTAGTTCCCTCAGCAAAGAAAGCTATTCCATAATCATCTGATTTGTCTGCATTAATTACCAAAGAACCATTACCACTTATATTGATGGAACCACCCCATGCATCACCATATGAACCTATACTTCCGATTTCATTATCACCAACAAGGTTAATCTTGAAATCATCACCCATCATATTAGTAACTATTACTGTTGTAGAGCTTTTATAATTATTTAATGTAAGTGTATTAGACTCTCTGTCATAAGACATTCCATCTATAGAATTAGTGCCTTCTGATGAGAATAGCAGATTACTTTCCTCTCCATTTCTTACATTAATATAAGCATAAGCCCAATCACCAGTATCACATGGTCCATTGGCAGCTTTTACTTGTGGTACTGCAAATGAAACTGCTGCCGATACAGCAAGCACAACAGCTGTAACTAATGCTGCCATTTTCTTACTATGACATTTTTTGTTTTTCACCATAAACTTTGTTCCTCCTGTTTCTTATATTTTTATGCTGCTATATTACTTTATTTATCCTTATAATTACAGTTGTCATATATCCCAATCTGCCAGAAAATGACAAAAATGGGCGTGGGACTAACGTCCCACGCCCATTTTTTCACTTAAAACCACCAGTTGTTGCGGGTTCTACGAAAAAAACAAATCATACCGCTAGCTATTAAACTGGATATGCCTTATTCTCTGTATCAGCCTTAGCAGGGTCAACCTTCTTCTGCTGTGCTTCTCTATACTTGAAGAACTCAGTAGCAACTGCTGGGAATAATGCGTATGAAAGCACATCTTCATCCTGCTGCTTGTACTGCTGTACGACTGGGTCATTCTTGAACTTCTCAAGCTGTGGCTCAATAAGATCTGCCGGACGGCAGGTAATAGGTGTAGCATCACCTATAGCCTTCTTCTGTACTTCTGGGTTGAATGGCTTAATTGTCTGTCCGAATTCACCCATAAGAACCTTCTTAGATTCCTTAGTAATCATCTTATAACGCTCGCCCTGTAATACATTAAGAACAGCCTGTGTACCAACAATCTGTGATGATGGTGTAACAAGAGGTGGTTCACCAAAGTCCTTACGAACCTTAGGAATTTCCTCAAGAACTGCCTGATACTTATCTTCTGCACCAGCTTCCTTAAGCTGTGATACAAGGTTAGAAAGCATACCACCAGGTACCTGATATAATAATGTCTTAATATTAACACCAAGAACCTTAGTATTCATAAGACCTGACTTTAATGCTTCTTCTCTCATTGGCTGGAAGTAAGCAGCTATCTCTGCAAGAAGGTTCTGGTCAAGACCTGTATCGTACTCTGTACCCTTAAATGCCTCTACCATAACTTCTGTAGCCGGCTGTGATGTTCCCATTGAGAATGGTGACATAGCTGTATCGATAATATCAGCACCTGCTTCAACAGCCTTCATATATGTCATTGAAGCAACACCTGATGTATAATGTGTATGCATCTGGATAGGAAGTGAAGAACCATCCTTTAATGCCTGTACAAGCTCTGTAGCCTTAGCAGGAACAAGTAAACCTGCCATATCCTTGATACAGATAGAATCTGCACCCATATCCTCAATTCTCTTAGCTGTTTCTTTCCAGTAATCAAGAGTATATGCATCACCAAGTGTATAGCAAAGTGCTATCTGTGCGTGAGCATTAGGATTTTCTTTCTTAACAAGCTTAACTGCCTCAACTGATGACTTAAGATTTCTTAAATCATTGAAACAGTCAAATATTCTGATTATATCAATACCATTAGCGATAGACTTCTGTACGAAATATTCTACAACGTCATCTGCATAATGATTGTATCCGAGGATATTCTGTCCTCTGAATAACATCTGTAACTTTGTATTCTTAAAACCATCTCTTAACTTACGAAGTCTTTCCCAAGGGTCTTCCTTAAGGAAACGAAGTGATGCATCAAATGTAGCACCGCCCCAGCACTCAACTGAATGATATCCAACCTTATCCATCTTGTCTATGATTGGAAGCATCTGCTCTGTAGTCATTCTTGTAGCAATAAGTGACTGATGAGCATCTCTTAATACAGTCTCAGTTATCTTTAATGGTTTCTTAACCTGATCTGCCATCTTAAACTCCTCCTATATATTCCTATATATAAAGTAAATAAACTCTAATTAAGCTGCGTAAGTAACTTCTATTCAGACTTAGAAGGTCTTATGATATATATAGACCATTCCTCTGTCCACAACGAAGTTGCGTAAGCAACTTCTAATGAATTTAGAAGGTCTTAGTCTGCGTATTGTGCAGACTTAGAGCTTCTTAATTCAATTTACATAACACCAAACATCGCCATAAATGTACCAGCTGCAACCGCTGTACCAATAACACCGGCTACGTTAGGTCCCATAGCGTGCATCAAAAGGAAGTTAGAAGGATCTGCTTCTGAACCAACCTTCTGTGAAACTCTGGCTGCCATAGGAACCGCAGATACACCTGCTGAACCAATAAGTGGATTAACCTTACCGTGTGTAGCCTTACACATAATCTTACCAAATATAACACCTGCCGCTGTACCAAAGCCGAATGCAATAAGACCTAATGCAACAATCTTTAATGTATCAAGATTGAGAAAGGCTTCTGCACTTGTTGTAGCACCAACTGATGTACCAAGAATAATAACAACTATATACATAAGTGCATTGGATGCTGTTTCTGTAAGCTGCTTAACAACTCCTGACTCTCTAAAAAGGTTACCAAGCATAAGCATACCAACAAGTGGTGCTGTTGTAGGAAGAATTAATACTACAACGATTGTAACGATAATAGGGAAAAGAATTTTCTCAAGCTTAGATACAGGTCTTAACTGTTCCATCTTAATCTTTCTTTCTTTTTCAGTTGTTAATAACTTCATAATAGGTGGCTGAATAATTGGTACAAGTGACATATATGAATATGCTGCAACCGCTATTGGTCCAAGGTAATTCGTCTGTCCTAATTTACCAGCAAGGAATATTGATGTAGGACCATCAGCACCACCAATAATAGATATAGCTGCTGCTGCCTTATCTGGGAATCCCATAAATATAGCCATAATGTAAGCAGCGAATATACCAAACTGTGCTGCTGCACCTAAAAGGAAACTCTTAGGATTAGCGATAAGTGGACCAAAGTCTGTCATCGCACCAACACCAAGGAAGATAAGTGATGGCAGAATACTCCATTCATCTAATAAATAAAAATAATGTAACAAACCACCTACGCCATTGCTTGAATCTTCAATAGATAACATAATATCCGGGAAAAGATTAACAAGTAACATACCAAATGAAATAGGTACTAAAAGCAGAGGTTCATATTCTTTTTTGATTGCCAAATACATGAAAAACAGCGCAACCAGAATCATCAGATAATTACCCCAAGTGAGGTTAAAGAATGCTGTCTGGTGAACGAGGTTTCCCAATGTTGATAAAATATATTCCATTTTTTACCTCCGTATATTATCTCTACACAACTAATTGATATATCAATTAGTTCATAGAAACTAATACTTTACCTGACTCTACTGAATCACCAGCTGCACACTCAACTGTAGCAACTGTACCATCCTGTGGTGCACAGATTTCATTTTCCATCTTCATAGCTTCAAGAACGAGTAATACATCACCCTTCTTAACTGCTGCGCCCGCATTAACGTTAACCTTAAGAATCTTACCAGGCATTGGTGCATTAACCTTTACTGCACCCTGTGCGCCTGCTGGTGCTGCAGCCTTTGGCGCTGCCTTAGGAGCTGCTGCTTTTGGTGCTGCTGCCTTAGCTGCACCTGCTGTGCTTCCTGTTCCTTCTTCTACAGTAACATCATATACATTACCATTAACTGTTATTGTATAATTCTTCATAATTTATTTCCTCCTGCTATTAACCTTTCTAATTGAACGAACTACAAGTCCGTCTGTAGATGTATTCTCTGATGCAGCAATAGCTGCTGTTATAACTGCTATAAGTTCAAGATCATCAACTTCTTCATCCTGCTCTTCGCTTGAAACTATCTGAGCAATAGCATTATCAACGCCCTGGGCACCATTAGATGCTTCATTCTTAGCCTTATTTCTATTCTCAAACTTATTGATGTACTTAAATAATGAAATAATGAATGAAATAAATATAAGTACAACGAATACTGTTCCCATACCGATAAGAGTATTCATTACCGCTTTATACATCTTCTGTCCTGTAGTATATGATGGATTGATAGCACCATTTTCAAGTGTATAGTCATCATTAATTACGAATTCAAATGTACATTTATCATTTTTCTCATATGAAGTATCAACTGTAATAGTACATAACTCACCTGTCTTGCTATTGAGTTCTACATTAATTTCATTGATACTCTTTAAAGCACCTAACTCACCTCTTGTGCTATTCCAGCTATTATAAAAAGCTATTGTCTTAACACTAATTCCACTCTGGTCAACAATGTATAACTTATTATTTACCATTGTAAGTGATTGAGCTGCCTCTGCATCCGCTGTTATCTTAGCAGAATCATTCTTATCAAGATATGTAATCATATCTTTAACCCAGTCTACAAGATAAGCCTCACTGGCATCAAGCTGCTGCTGTTTTAATTCTGTCTTGGCACTTGCTGTTGATATAGTGCCATTAGATGAACTGCAGGCTGTCATACAGAATACACAGATAAGTAATGAGAATAACACTAAGAACTTTTTAAACTTAATTTTCTTCATATTATCACCTCTTCAATTATACTGTGCCATGCTTCTTATCTGCACGAACCTCTCTTTTATCAAACAACATTTCAAATGCTGCAATAATGTACTTTCTTGTATCTTCTGGGTTAATAATTGTATCAACATAACCTCTTGCAGCTGCCTGCTCAACGCTTGACTGTAATGCTGCATATTCAGAAGCCTTTTCATTAATCTTAGCTGTAACATCATCTGCTGCTGCGATTTCATCAGCATACATAATCTTAGCAGCTAAAGAAGCATCCATCATACCGATGCTTGCCTGTGACCAGGCATATACCATATCTGCACCTACTGACTTAGAATTCATAGCTACATATGCGCTTCCATAAGCTTCACCTGTAATTACATTAACCTTTGGCACATCTGCGTTAGAAAATGCATATACTAACTTAGCAGCTGCCTTGGCAATTGTCTTCTCAGCTCTTACATTAGCTTCAAAGCCCTTAACATTAGTAAGCGAAAGCACTGGTATTTCAAATGCGTTACAGAATGTTACGAATTCGGCTGCCTTATAAGCTCCATCTGTAGTTAATACAGCTGCAAACTCTTCTGCCTTTTCGCCATTCTCATCATATATTGCTGTTCTGTTAGCAACAGCACCAACTGTAACTCCATCAAGCTGAATGAAGCCAGTTACCATTTCCTTAGCATATTCAGCCTTAACTTCTACAAATAATCCATCATCTGAAATATCTGTAAGAGCAAGTGCAGCATCAGCTATCTCTGCTGACATATCAGCGCATACTCTGTTAAGGTCGTCCTGATTATCTGTGTATACAGCACCTTCCTCATTATTAGATGGAAGCATTGATACAAGCTGTCTTACTCCATTAGCGATTGTTTCTTCATCACCAATGAAATCTGCAACACCTGCTTTAGCCATAAATTCTGCACTTGATGTATCAAGCTTAGATTCATAGTTGCCATCTAATGCGTTAGGACTGTTAACAAATAACTTAGCCTTCTTTTCTTCCACAAATACGAAATCTGAAAGTTCTGCAAGAACAGCAAGACCTCCACCACATTCACCGTATACGGCTGTAATCTGTGGAACAATTCCAGAAGCTAATGACATATTCTTATAAATCTGTCCAAAGCCGTCAAGGGCGTCTGTTGCTTCCTGAAGTCTTAAACCTGCGCAGTCAATCAGACCAATCACAGGAGCTCCCATTTTCATTGCCTTCTCATAAAGATTAGCAATCTTCTTGGCATGCATCTCACCAATTGTTCCGCCTAACACAGCAGCATCCTGGCTATACACATACACAAGATTTCCATTGATAACTCCATATCCTGTGATTACACCATCAGATGGAGCCTTTTTTTCCTGCATGTTAAAATCTGTTGCTCTTGCTGTAACAGCCGCTCCGATTTCAACAAAACTGCTATCATCAAGAATTGCTTCGATTCTTGATAAAGCCTGTGTAGTATTACTCATCACCGAGACCTCCTCTTTGTTATATATTGCTTAATGCAAACAACTATTGTTTATTTTATAACAATGTAAGTTAAATTACAAGAGATTTGTTGTTGCTTTCCACGTTATTTTGTTAATTTCATACGCATTTTTCATTAATTTTGCACATAGGACATATATGTTATTAATCTTTTGTTTCAAGAACTATAATAAGTCCTTTATGAACCTTAATTATTCCCTGTTCATCTTCTACCTCGTTGCTCTGGCATATACTTAATCCCTGCTTTAATTCATAATTATCAAGCGTATATTTAAATCCCTCAAGGCTTAAACTGACATTTTCTGACATAGGAATAATTGACACATATCTTCCATACTGGCTGTCTTTACGAATTATATGTATTCCATCAGCCTCACTTAAAAGATATATATAATTGTGTTCATCAACTATATGGCAGTCCTTTCCACAATCAGCCACCACCTTCATATTTCCTATATTGGTAATTGTGTGATCCATTCTTGTTCCTGTCGCACCAAGTATATATATGTCTGTTGCACCCTTTTTAAGTGCTGTCATAATCGCAAGATGTGTGTCGGTATAATCTTTTTCTTTAGGATATGTCTCAAATTCAGTATTACTCTTATATGTGTCAAGCACATCTTTATCTACTGAATCGTAATCTCCAAGCAGATAATCCACCTTCAATCCAAGCTTATCAGCATACTCAAGCCCGCTGTCAGCCGCTATGCAATAATCAAATGTCTGATTATCAAGCCATTCCTTAGCCCACGCAACATTAATACTTCCACCTGTAACAATAAGAGCCTTGCTCATCTTCTATAACCTCCTTTTTAATTATCAATCTTTTAAATTTTCTGCCCATGTTCTTTAATTTTTCACATTTATACTTTATAATTAACCAAATAGTAATTAAGCGTATATATTTTAATAAGCAGACAGCATTTTCATTCTGCTTACATCTGGTAATAGTACCACATTTTACTGCTTATATATAGTTTAATTTACGCGAAGCATTTTAATGCTACATATTACATATTATTTATATACACAGAAAGGAGATTATTGTGAGCAGCTTAAATTCACAGTCAGACAATACAGTTGATGAACACATCATTGACGAAGCTAAGCAATCTGGCATTTCTGAAAAAGAAGCCAAAAATATTATCGAGGAAGAAGAAGGCATTGAGCTTTTACAGCACTCTGGCAATCTGTATGAGTCAACAGATGACAAATATAAAGATAACTTGTCGTCTGCAATAACTTTTTTTGTATGCGGTGCTGCTGGAATTATAATTCTTATTCTTAATGACATCGGAATATTAAAGTTTGTAACAAAAGGTAGTTCTAATTTCATACTTGTAAATGTTGTTCTTGGTCTTTTATTTGTTGGATTTATCGCAATAGGTTTCTGGTCTTTAAAGTATTCCAAGAAAATCAAGTCAAACGCCTCTATCGAAAATGAAGCAACGGACACTATTATCAACTGGCTTAATGACAATGTAACCAAAGAAGACATTGAAGGTTCTTACAACAATGATATTGCAGAAGAAATGAAATATTTCAACAGAAGTGATTACATCAAAAATGCTATTATGAAACAGTTCCCTGACACGTCTGAAGGGTTATGTGACACTATCTCTGATAAATACATTGACAGCATTTTCAATATGTAAATCAACTTTACAAAAACAAAAAGAATATACAGGCTTCTATAAAAAGCATACAATCAGCTTTATAAAAACACTGGCTTCCATAGAACCATACAGTCTGCTATAAAATCACGCAGCCTGTCAATGCTAAATATTACCCAGCTATAATCAGGCTATAACATAAGATAAGCAAAAGCTGTTGGTTTATTATCTAAACACTGATAATAAATCAACAGCTTTTTACTATTATTGTAAATATAATTACTTACTTTGAAAGGTACTCATCAATACCCTTAGCAGCAGCTTTACCAGCTCCCATAGCAAGAATAACTGTTGCAGCACCTGTAACAGCATCACCACCAGCGTATACGCCTTCCTTAGATGTCTGTCCATTAGCTTCTTCTGCTACAATACATTTTCTCTTATTAATCTCAAGACCCTTAGTTGTAGATGAGATAAGTGGGTTAGGTGATGTACCAAGTGACATAATAACTGCATCAAGGTCCATTACGAATTCTGAATCAGGGACTTCAACAGGCTTTCTTCTTCCAGAAGCATCTGGCTCGCCAAGTTCCATCTTAACACACTTAATACCTGTAACATTACCCTTATCATCTGTAAGGACTTCTGTTGGGTTAGTAAGAAGGTCAAATATAATCCCCTCTTCTTTAGCGTGATGTACTTCTTCTGCTCTTGCAGGAAGTTCTTCCTCACTTCTTCTGTATACAATATGTACCTCAGCACCAAGTCTTAATGCTGTTCTTGCAGCATCCATAGCAACGTTACCACCACCAACGACAGCAACCTTCTTAAATCTTGCTATTGGTGTATCATAATCCTCTCTGAAAGCTTTCATAAGATTGCTTCTTGTAAGGTATTCATTAGCTGAGAATACTTCATTAGCATTTTCTCCTGGGATACCCATAAATCTTGGAAGACCAGCACCTGAGCCGATAAATACAGCATCAAAACCTTCTTCATTAATAAGCTGGTCAATTGTCATTGACTTACCGATTACTACGTTAGTTTCAATCTTAACGCCAAGCTTCTTAACATTTTCAATCTCTGATGCAACAACTGTCTTCTTTGGAAGACGGAATTCTGGAATGCCATATACTAATACTCCACCAGCTTCGTGAAGTGCTTCAAATATTGTAACATCATATCCCATCTTAGCAAGGTCACCGGCACAAGTAAGTCCTGAAGGACCTGAACCGATAACAGCCACTTTCTTACCCTTCTTCTCTGTTGGCATCTCTGGTGATACATTGTTCTCTCTAGCCCAGTCAGCTACGAATCTTTCAAGCTTACCAATTGATATAGCTTCGCCCTTAATTCCTCTTATACACTGACCTTCACACTGTGTTTCCTGTGGACATACACGACCACATACAGCAGGTAATGCAGATGACTTTCCAATAACCTTGTAAGCTTCTTCAAAATTACCTTCTTTTACATTATGTATGAATTCCGGAATATTGATTGATACTGGACATCCCTGTACACATTTAGCATTCTTACAATTAAGGCAACGTGTTGCTTCTTCCTGTGCCTCTTCTGCATTATATCCAAGGCATACCTCATCAAAGTTCTTATTCCTTACATCTGGAGCCTGTTCCCTTACTGGAACTTTCTTCATAACATCCATTATATATACCTCTTTTCCGTTGATTAATTACATTGTCCACATCCACCGTGATGTGTATCTCCTTCAAGGGCTGCAAGCATAGCTCTGCCCTCTTCTGTCTTATATGTCTGCTGACGTTTCATAGCCTGGTCAAAGTCTACTAAATGTCCATCGAACTCCGGTCCGTCTACACAAGCGAACTTAATCTCATCACCAACCTGAAGTCTGCATGCACCACACATACCTGTACCATCAACCATAATAGGGTTCATACTTACAACTGTAGGTATACCTAATTCCTTAGTTAAAAGACAGACGAATTTCATCATAATCAATGGTCCAATCGCTATACATTTGTCATACTTCTTACCCTGTGCATAAAGATCTTTAAGTACATCTGTACCCATACCTTTTCTTACATAGCTGCCATCATCAGTTGTTATATAAAGATTACCTGCCACTGCCTTCATCTCTTCTTCTAATAAGATAAGGTCTTTGTTCTTAGCTCCAACGATAACATCAACATCTACACCATGCTCATGAAGCCATTTTACCTGAGGATATACTGGTGCTGTACCTACACCACCTGCTATAAATACGATATTCTGCTTCTTTAAATCCTCAATATTCTCGTGAATTAATTCTGAAGGGCATCCTAATGGACCAACGAAATCACTAAAAGCATCACCTGCTTTAAGGTGAGACATTTTTTCTGTTGATGCTCCTACTATCTGGAATACAATTGTTATTGTTCCAGCTTCTCTGTCATAATCACAGATTGTAAGAGGAATTCTCTCTCCTTTTTCATCCATTTTAACAATTATGAACTGGCCAGGTTCACAGTGCTTAGCAACTCTTGGTGCTTCAACATCCATAAGAAAAATCTTTTCTGCTAATTTTTCAGCCTTAAGAATCTTGTACATTTTATTACCCCTTTCAGTTATATATTATCTGAAGTGTTAATCACACATCAAAACTTAATTATATGCGGCTGCACTATATGCTCCGCCATTCTGTGTCACTGTATAGCAGTCACCTGTCTTAGTCGCGACACCATAATAACCAGCTGTAGAAGTCTTTCCCGTCTTAGATGTCACATCATATCTTACAACGAACATCTCAACTCCATCTACAGTTGTCCTTGACTGATATACAAATGTAACTGTAGAACCATCAGCAGCTGTAGTTCCATCTGACTTAAGCACTCCCTTTGATATAAGCTTTCCTTTTAATATCTCAAGTGCCTCATTATATACATATGTCTTAGCCTTGTTGACAACATAGTTACGCTTAACAACACTGCTTGACTGGTTATGCGAATCAATTATAACAACAGATATTACATTATTACCTGTTGGAATTGTAAATGGTTCAGAGTATTCCTCCGAATTCTTAGTTGGTGTAGAACCATCTAATGTATAATACGCTGTACTGCCAACTGGAATATTATCTATTGTCACAGTCTGTCCTTCCTCATATGTTCCTGAGGCAGGACCTACTGTTGGTGCAGATGGCTTCTTAAAGTCAACTGTATACTCCAGCTCCACAACATCACTGCACACTCCTATGTCACTAATAGCAATAGCCTTTATTGTAGTAGTACCACTCTGTATTTCTATTGCTGTACCTGTGTAACGTTTACTTTTCTTATCTGGCTCAGTCTTATCTGTTGTGTAATATATTGTTGAACTGCTGTTCTCTGTAAATTGTAACTTAATCACATCATCATAGCTTCCAGCTTCAACTGATGGCTTAGGGGTTTCAACAACATAATCTGTAAGATATTTGTAACCCTGTTTATCCTTATAATATTTAATAAGCTTATTAAGACTTGTTCCATCTTTCTTAGTATTATATATTGAAGCTAATGCTTTTATAGCTTTCTCATTATTCTCATCAAATGATAAAATATCCTTTAACACTTCAATTGACATATCTGTATTATCTGTTGCAGCATAACACTGATACAATGTATATTTTAAATCTACATTTTTCTTGCCTTCAGATAACTTGGAAGCTTTAGCAAGATACTTAATAGCATTATCATAATCCTTGTTCTGATAAGAACCCATTCCTTTATCATAATTAAATTGGAACGAATTCTTATTCTTATTATTAAGAACAACTCCGACAACTATACCTATAATAACTACTAAAGCAGCTACTACACAGGAAACAGCTATAATCATCTTTTTCCTCTTAGCATCCATAGGCTTCTTATCCTTTTCCTGCACGCTGTCATCTTTCTCATTATTACCATTATCCATATGTGCATCAGAACACTTATCCTGCTGTTCTGCCTTATTATATTCTTTTATCTTTTCAGAATTTCTAACTGTATTGTGTTCTTTTGGCTTTTCAGAGTCTTTGGTCATATTATAATCTTTTATCGGCTCTGACTCCCTGGCTTTGTTGTATTCTTTTACTCTGCTGGTATCATCTATATTATTCTGTTCTTTATTAGATTGAAGTTTTTTGTCTGCATTCAAATCACTGATATTAATTGTAGCATCACTTACTTTAGTGAGCATATCATCTGTGACCTTAGGTATAACTCTTGTCTTACCCATTGTTTCATCAGCCAACTCATCATCTTCATCCGATAACTCGTTCTGAGTATCTATGAACGCTTTAGCAACGTTAGTTTCTTCTTCAACAAGCTTTTTCATTGATTTAATTAACTCATTATCTAACTCATCTTTGTCATTGCTATTCATACTTATTCCCCTGCCTTTATATTTTAACTAATAAATTCTAACATATTGATACTCAATAATCAATAAATTAACAAATTAAACTTTTTGAACTTTATAGCCATTACCCATTTGATATATATTATTTTATTATTTTCTTAATTCTTTTTATCGTTCTTTCACAAATAAGACATACTTTGCACACAATTACAGGTTATATTAATAATCAGATAGCAAAGTTAATTCTTTCTATCTCCCCCTCATATTAAATAATAAAGAACAGGCACCATAAGAATAATCTTATAGTGCCTGTTTCTTTTTATATTGTCTATTTTGTTCTATAAGCCGTTTATTATTACAGTCAGTTCCATTATGTTCTGATAACAGCCAAAATATTATATAAAGAATGGTTATGCCAGACTTGAATGTCTGGCATAACCATCTTTAAGTTCTATAATATCTTTAAAGCTTATATCAAGAATTGAAATTTCCCAGCAGTATTACCTGATGTTAGTAACTGTTACTGTACAGCTAAGTGTCTTATTATGAACTGTAGCTGTTACTGTAGCTGTTCCTGCCCGTCTACCTATAACTTCACCTGATGATGAAACCGTACATACTCTTGGATTAGAACTTCTCCAGGTAACAGCATCTTCTGTACCTATTACATCTAGATTAAATCTATCGTACTGCTCCAATCTCACTCGTGATGTACTCATAGCAAGCGAATGTACCGTACAGGAAGCTTCTACACTGCTGTTATTGCTTATAACAAACACATCTGCAGTACCAGGACCAACGGTTGTGATTACACCATTCTGGTCTACCTGTACAATTCCTGTATCTGTTGAATACCACTCATAAGAATCTGTATTATTAACAGGTCTTACAATTACTGATAACTGTCTAGCTCGTCCAGAAAGCATATATATTTCTTTAGAGTTAATTCTTAATGATGATATGTTAACAACTGGTGTTACATATACCCAGCATACACCCTTAACTTCGTTACCGTCTTGTGATGTAGCTGTTATCTTACATTTACCAGTACTAAGGGCAAATATTTCTCCCGACTCATCTACTGTTGCAATAGCTTCATTAGATGATGTCCATGATACATCTTTGACAGTTGCACTATCTGGTGTTATGACTGCTGTAACCTTAGCTGAATCACCAACAAGAAGCCTTACTGTATCTGGTTCAACTGTAATTCCTATTACAGGATCAACAACCTTTACAATACAAGAAGCACTAACACCACTTCCGTCTGCCGCTGTTGCTGTAATAACTGCATTACCAACTGAGTTGGCACTTAAGTTACCATTGCCATCTACATAACATATATCATAATTAGAAGATGACCATACTATATTCTTATTAGTAGCTGTATCCGTTCCAACAGAAGCAACAAGCGTTCCTGTTGAACCAACATTCATAAATTTATCAGTTTCACTAAGAGTTATTGATGATACGTACTCTTTTACTACAATCGTACACGCCGCCGTTAACTTATTAACTTCGGTTGTCACTTCAATTATACAACTTCCACCCTTTAATGCTGTAACAACACCATTTTCATCTACTGTTGCTACTGATGGATCACTTGATAAATATGTAACATTCTTATTCTCAGCATCATAAGGTTCAACTACCGGTATGATTGCATATTTAGCTCCAACCCATAATTCCTGATAATCTGAGTTAAGCGAAATTCCTGTTACCGGCTGTGTAACCGTTACAACACAATATGCTGTAAGTCCTGTATCAACATTGGTTGCAATAATAGATGTTGTACCAGCACCTACTGCTGTAACCTTACCATCGCTCTCAACTGTACACACGCTCTCATCACGGCTTTCCCAGCTGATAATCTTATTATCTGCATTCTCTGGAAGACAAGTAGCATTAAGCCAGAATACCTGACCCTGTCTTACAGTTATATCTGTTGTATTAAGTATAACCTGTGTTACAGGCTGTTTAACATATATATTACACATTGCTGTGTAGTTACCGTCCAATGACTTACAAAGGATTGTACAACTTCCTGTTCCAACTGCTTCTACAAGACCATTAGAATCTACGATACACACATTAGTATTAGAAGATTCCCATACTACTGTTCTATTAGTAGCTGTTACCGGAAGAACCTCTGCTGTAATTCTTAATGTACTGCCTATTGACATTATCTCATCAGTATAATCAAGCTTAATCTGCTCTACTGGTATGCTTATGATAAAGTTACAAGTAGCTATATATGCTCCATCTGTTGTCTTACATACGATCGTACAATATCCTGGCTTAACATACTTAACAAGACCATTCTCATCTACTGTTGCAACTGATGGATCTGATGATGTCCATGTTACAGCACGGTCAACACCTTCGCCTGCTGGAAGAACAGTTGCAACGAGCTGATACTGACCAACTGCCATCGATGATTCAACTGTTGTTGCATTAAGTACAAGACCTGTTACAGGTTCTCTTACATATACATCACAAGTTGCTACTTTAAGTCCGTCTTCTGTTATGACCGTAATTGTTGTTGTACCACCAGATACACCAGTAATTGTAGCTGTATAGCTGTCACCTTCTACTGTTGCAACATCTGTATTAGATGATGACCATAATACTTTATTATTAGTTGGTGCTGATGGGTTAAATATAAGCTGTACAGTATCAGATGAACCTCTGTCTACTGTAAGTGATGAAGGATTAATAGTAATCTCACCCACTGGTGTTGTAACATATACAACACAGGTTGCTTTCTTAATAACGCCATTAACATTCTGTGTCACCTTAATATGTGCTATACCTGATGCAATACCTGTTACCTTGAATGTTCTTCCGTCTTCTGACTGAACTACATTAATTAAAGTCTCAGTTGGAACAACTCCTGCTGCATCTGGCTGATTCTCTACTGTAAATGTAATATCATCCTTGCTAGGATTATTAGTTACAAGTGCCACAAGGTTCTGTGTATCACCTATATTAACACTCATTGATGTAAGGCTTAAGCCAAATCCATCGATAACTGTAATCTCATAAGAAAGCTGATTATTAAGCTTGTACTTTGTTGAAAGTTCATCGTCAACTCTTGTTGCATATATAGTAGCTTTACCAGCTCCCATTGCTGTAACAAGACCTGTTGTTGCATCAACCTGAAGTACGCTGTTATCAGATGTTGACCAGGTAACCTCTGTTGATTTAGCAGAAGTCTTAAGCTGTATTGAGTCACCCACATTCATATTGCTTACATCATTGCCAAGCTTCTTAAATGGTACAACAACATTAACTACATCTTTGGTCGCCCAGCCTATGTTACCCTGTACATCATTACTTGCAACACCTGCTGTTGCCTGGGCTACACCTGCGTTAACACCTTTTACGCTGCCAGCCTTATATGTAATTACGTCTGTATCTGATGATACATATGTAACACCTGCTGTTGCTGGATACTTAATATTAGAAGGAATTGCTTCTTCTTTAAAGTCTTCAAAATCTTTATCTGATAATGTAATAAATCTTGTACCATCAGAAAGCTTCTGAATAGAATGTCCTTCTGAGTTAGCAACTCCATCAGTGTATTCGACCTTTGATGTTATCTGGTATGTTGCTGTAAGAGAATTGATACCATCACCATCTGCTGTTCTTACTTTAAGATTAGTTCTACCACCACCGACAATCTTAAGTGTTACTTTAGCACCTGAAGATGATACTTTCTCTACAATACCATCTTTAGAAAGACTTCCTGTCTTATCATTGTCTGTTTCAACAAATATTTTATTAGTATCATTGGCATTAGATGTTATCTCAATAATATCTCCTACCTGATAACAAAGCATTTCTTCTTTTGTAAGCTCTACACCATTTCTGTATGCCTTAAAGCTGTTAATCTTTAAAGGAACGATGATATCTACAGAGTCATTTCCAAGCTCTTCTTCATAAGTAATGCTACCGTCTGGTCCGTAAGCCTTAGTATAATATGTAGCCGTAATTGTTGCCTTACCTGCTCTATTACCATATATTGTAGGATTGGCAGTGCCTTCTGCTGTGTCTGCATATTTAGTTCCCGCACTATCACTTACGACAAATTTAATAATATCAGAGTTGGATACTGTCCATTTAAGATTTCTTACTGCCGGCTTATAATTATCCGGTGAATCCTGACTGACATTATTCTCATCTCTTCCCGACATAGTTGCCACGATGCTGTTCGACTCTGTGCCCTGATTAACAATTGTTGCTGTCGTTGTCACTGATACAGTGACACTGGAATCAGCTTTAGCAAATACCATATATCCGCCAAATACGAATATAACAAGCATTGCTGAAAGCAATATTTTCCATTGGATTTTGAGTTTTCTTAACTTCTTGATATTGCTCATATATATGCCTCATTTCATAAATATTATTCATTGGTATACTATTTTAGAAATATTTTACAATATCTCCACAATATTTTCAATAAGCAAAAAGTTCTATTTTCAATAATTATGTATATTTTTTTAACATTTCACTTTTTATAAATTGCATTACATCTTACATAATACATTATATTTCAATTTATATATAATGTAACTTACCAATATTCTTTTTAATCAGTGGAAAATTGACAGCTTTATACAAAACTTTACTTAAATATATAGATTAAATCTAAATTATATGTTAATATGATTATGTAAAAATTTATTTGGAGGTATCTAAAAAATGAAATTAAATTTAAGACCAGCTGAAGAATGCACATTTGATGCTGTATCTTTAGGTGAAGTAATGCTTCGTCTTGATCCAGGTGAAGGAAGAATTCGTACAGCAAGAAGCTTTAGAGCATGGGAAGGTGGCGGAGAATATAACGTTATCCGTGGTCTTCACAAGTGCTTCGGTATGAGAACTGCTGTTATCACATCTTTCGCTGATAACGAAGTAGGTCTTCTTATGAAGGACTTCATCGAACAGGGTGGTGTTGATACATCCCTTATCTGCTGGAAGAAGACAGATGGTATCGGTCGTCTTTGCAGAAATGGTCTCAACTTCACAGAAAGAGGATTCGGTATCCGTGGTGCCAAGGGTTGCTCAGATAGAGCTAACACAGCTATTTCTCAGGCTACTCCAGAAGATTTCGACTTTGATTACATCTTCAAGAACAAGAGCGATGGTGGCTTAGGTGTTCGTTGGTTACATACAGGTGGTATCTATGCTGCTCTTTCTGAACAGGCTTGTGAAACTGTTATTGCAGCTTGTAAGGCAGCTAAGAAGTACGGTACAATCGTATCTTACGATCTTAACTACAGACCATCTATGTGGGAAGCTATTGGCGGTTTAGCTAAGGCTCAGGAAGTTAATAAGGAAGTTGCTAAGTATGTTGACGTTATGATTGGTAACGAAGAAGACTTCACAGCTTGCCTTGGTTTCGAAATCGAAGGTAACGATGAGAACCTTAAGACTCTTAACCTTGATGGTTACAAGAAGATGATTAACGAAGCTGCTGCTACATACCCTAACTTCAAGGCTGTTGCTACAACTCTTCGTCAGGTTAAGACAGCTACAGTTAATGACTGGTCAGCAATCTGCTGGGCTGATGGTGAAATCTACAAAGCTGCTCAGTATGATGGACTTGAAATCATGGATAGAGTTGGTGGCGGAGATTCATTCGCTTCAGGTCTTGTATATGGTCTTATGACATTTGAAGACGCTGAAAAGGCTGTTAACTATGGTGCTGCTCATGGTGCATTAGCTATGACAACTCCTGGTGATACAACAATGGCTTCTCTTAAGGAAGTTGAAGGTATCGTTGGTGGAGCTGGTGCCAGAGTTCAGAGATAATTAAACATTGTTTTAGTTAATCCATTTAAACTTATGCTTTTAAGCATAAAAAGGAGGTATACAGAATTCCGTATACCTCCTTTTTCAGTTATATAACACAATAATTGAAATAAATCAGCTAATTAACACTATTTATCATATCAACCTACATTTTTCAACGCGAACAATGTAAATTTCTATGGAATTTTATCAAAAAGAAATATATAATAACGTAAGTATTAATTGTTAGAAGTGGAGATTACTATGAAGATTGCCGTATGTGATGATGACCAATACGAATTAGGTATTATAAGAGAACTTTTAGATAATTATGAAGCCTCATCTAATATCAGCTTCACAGTGAAATATTATAACAGCAGTGTCGAGCTTGCTTCTACTGCTGGATTTGAGAAGTTTGACATATATTTTCTTGACATTATTATGCCAGTAATGAACGGACTTGCACTCGCTAATGAAATCCGTACCTTTGATAAAGCCGCACCTATAATATTCTTAACTTCATCTTCCGAATTCGCAGTAGACAGCTATGAAGTAAAGGCATTTAATTATCTGTTAAAGCCCGTGAACAAAGAACGCCTGTATACTACGCTTGATGATTTAATAGACTTCTTTCACATCGAACAGACAAACAACATAATTATTAAGAACAATTCAGGTATACACAAAATCCGTACATCTGATATTGTCTATGCGGAAGCATTAAACCGCAAGGTAACTATTCATCTTAAAAATGGAGAACACATAACATCAACCGATGTATTCTCCTCAATATGTGATACACTTAGTATTCACAAGGGATTTATTCTTCCACACCGTTCATATATTGTAAATATGAACTACATAAGTACCATTATTAGTAATGAAATTCATCTGAGCAATAACAAAACAGTTCCATTGGCACAACGCCGTGTCGTTGAAATCAAGAAGCAGTATTTAACTTTCCAGATGGAAGAATAACAGGGGGCTATATGTATATTTCTACTTTATTAAATCTTATTAATTATATCTTTGTTCTTATCTTTGGCATTATTGTATCATTTTATTTTGCTGATATACGCTTGGAAGATAACCATAAGCTGTTTATATATACAACTCTCACATTTGCGTTATTTCAGGCTGTATGCTATCTGCTACTTGGTCAGAATGTGCTTTATAAAAGCTATCCTTTCCTTATACATATACCTTTAATTCTTGTCATAAAATTTGTCTGCCATAAGAATATATACATTTCATCAATTGCAGTTCTGTCGGCTTATCTTATGTGTACCCCAAGAAAATGGTTCGGCACTGCTGCCGCTTACATTTTCAAAGATATTCCTATGATATCAGATATTGTAACTATTATTATTACAATCCCACTTATATTTATTGTAATTAAATACATTTCTCCTTACATAATAAGGCTTAAGAACGAATCAAAGACCATTATATCAATGTTCTTTCTCCTGCCTCTTACTTATTATATTTTAGAGTACGCATTCACTGTATACACAGACCTGTTATACCGCGGAGAAGCTGTTGTTATAGAATTTATGGACAGCTTTATTGTCATACTCTATTTTATATTATCAACAGTTATACTGGCTCTGTTAAATAAGAAAAATACCGCCGAGCGTGAAAATATCATTCTCTTGTCCGCAGCTGCACAGGCAGAAAAAGAGATTGCCCAGTTATCGGACTATCAGAAACAAGCAGCTATATACCGCCACGACTTGCGCCACCATATGAACTTTATACAGAGTTGTCTTAATGATAACAGCTATGCACAGGCACAGGATTATATCAGTGAGATATGTACCAGTCTTAACAACAGCCAAATAACGAGATACTGCGATAATGAAGCCGTCAACCTTATATTATCTTCCTATATTGCCAAAGCTGACAAATATAATATCACCACACAAGTGTCAGTTACTGCCGCCAACCTTGCTGACTACAAGCCAACTGACCTTTGCAGTCTATTTGCAAATGCACTTGAAAATGCCATAAATGCCTGCAAGCTTGTACAGACAGCCAGGACATCTATTAATAATTCATATAGCAGCATATCCGACACTGCTTCTGACTACAATTCCGGCTGCACTTCTGACTACGGCGAGGTTAATTCTAATCGTATTATCACAGTAAAGGTGTTTGATAAGAATAACAAATTATGTATTAATATCACTAATACTTATGCTATTGAACCTGTATTCGTTAATAATACTCCTGTATCGGATAAAGCCGGCCATGGTATTGGTATCAGAAGCATAATATCTGTGATTGAGAAATATAACGGTGTATATGATTTCTTTACTGAGGATGGGTTGTTTTATTTTCAGGCGTGTATATAAATATACACCACCATAAAAAGGACTGTCATTTATGGTGACAGTCCTTTTTCATTATATTAATTGGTTTTCAATAATTTATTTAATTTCTTATCAAAAGTTTTAATATCGTATCCCTTCATATACTAATAATTATATCTATATATATTATACCCACAAAATGCCTTTACAGCAACTACCAAATTAGTGAAATTATATTGCTTTCAATATCTAAACATTAAATATTTACAAATCTAAATATATATAATATACTATGTATGTACAGAAAGGTGGTATTCTATGATTTCATACAAAAAATTATTTCTACTAATGGAAGAACAGGAAATCACAAAAGAAAAGCTAAAAAATAAAATTGGAATTTCCTCAGCAACTATGGCAAAACTCTCCAAAAATGAAGATGTTTCAATGTCAACAATTCAAAGTCTTTGCGATTTTTTTGACTGCCAGCCCGGTGCTATTCTGTCATATGAAAAAGAAATTGATAAAAATACTACTCTTTTCAGACTTCGTGAAGAAATGGAAATGAAACTAAAAGGGGGTCTATATCATCAGACCCAGATACGCATAGCTTATAATTCAAATCATATGGAAGGAAGCCGGTTGACAGAAGAACAGACACGAAGTATCTATGAAACAAAGACTATAGGTATTACTGATGGCGTTGAAAAAGTAGATGACATCATAGAAACTGTTAATCATTTCAGATGTTTTGATTATATTTTAGAAATTGCGGATAAAGAACTTTCCGAAGATATTATAAAACATATTCATCTCTTATTAAAAAGCGGAACAACGGATAGTCAAAAAGAATGGTTTGCAGTTGGCGATTATAAGAAACGCCCTAATGTCATTGGTGATATGATTGAAACAACACACCCTTCCAAAGTCCCCGCCGCTATCAAGAGTCTATTAAAAGACTATAGGGAAAACAGCAATATAACCTTTGAGGATATAATTGATTTTCATTATAAATTTGAAAAAATACACCCATTTCAGGACGGAAATGGACGTGTTGGCAGACTTATAATGTTTAAAGAATGTCTGAAAAATAACATCTGCCCTTTTATTATTGATGATACTATGAAAGATTATTATAGACGAGGCTTAAATGAATACAATGATGAAAAAGGTTATTTACTAGAAACCTGCCGTGCCTCGCAGGATGAATATAGGAAATTGTTGGAATATTTTGAATATATTTAAAAGAGCGATGTCATTAAATAGCATATAACATATACCCCTAGATTTTGAAACACTTTAAAATCTAGGGGTATATTATAAAATGCGCTTGTTATTAATACATTTTTATTTGTGTACACTAATCATTCCACAAAGGCATTTTACGATAGTTATAACCGTCAAATAAGAAATGATATTCGCTTCCATCAGGATATACAACAATCCATTGCTGTGTCTTTGCAGTAATTTTTCCACTTGTTTTAGGATATCTTATCTGTATGCTTCGTAAGATATCATTAGATACATCATTATTATTTCCTGCTAATTGTGATTGTTCGTCTAACTCCGAAGTTTCTTTCGCGGCTTCTGTGTCATCTTCTTGTTGCTACACCAGATAATATGAAGGATATAATGATAGAACAGGATGTACTTGACAGGATACAACAATTGCTTACATTTAAACATTGGTCTTTATACAAACTAGCTAAGCAATCTGATATTCCATATTCAAGCCTTAATAACATTTTTAACAGGCAAACCTGTCCTACTATGGTAACTTTAGAAAAAATATGCCACGGTTTTAATATAAGCTTATCCGAATTCTTTTCTTTTGAAAGCAATCCTTTAAGAAATGAATTACTTTCCGATGATGAAGAAGAATTACTTAACACCTATAAAGAATTATCTGTTCAAAATAAAAAATTACTCAAAGCATATCTTGACGGTCTATATCTTACTCCACGCCCTTAAATATCACGTTTCTCACCGGATTAAGTGCGAATAAAAGCAACATTCCAATAACACCACACACTATGAATTCACTTGCTCCGATTGTCACAAAGAACATAGCAAATACGCCCTCTGAACCATAAGCATATCTTAATACAAATGGTACTATAAGTGTATTCGCAATAATCGGTGGTAATGGTGCAAGCCACTTATTCTTCCTTAACGCATAAGTTCCTATTGCACCAATAAGTGTCGCAATACTTCCAAATATTATATCCCATATAGCCGCACCGCCTAAGATGTTAGATAACAGACAACCTACGAACAATCCCGGTATCGCCGCTGGTGTAAAATATGGCAGAATTGTAAGTGCCTCTGCTATTCTGAACTGTATAGGTCCGAAGCTGCAATAGTTAAACATAATAACAAGCACAACATAAAGTGCCGCAATCACGGCCGCCTGTGTAATAAACGCAACCTTAAACTGTGCACTTTTAGTATTTCTATTACCGCTGTTATTTTTATTATTATTTTCAATAATATCTTTATTCTTATCCTCTTTACCTTGATTTAATGTATCCATTTTATTCTCCTTTAGTTTTGTTTTATGTGTGGAAGGTTTCGAACACACATTACTGTAATCTCTGCATATATGAAACATATCACTGACACATTCCGTATAAACAGCATTCACAGACACATTATAAGACGGACAGAAATGTAAATATCTGCCCGCCTTAATCTTATATGTCACTATATTTATATGCTGTTATTCAGAGCCACGCAAAATCTGAAAGATACACAACTGCCTCTGAAAAACAATTAACACAATCCTTAAAATTTGTTAATTAGAGAGTTACACCCTGCTTAAAGATAGCTAAATCGTGGAAGCCAGCGATTTCAGCCTTTACCTTCTTACCAGAAGCAACATCTAATACAAGCTGGAAGAGTTCCTTAGCTGCATCTTCAAGTGGAAGGTCATCTGTTACAATTCTTCCTGCGTTGAAGTCTATCCAGTTGCTCTTATTGCCAGCAAGTCTTGAGTTAGTAGCAATCTTTACTGTAGGTACTGGTGATGCAAATGGTGTTCCACGTCCTGTTGTGAAAAGAACCATCTGTGCTCCTGCTGCTGCACAAGCTGTTGAAGCAACAAGGTCATTACCAGGTGCACTAAGAAGGTTAAGTCCCTTATCAGATACTCTTTCACCATAAGCTAATACACCCTTTACAAGTGATGAACCAGACTTCTGTGTACATCCAAGTGACTTATCTTCAAGTGTTGTGATACCACCATCCTTGTTTCCTGGTGATGGATTCTCATAGATTTCCTGACCATTCTTGATGAAGTATTCCTTAAAGTCATTGATAAGGTGAACTGTCTTCTCGAAAAGTTCCTTGTTAGCACATCTATTCATAAGGATAGTCTCTGCACCGAACATTTCTGGAACTTCTGTAAGGATAGTTGTACCACCCTTAGATACGAGCATATCTGAGAAAAGACCTACTGTTGGGTTAGCTGTGATACCTGATAAACCATCAGAACCACCGCACTTCATACCAACGATAAGATGCTTAGCACTAACCTTTTCTCTCTTAAATGTAGCAGCGTAAGACATAAGTTCCTTCATAATACCTTCAGCAGCTTCCTGCTCATTTTCTACATCCTGAACCTGTAAGAACTTAACTCTGTCTGGGTTAACTTCACCGATATAATCCTTAAGAACTTCAATACGGCTGTTCTCGCAACCAAGACCAAGTACAAGTACTGCACCAGCATTAGGATGGTTGATAAGGTCAGCAAGTACGTGTCTTGTATTCTCCTGATCCTCTGTTACCTGTGAACATCCGTATGGATGTGGGAAAGCAACAACTTCATCAACACCTTCTGGCTTGTTAGCTCTTGCTGTAGCTTCGATTGCTCTTGCTATTGAATTAACACAGCCAACTGTTGGGATAATCCATACTTCATTTCTTACACCAACTGTACCATTTTCACGCATATATCCTTCAAAGAACGCTTCCTCTGTTGGCTCAACGTCCTTATGTCCTTCTGGATTGTATGTGTATTCAAGAAGTTCACCGAGAGCTGTCTTTAAGTTGTGTGTATGAACCCAGCCACCAACTTCAATATCAGACTGTGCGAAACCGATTCTGAAACCATACTTTATAACTGCATCACCCTTCTTGATAGGCTTGATAACAAACTTATGTCCCTGAGGGATATCTTCTATTGTAGTAACTTCTGTACCAGCAACATTAAGTGTTGTGCCCTTAGCGATTGGCTTAAGAGCTACTGCAACATTATCATCTTTATTAATCTTAATAAAATCCTGCATAACTACCTCCTGTAATTAATATAATCTCTATGTATCATTAACCACGTACATCATAGAATTATGAAATTCAATGATTACATTCATATCATAACATTTTTATTATAACAATAAAAGGGTATAAATACACAATACCTCTTACATAACTTAAGGGCGGATGAAAAAGAACACCCGCCCTTATTAATGCTTTAAAATACGATATAAATCAATGCCGAAACTTATATTCAGCTAAGGCTTATAAATACTTTGCTGCAAACTGCCAACGCAATTATGCTAACTTTTCATCATCAAGAGCTAAATCGTTAACTACAGCTCTCATGCCTCTTTCTCTGATATCTGTAATATATCCTGTGATAACTTCTTCAAGGTCAAGAACCTTAGTAAGGTCTTCGCCACCGAAGAACTTAGTATTGCTTAAGTAAGCATGTGCGAATTCAGCTGGTGTCTTACCAGAGTTATCTCTGAAGAAATCAAGTACAGCCTTATCATCTGTGATGTTGTACTCTTCACCGTTTCTGTCACCCTTTAATACAATACCACCGTTGAACTCAGCTTCTGTCTGTGATGTATAGAAGCTCATAAGTGCTGCGATAGAGAATGTAAGGTACTTAGGAAGCTTGTTAAACTTCTTAACGTATCCTAAGAATGAAGGAAGACATCTAGCTTCCCACTTAGATACAGAGTTAAGTGAAATGCTTAATAATCTGTGATCTACGAATGGGTTAAGGAATCTGTCGATAACAGCCTTAGCGAATTCTTCACAATCTTCCTTAGAAAGTGAAAGTGTAGGAATAACTTCATTGTAAAGTGTTTCTTCCATATACTTTCTGATAACTGGATCCTTCATAGAGTTCTCTACGTTATCGTTACCAGCAAGGAATGATGCTAATACGAATGATGTATGTGAACCATTAAGGATTCTTACCTTTCTTTCCTTATATGGATGATGATCCTTTGTAAATACTACATTAAGTCCAGCTTCCTTGAATGGAAGTTCCTTCTCAAGCTGTTCAAGTGGAAGGTTAGAATCACTTTCTACAACCCAGAGACCGAATACCTCAGCTCTGTCGATAAGCTGATCTTCATAGCCCCACTCTTCGCAAAGCTTAGCAGCATCTTCTCTTGGATAACCTGGAACAATTCTATCAACAAGTGTTGGGCAGAATGAGCAGTAATTGTTAACCCAGTCCTTGAATCCATCTTCAAGACCCCAGAGTTCTATAAACTTCATAATGCACTTCTTTAATTCGATACCATTATCAGCGATAAGTTCGCAAGGAAGTAAGATAAGTCCCTTATCTGCTGCTCCGTTGAACTTCTGGTATCTCTTGTAAAGAAGCTGTGTAAGCTTACCAGGATATGTCTTAGGAGGACGAGCATTAGGATCGTTATCTGTCTCGTCAAATACGATACCTGCTTCTGTTGTATTAGAAACGATAAATCTAAGTGTTTCACTTGTACCATATTCAATGTACTTGTCATAGTCTTCGATAGCTGCTACAGCATCAACAACAGATGTAATCTGACGTGTGATTTCCTTAGGCTGTCCATCTACGAAACCTCTTAACTGAAGTGTGTACTGGCATTCCTGATCGTGGAATCTTTCAAGTGTACCAAACTCGATTGGCTTAACGATAACAACACCACCATTAAAATCTGTCTTTTCGTTAGTAACATCGAAGATATAATCTACGAATGCTCTAAGGAAGTTACCTTCACCAAACTGCATAACCTTTACAGGTCTGTCAACTGCATGTGTAATACTCTTGTTTAATCTCTGCATATTATTCCTCCATTCCGCCCACTTTAAGGGCATCTCAGCTCCACGCAGGGCGTAGACACTGACTATGAAATATCCCAGTGTTAATTAAAAAAATATTAAGATATTCCATATTTAACATTATTATAGCGCAGTATCACTCAGCTTTGCCGGACTACGCATTCTTAACCAGTAAATGGTATCCAAAGCGTATGTAAGCGCTTTCATTATCTTTCACAGATTATGATATACTTAAAAACATTTTTAGTCAATACTTATTTTTGTATACATTATTGTCTGTTAAATTTAATTATCAGTTATTGTTCTTCACTCATTACTAAACAATTGCACAACTCTTTAATGGTAATAATTAAGTACAATAAAAATACACTTTACATACTTGCTTTTATAATAATACCATTGTATAATCAGTTTATCAATATGTAAGTGCTTACATTAAGTGTTTTTTATGATATTTTACTACTTTTATAATTACACAATTCTGTTAATTATAATTATTCATCATAATTAATGGCCTAATGATCAACTGCACCTATATATTACATTAATGCAAGCGTTGTCCAGAGCTTACAAGAATGAGGTTAATTTATGAATATATATGATGTTTCCAATAAAGCAGGAGTATCTATTGCCACTGTTTCCCGTGTTCTTAATGGTAATGCCAAAGTATCATCAGCTACAAGAAACAAAGTATTAGATGCTATGAAAGAGCTTGATTATACACCAAATGTATTTGCAAGAGGCTTAGGACTTAATACAATGAAGACCATAGGTATAATGTGTATTGACTCCTCTGATATTTACCTTGCTAATGCTGTATATTATCTTGAACAGGAATTAAGAAAGCATGGTTATGACTCCATACTCTGCTGTACAGGTAAGGATTATACTAATAAGAAGAAATATCTTGAACTCCTGTTAAGCAAAAGAGTTGACGGCATAATACTTGCCGGTTCACAGTTTGTTGAGAATACCAATATCCACAATAATGATTACATAATTAATGCAGCTAAGGATATACCTATTGTCTTAGTGAATGGATACCTTGATGCACCTAATATATATTCTGTTATGTGCAATGATGAAATTGCCATATATAATGCAACTAACCTCTTGATTAATAATGGACATCGTAATATAGTCTACTTATACACAAGCAAGTCATACAGTGGTATGAACAAATATGCAGGATATATAAAAGCTTTGAAAGAAGCAGACATTTCACTTCCTGAAGATTACAGACATCTATGTGGCAAGAACATTTCGCACGCCAAGGAATACCTTAATTATCTTTATAATAAAGGTATCGAATTTGATGCTGTAGTAACCTCTGATGACTCACTTGCAGCTGGGGCAGTTAAATATGCACACGCCCACTCTATCAGTGTTCCTGATGAGCTTGAGATTATAGGGTTTAACAACTCGGTTCTTTCCATATGCACTGAACCAGAGCTTACATCTATTGACAGCCACGTTGAACAGCTTTCAACTAAAGCAGTAGATGTTCTTATGAAGGTATTGTGCGGTGAATCTGCTGATAAACACAGCATTATCACTGCTGATATTATAAAACGCAATACAACACATTTTTAATTCACAGGAGGATTAAGAACTATGAAACAATTCATGGACAAAGACTTTTTACTTTCAACACCTACAGCACAGCATCTCTTCCACGACTATGCTGACAAGATGCCTATCGTTGATTATCACTGTCATATCAACCCTAAGGAAATCGCAGAAGACAGAAAGTTCGAGAATATTACACAGGTATGGCTCGGCGGTGACCACTATAAGTGGCGTCAGATGAGAACTAATGGTGTTGATGAGAAGTATATCACAGGTGATGCTTCTGATCGTGAAAAGTTCCAGAAATGGGCTGAAACACTTGAAATGGCTATCGGTAATCCACTTTACCATTGGAGCCACCTTGAACTTCAGAGATATTTCGGTTACAACGGTATCTTAAATGGTGATACAGCCGAAGAAGTATGGAATCTTTGCAACGCTAAGTTACAGGAAGATTCTATGTCAGTTAGAAATCTTATAAAGCAGTCAAATGTTAAATTAATCTGTACAACAGATGATCCAGTTGATTCACTTGAATGGCACAAGAAGCTTGCAGAAGATGATACATTTGATGTACAGGTACTCCCAGCCTGGAGACCTGACAAGGCTATGAACATCGAAAAGCCTGAATATCTTGACTACCTTAACACATTATCAGATGTAAGTGGAATCAAGGTTAACTCTTTTGCTTCTCTTATGGATGCTTTAAGAAACAGAATGCAGTTCTTTGATTCAATGGGATGCTCAGTATCTGACCATGCTCTTGAATATGTTATGTATAAGCCATACACAGATGAAGAAATCGAAGCTTTATTTGCTAAGAGATTATCTGGTAAAGCTATCACAACAGAAGAGATGAACAAGTTCAAGACAGCATTTATGGTATCTGTTGGTAAGGAATACAACAAGCTTAACTGGGTAATGCAGTTACATTATGGTACTATCCGTGATAACAATGTATTTAGATACAATCAGTTAGGACCAGATACAGGATTTGACTGTATCAATACTTATGACTGCTCAGCAGAGATGGCTCAGTTCCTCAACGCTCTTAACAGCACAGATGAACTTCCAAAAACTATCATCTACTCACTTAACCCTTCAGTTAACGCTGCTATCGGAACTGTTATCGGATGCTTCCAGGATTCTAAGGCAGTTGGTAAGATCCAGCAGGGTTCAGCCTGGTGGTTCAACGATCATAAGGTTGGTATGACTAACCAGATGACAAGTCTTGCCAACTTAAGCTTACTTGGCAACTTCATTGGTATGCTTACAGATTCAAGAAGCTTCTTATCTTATACAAGACATGAATACTTCAGAAGAATTATGTGTGAACTTATCGGTGGATGGGTTGAAAATGGTGAATACCCTAACGATGAAAAGGCTCTTAAGAAGATTGTTGAAGGCATATCTTACAACAATGCAGTTCGTTACTTTGGTTTCAACTTATAAAATTAAGCACGGACAAATAGTATTATAGACATTCATTTGTTAATAATATTAAACTAAAATCCGCTGTATATTGAAATGTAAAATCAATATACAGCGGATTTTTATATCTTTAATCCTTAAGGTCCTTCGTCAAAAGCTGACAAAGAGTCTTAGGGATTATTCTTTTTGTTTCATTATTTCTTATCTTTTCTTCTCATTGCAACTGGCTTTCTTGATACATTCTTCATCTCGCTCTCATCAAGTGTATGCATCTTGCCATTGTAATCCATCTTATGCTTTGGCTTCTCTCCAACATATACCATAGATGAATTATCCCTGCTAAGCTTAGCTGAACACTCCGGACAAAATCTTCCGTATCTTATCTCTGCACCGCACATCTGGCACTTAATATACGAACCAGAACCATCTGGTATCTCAATACGGCCCTGATATAAGAACTTCTGTATAGTCTTAACGCTTACACCTGTTGCATCAGCTATTGTGACTGCATTCTGTGGTCCGTGCTTTTCAAGATAATCTCTTATCTTGCCAAATTCAGTAAATTCTTTATTACCACATTTAGGACATTCATATACCTCTCCATATGCATATATCATTCTCGTGCCACACTTAGGACATTCCTTAAGCATTGTATAATGCTCATCAAGTTCTGCCCTCATATTAATCTTCATCTTTTCGTCGTCATTGATATTCTGTCTGTTGTCAACAACTCTTTTATTATTATTCTCCAATTTTACCCCTTCTTTCTTTTACCCTGTTTCTTACTGTCCTGATTTGCCTGTGCTGCCTTTAGTGCTGATTCATATTGTGTAGGTTCTCTTAAAGACCTCTTTAGTGCTTCCTTATTAGATTCCCCTGAACTACGTGAACTACGGCTTGCAGCAAGGAACTGTCTTTGCTTCTCATTGATATAACGTGCCACATCAATATTGCAGGATGTAAGTGTACAGCCATAGATAATCTTCTTCTCACCTGCTGTAACCTTTCTTACAATATTTCCAATAAGGCTTATACCTGTCTTCATATCATTAAACACCAGTCTTACAGGAAGATTCTCTGCATCTATATCTTCAATTTCAACAAATGAGAAACCATTCTCACTTATATCCTTAAGAATAACATTAACAGCTTTCTTATTAGAACCTATCTGGACAACCGCTCCCAGACCAAGAAACAATCTAAACGACTCTCTTCGGTTCATCTCAAATCCTTCCCCTGATGCAACTATCTTGTATACATTCTTTCCATTATTCTGGACAGTCGTTATTCCGACACCTTTCCATACTATAGGATTCTTTTCTTCTCTTAAATATATTAAATTAACCATCAAATGCCCTTCACTATTAAATGATAGTATCTTACCATCTATCCTTATCGGCTGAGCATATATATAATTCACTCCTGATTCTACACACTGTGAGTGAAATTCCAACTTTCTTTCCTTAAGACTGACCTCAATAGTTAAATTACCTTCAGCCGGAACTTCCTTAATTATCATTAATCATCTCCAGAAATATATAAATATCCATATATTCAATTAAACGTAATCAAAAATATTTAATTAAATAATAACATTTTTCACGCTTATTGAAAAGTTGTTTTTTGACATTTTAGACAACATTTTAGACATTTTCCACACATTCTATTGGAATTTCCTATTACATAAAATAAAGACTGCTAATATATACTAACATACCAGCAGCCTTTTTATCATAAACACATATAACCATAAAATGATATATAATCATCTAATGGCTACGCTATATTGTTATTATTCCTCGTCCTCAATTGGCTCGTCCCAATTGTGGTATACATTCTGAACATCATCTTCTTCATCAAGAAGTGCTAATATTCTTCTCATCTTCTTAATATCATCTTCTGATGTGAGCTCTACCATTGTCTGTGGAATCATTGTAACTTCTGCTGAAGCAAATGTAATTCCTTCGTTAGAAAGTGCATCACTTACTGTGCCAAAATCATCTGGAGCTGTAGTAATCTCATAGCTGTCTTCTTCTTCATTGAAGTCATCTGCACCTGCATCAAGGGCAATCATCATAAGATCATCTGCATCCTTATCACAATCTTCCTTAGCAACGATAATCTGTCCCTTGTTATCGAACATAAATGATACACAGCCAGGTGTTCCTACATTACCGCCACCCTTAGTGAATGCATTTCTGATGTTAGAAGCAGCTCTGTTTCTATTGTCTGTTAATGCCTCAACTATAATAGCTGTTCCGTTAGGACCATATCCTTCATATGTAACTGATTCAAAGTTAGACATATCTGTACTTGCAGCCTTCTTAATAGCTCTTTCAATTGTATCATTAGGCATATTAGCAGCCTTACACTTAGTAACAACCTGTCTTAACTTACTATTATTATTAACATCAGGTCCACCTTCTTTAACGGCAACCATAATCTCCTTACCAAGTCTTGTAAAAATCTTACCCTTAGCAGCATCATTTGCAGCTTTCTTATGGGCTATGTTAGCAAATTTTGAATGTCCTGACATTTTATTTCTCCTTTAATCTACTTATCTTCTTATTTCTAATCTAAAATACGCCGACAAATATTCTATCACTATCTGGCTGAATTTTCAAGCAATTTAGCAAATTCTTCAATAGGCATAGGTTTATAATAATAGTAGCCCTGTGCATACATACAGCCATTCTCCTTTAAGAAATCAGCCTGCTCTTTTGTCTCAACACCTTCTGCAATCATATCTATTCCAAGTTCATTAATCATTCTTATGACATTGCCAAGAAGTACTTTTCCTTTATCTGTTGCTATATCATCAACAAAGGTCTTGTCTATCTTAACTTCATCTACACGCTCGCTCTTTAACATTCCAAGAGAAGAATATCCCGAACCGAAATCGTCCATTGAGAACTTAAAGCCATATCCCTGCAATGACTGAACCTTCTTAAAAAGACTGCCCTCTTCCTTAGTAAACGCACTTTCTGTTATCTCTAGCGGAATATACTTAGGATCTATACCATATTCACCGGCCATATTCTTTAAATTCTCTGTGAACTTTTCCTGATATACATGCATTCTTGATACATTAACTGATATAGGAACTGGTTCAATACCTTTATCTTCCATCATCTTAATACAGGCACATACTTTGTTCCATATAAAATTATCCACATCAATTACATATCCATTCTTCTCAAGAACAGGTATGAACTGGTCAGGATATATCATCTCCTTATCGTTCTGCCATCTTACAAGTGCCTCTCCGCCAATAATATGCCCATTGTGCATATTAACCTTGGGCTGTACATATGCTTTTATGTAGTCATTCTTAAGTGCCGGAAGCACATCATTTTCTATCTTCTTCTCCAAAAGCATAGACTCACGCATAGCATTATCGTAAAACTCATATGTCTTAAACACCTTGCCCTTAATCTTCTTAATCGCAAGATCTGCGTAATCACACATAAGGCTTACATCCATATTATTATGATTAATACATATTCCAAATGCGGGAAGAACTTTGCACTGTATATTATACTGGTCTATTCTGCTCTTAATCGAATTAACAATATCAATAAGCTCCTGCTTGTCATCAAATGATGTGCATAACACAAATATGTCAGCCCTGAAATGACCTGCAACACAGAATTCCCCCTCATAATCACAAAACAATCCTGATATGTACTTAAGCAGCTTATCCGCTTCTTCACGTCCACAAAACTCATTAACTGTCTTAAAATGGTATATATCCATTCTTATAACAGCGAACTTCTTATCACTGTTATTCTTCATAAGTTCATTAGCTTCATAAAAGAATGCCTTAATTCCATATAGACCTGTAAGCGGCGATTCATTCTTCTTAGCGTTAAGATCAGCCATCTTCTTCAACGAATAAAGATATAATTCATCACTCACAATCTTAGAATTTGTAGTATTATCTTTAGTATTATCTCCCGCATTTCCCATATTAATCTCCGTTCCTACATCTTTCTATAAATGTATATCAAGATTACTTATTGCAAATTATATCATATTACATTAAAAAAAGCAAAAAATATTGTGATATTGCATAAATTTTATACCAATATCACAATATTTTGTATGCATTCTTATATTTTCTGCAAAAGCAGCAGAATTATATGTTAAAACACCACTTAATCTTAAAGGTTAGCTTTAATCTTCTCAATCATAGCAGCATATTCTTCATCTGTAAGGTATTTCTTATCTGGATTCATAAGGAATACTCCACCCCATTCATATTCGTCCTTATACTTAGGACAAAGGTGGAAGTGAAGATGATGTCCTGTATCTCCATATGCACCATAGTTAACCTTATCTGGGTTAAACGCTTTCATAATTGCTCTTGCAACTCTTGCAACATCCTCAAAGTAAGCTGCTCTTTCTTCTGCTGTAAGCTCGTTCATATCACCTACGTGCTTCTTATGCGCAACGATACATCTTCCCGGATGACTCTGCTCCTTGAAAAGATATACCTTAGATGTCTCTAATTCGCATATCTTAATACCGAACTTTGCAACAAGTTCACCTTCCATACAGTATGCACAATTCTGATCTACCATATCTGTATCCTCCTTATAATTAAAATCACTATAAATAACTAATAAGCAGTCAAGCCAGCAGGTCAAACTGCTTATCAATTAATATCTTTATATATCAATTATTAAATGTCTGAACTATCAATTATTCAGCATCTTTGATGGAGAAGCTTATTCTTCCCATCTTATCCTTACCCATGCACTTACACTTGACAACGTCACCAAGAGTAAGAACATCTTCTACCATATTAATTCTTTCCTTAGAAATCTTAGAAATGTGAACCATTCCTTCCTTTCCAGGTGCGAACTCAACAAATGCACCGAATTCCTTAATACTTACAACTTTACCTTCGTATATCTTTCCTTCTTCAAATTCATCAACAATAGTTCTGATATACTTCATAGCCTTATCCATACCAGCCTGGTCAACACCACATACTGATACAAAGCCGTCATCTGTGATATCAATCTTAACACCACATTCTTCGATGATGGCATTGATAACCTTACCACGCTGTCCAACAACTTCACCAATCTTAGCCGGATCAATTGTAGTCTGGATAATCTTAGGTGCGAATTCACCTACAGTCTTTCTTGGTTCAGCGATAGCTGGCTTCATACAAGTATCCATAATGAAAAGTCTTGCTTCTCTTGTTCTTCTTATAGCTTCTTCTACGATAGGACGTGTAAGACCATGAATCTTAATATCCATCTGGATAGCTGTTATACCTTCTGTTGTACCAGTTACCTTAAAGTCCATATCTCCGAAGAAATCTTCAAGACCCTGAATATCTGTAAGAACAACATAATCATCATCTGTATCACCTGTTACAAGGCCACAAGAGATACCTGCAACCATACTCTTAATTGGAACACCAGCAGCCATAAGTGACATACAAGATGCACAAGTTGAAGCCATTGATGTAGAACCATTAGACTCGAATGTCTCTGATACAGCACGTATTGCATATGGGAATTCCTTTTCTGAAGGAAGTACTGGAATAAGTGCTCTCTCGGCTAAAGCTCCGTGTCCAATCTCTCTACGTCCTGGTCCTCTTGAAGGCTTTGTCTCACCTACGGAGTATGAAGGGAAATTGTAGTGATGTATATATCTCTTAGTTGTAACATTATCATCAAGTCCATCCACCTTCTGTGCTTCTGATAAAGGAGCAAGTGTTACAACGTCACATATCTGTGTCTGTCCTCTTGTAAACATAGCAGAACCATGAACTCTAGGAATGATATCAACCTCTGCTGCAAGCGGTCTTATCTGGTTGATTGCACGTCCATCAGGTCTCTTATGGTCTTTTAAGATCATCTTGCGGACAGTCTTCTTCTGATACTGGTAAAGAGCTTCACCAAGTAATGCAAGATATTCTTCATTATCAGCAAATGCTTCTTTCATCTTTTCCATTATCTCATCAATGTTCTTATCTCTAGTCTGCTTGTCATCTGTGAATACAGCAACTTCCATTTCTTCTGGAGATACTACCTGTTTCATAGCTTCAAACATCTCTGCTGGAATAGCACAGCTCTCATATGAGTGCTTTTCTTTTCCAACTTCTGATACAATCTTCTCAATAAATGCAATGATTGTCTGGTTGATATCGTGAGCCATATATATAGCTTCAATCATCTTGTCCTCTGGAATGATATTAGCACCGGCTTCAATCATAATAACCTTCTGCTTAGTAGAAGCTACTGTAAGCTGAAGATCACCTTCCTGCCACTGAGCCTGTGATGGGTTAATAATGAATTCTCCGTCAATCATACCAACCTGTGTCATAGCACAAGGACCGTCAAATGGAATATCTGATATACAAGTTGCAATAGAGGCTCCAATCATAGCAACAAGCTCTGGACGGCACTCTGGATCTACTGCCATAACCATATTATTAAGTGTAACATCATTACGGTAATCCTTAGGGAATAAAGGTCTCATAGGTCTGTCTATTACTCTTGATGTAAGAATAGCATTCTCAGAAGCCTTTCCCTCTCTCTTATTAAATCCGCCAGGTATCTTGCCTACGGCATACATCTTTTCTTCAAATTCAACACTTAATGGGAAGAAATCAATTCCTTCTCTTGGCTCCTTAGATGCAGTAGCTGTTGAAAGTACCACTGTATCACCATAGTGCATAAGAGCTGCTCCGTTAGCCTGTGCACATACTCTGCCGACATCAACTCTTAATGTTCTGCCAGCTAATTCCATTGTGTACTGTTTAAACATAAATTTCCTCGTTTCCGCCTGTTATGGCTTGCTTAATTGTATTAACAGAAAGTCCGAAACAACTCAAAAACCCACTTAATTAAGTACGCTTTTGAGTGGTCTCGGTGAAATCTTTCTGTTATTAGCTTAATAATAAGTAATTACTGCCTGATTTGCAAGCATATTACCAAAAGAAAAAGGCGAAGTTATACAACTCCGCCATAAATAATTAATTACTTTCTGATTCCTAAACGTTCGATTAAGTTTCTGTAACTTTCGATGTCGTTCTTCTTTAAGTAAGAAAGTAAAGCTCTTCTCTTACCAACCATCTTTAAAAGACCTCTTCTTGAGTGATGATCCTTCTGGTTAATCTTTAAATGTTCTGTTAATTCAGCAATTCTTTCTGTTAAGATTGCAATCTGAACTTCTGGAGAACCTGTATCTCCTGCTTTTCTTCCGTAATTAGCAATAATTTCTGCTTTCTTTTCCTTAGATATCATTGTTGATTCCTCCTAAATATTAATCACCTGCCACCAAGCCTGGGGTCGGAGTGTCCCGTATCTGAGTGACGGCTCATACGTTGATAATATATCATAACACCAATATGAAATCAAGTGGATTTACAAAATAATTTCAAGATTTCAAGACATTTTCAAAATTTAATTTTTTCAAAATCACTTCAAAAATATCTTTTCAAAAACAATCTCAAAATATTTCCATTTATCTTTTATTGTATAAGAAACATCTCTTTAGCAAAGCTTGCATCACTTTCCATCTGCTTCTTTAATGCCTCAACATTTTCAAACTTCATTTCCTGCCTTAAGAAATGATAAAGTGCCACCTCAACCCTGTTTCCGTATACATCTTTATCAAAGTCAAATACATTAGTCTCAACGCTCACTTCATATCCATCACTTATTGTCGGCTTAGTACCAAGATTAGTAACACCATAATACCAGACACCATCTATTAATATTCTGGATGCATATACTCCGTTCGGTGGAAGAAGCTTAATCTCTGTAGGATATACATTAATGGTAGGTATCTCTAACTTCCTGCCAAGCTGGTTACCCTTGGCAACAATTCCTGTTATCGAATAAGGTCTGTTAAGGAGCACATTGACTGTCTCCATATGACCTAACTTTAATTCTTCCCTTACATATGTACTGCTTATATCTTTATCCTGAAACTTCTCTTTCTCTACAACAATGGTTTCATAGCCATATTTAGCTGCATTACTTATAAGAAATTCCACATTGCCGCTTCTATCCCTGCCAAAGCAATAATCAGTTCCAACGACAATTACCTTTGCTTTCAATTTATTAATCAATATATCACTTACGAATTCTTCTGGTTCCATATTCATAAGTGTTGTAGTAAATGGATACTCAACCTCGACATCTATTCCATAATTCTCGCATAACATTCTTCTCTCCGAATTAGTAGATAAAAAATGCTGGTTCTTCTGAGGACAGATACTAAGCGGAATTCTGTCAAATGTAAACATAACCGACAAAAGTCCCTGTTCCTCTGCTTTCTCTTTAACTATGGATATAAGCTTCTGATGTCCAAGATGAACACCATCAAACTTGCCAAGCGTTACAGCGCTGGACCTTTCCAGCTTGAAATCCTCCGTTCCGTGTATGTATTCCATACTGGTCTACACCGCCTTTCAGGTACATCATTTATCCTTCATAAAACATCTTCTCAAGGACAAACTGTCCCGCAATATACTGATATATGCCAACAAATGTATTGCCAGAATCATATATCCTGAATTTCTCCATATCAAGAAACTCACAATCTTCATTAACAACCGCTTCTAAAGGAAGCTTATTGCCATTATACAAAAGCTTGTTGTAAGCTTCATCTACTGTAAGTCTGGTATATGACGGAAACATAGAATCAATGCTGATAATATGTTCTTCCATCTCTCCCTTAATCATATAAGCTGCTATCTGATTAAGTGTAAGAGTATCATCAATAAGAAAATCCCCCACTCTTGTTCTTATAAGCTCCATCATACAAGCTCCACAGCCAAGTTTCTCTCCTATATCCTGACACAACGTCCTTATATAGGTTCCTTTGGAGCAGTCTACAGTAATTGTAACCGTCTTAATATCATCTTCAAGGTTAATATCATTAACCCTCAAAGAATTAATCTTTATACGGCGCGGTTTTCTCTCAACCTCTACCCCTGCTCTTGCAAGCTCATAAAGCTTCTTTCCATTAACCTTAAGTGCCGAATACATTGGGGGAATCTGATCATATTCTCCCTCAAAGCTGCTGCAAACTTCCAATATCTGTCTTTTAGTGACATTAACCTCTCTTGTCTTAAGAACAGTTCCCGATGTATCCTGAGTATCAGTAACTGTACCAAGAAGCATTACAGCCTCATAGGTCTTAGTCCAGTCTGTAATCATGGAACACAGACCCGTTCCTTTACCAAGACACACCGGAAGCACGCCAACTGCATCAGGGTCAAGTGTACCGGTATGACCTATTTTTTTCATATGAAGAATTCCACGAAGTTTTGCAACCACATCGTGTGATGTGAAACCTTTTTCTTTGTATACATTAATAATTCCGTTCATACCAACTTAACCTTTCTTAGTGATTACTCCTGTGCATACTGCTGTTCAATTATTTCGCCTATTCTGTTGACGATTTCATATACAGTGCCTTTAGCATTAAAGCCGGCAGCCCTTATATGTCCGCCGCCGCCAAAGCAGGCAGCTATCCTGCTTACATCAATCTCTTTCTTAGAACGAAGACTTACCTTATATTCATTATCGCCTGTTTCATATAAGAATATTGCAACTTCAACTCCATCAGTAAGCCTTAACTGTTCAATAATTCCTCCGAGCTCCCTGCCAGTAACTCCATAGAAATCCATTTCATCTCTTGTCACGCTTGAGAATATACATTTTCCGTCATAAAAAAGCACACTTTCAAGAAGCGCCCTTCCAAGAATCTGGTTCTGTACATAAGACTTCTTATAAAAGCTATTATCTATTATATCAGAATAATCTATTCCCATCTGCATCATCTTTCCTGCTATCTCCATAGTGTGGAATGATGTGCAGCTATATTTGAATACACCTGTATCGTGTATAATACCTGTGTATATACATTCAGCAGTATTCCTGCTTACTTTACCGGCATCAAATGTGTCATAAAGCACTTCACACGCTGAACTCGCTGTTGGAATAACATTATTAACATCTGCAAAACTGTCATTACTTATATGATGATCTATACATATAGTCTTATCCGCATTCTTAAAGCCGTCTGCGAATGGCTCTATTCTGTCTATTGAACTGCAATCAAGAACAATAAATGCATCAAACTTCTTATCCGGCTCAATAACATTTTTTATAGCATCAAAACCATTAAGATATGATAATTTGTCTGATGGCTGTTCAAGATAAACATTTACATCTATATCTGGTGCATTATCCTTTAAATAATTATACAGACCAAGCACTGAACCTGTGCAGTCACCATCTGGTCTTATATGCCCTGTTATACCAACTACTTTTGCAGCACCTAACTCTTTAATAATATTCATATATTACACCTTCTTACTTATTATGACTATCACTATCTTTCTGTGTAACTTCGTCTATAAGCTTAGACATATTAATTCCGTACTCAATTGACTGGTCAAGAATGAACTTGATTTCTGGTGTATTTCTTAAATTCACTGTTCTAGCAAGTTCTCTTCTTATATAGCCTTCCGCACTCTTAAGTCCTGTAATAGTGTCCTTTTGTGACTGCTCATCGCCAAGTACACTTATATATGCCTTACAAGTCTTTAAATCTGGTGCGACCTCAACAGATACAACCGATGTCATCGGATTGATTCTTGGGTCTTTGATTTCACTACGGATTATATTGCTTAGCTCTTTTAATACTTCCCCATTAATGCGGGTATTCTTAACACTATTTTTACGCATATACTCCTACTTTCTAATATATAATTATATCACTGTCAAAACCATATAGTCCAGAAAATTCAATTTTCTGGACTATCGGATAACTCTATCTAGGTACTTCTACCATTATATGAGCTTCTACAAGATCACCTTCCTGAATCTGGCCAAAGTTCTCAAATACCATACCACATTCAGAACCGCCCTTAACTTCCTTAACATCATCCTTGAAATGCTTAAGTGTAGCGATAGGACCTTCGTATATCTGCTCTTTATCTCTTGTAATTCTTACAATTGAATCCTTAGTAATTCTACCCTCTGTAACGATAGCACCGGCAATATTACCAACACCAGAAGCCTTGAATATCTGTCTTATCTCAGCATGACCGATAATCTTTTCCTCATATATAGGCTCAAGCATACCCTTAAGAGCTGCCTCAACATCTTCAATTGCATTGTAGATTACACTGTAAAGTCTTAAATCAACCTTTTCTCTCTCAGCAACTATTCTCGCCTGATTATCAGGCTTAACATTAAAGCCGATGATAATAGCATTAGAAGCAGAAGCTAACACAACGTCTGACTCATTAATATTACCAACGCCGCCATGGATAACCTTAACGATAACTTCTTCATTAGAAAGCTTAACAAGACTCTGCTTAACAGCCTCGACTGAACCCTGTACATCAGCCTTAATAATAAGGTCGAGTTCCTTCATATTACCAGCCTGAATCTGCTCGAACAATGCATCAAGTGATACTTTATGCTTAGTATCATCAAGAAGCTTCTTCTTGCCTTCTGCAATAAATGTATCAGCAATATTTCTTGCTTCCTTCTCACTCTCTGTAGCCATAATAATTTCACCAGCATTAGGAACATCATTAAGACCGAGAATCTCTACAGGCATAGATGGAGTAGCTTCCTTAACTCTTCTTCCAGTATCATCAATCATAGCTCTTATCTTACCATAACAAGAACCTGCAGCAACTGCATCACCAACTCTTAATGTACCCTTCTGTACAAGGATAGTCGCAACTGGACCACGTCCTTTATCAAGCTCAGCTTCAATTACGATACCTCTTGCCTTACGGTTAGGGTTAGCCTTTAACTCATTAACCTCTGCTGTAAGAAGAATCATCTCAAGAAGTTCGTCAATACCTTCCTTAGTGTGAGCTGATACTGGAACAAATGTAGTTGAACCACCCCAGTCTTCTGCGATAAGTTCATATTCTGTAAGTTCCTGCTTAACCTTCTCGATATTAGCATTAGGCTTATCAATCTTATTAACAGCAACGATAATTTCAACGCCCGCTGCCTTAGCGTGGTTAATAGCTTCGATTGTCTGTGGCATAACGCCATCATCAGCTGCTACTACAAGAATAGCAATATCTGTAGCCTGTGCACCACGCATACGCATAGCTGTAAACGCTTCGTGTCCAGGAGTATCAAGGAATGTAATCTTCTGTCCATCGACATCCACCATATAAGCACCGATCTTCTGTGTAATACCGCCTGATTCCTTAGCTGTTACATGTGTTTCCCTGATTGCATCAAGTAAAGATGTCTTACCGTGGTCAACGTGTCCCATAACACAGACAACTGGTGGTCTTGCAACCATATCGTCCTCTGACTCTTCATCTTCCTTAAGAAGTTCTGCAATAACATCAACCTTAACTTCGTGGTCACATATGCAGTTGAACTCAAGTGCTATTTCTTCTGCTGTATCATAATCAACTTCCTGGTTAATTGTTACAACCTTGCCCTGTAAGAAAAGCTTCTTAACAATTGCAGATGGCTGAACCTTCATCTTATCAGCAAGTTCCTTGATAGTAAGGCTGTCTGGTAAAATGAGCTGCTTAATTGTCTCTTCTTCCTTCTTCTCCTGCTTTGGAGCCGGTTTCTTCTCTAACTTGCTGTTAGCAAATTTAAGATTTTCCTTTGCCTCATTATCTTTCTTTCTGTCATTCTTTCTTGAATCATTCTTTCTTGAGTCTGGTCTTCTTGAATCTGGCTTTGTCTCAAAAATGAAATCGTCCTTAGGTGCTGAAGAACCTCTGTCATTTCTTCTCTGACCAGAGAATCCCTGACCATCTCTTCCTGAGCGTCCGCCGTTCTGGCCGTTATTATCCCTGTTCTGGTAACCGCCATTACGGTCATTGTTTCTATCGTTTCTATAACCGCCGTTATTACGGTCATTTCTATAACCATCTCTGTTCTGGCCGTTATTGTCCCTGTTCTGGTAACCGCCATTACGGTCATTGTTTCGATCATTTCTATAACCGCCGTTGTTTCGATCATTTCTATAACCATCTCTGTTCTGGCCGTTATTATCCCTGTTCTGGTAACCGCTATTACGGTCATTGTTTCGATCGTTTCTATAACCGCCGTTGTTTCGGTCATTTCTATAACCATCTCTGTTCTGGCTGTTATTGTCCCTGTTCTGGTAACTGCCATTGCGGTCATTGTTTCGATCATTTCTATAACCGCCGTTGTTTCGGTCATTTCTATAACCATCTCTGTTCTGGCCGTTGTTGTCCCTGTTCTGGTAACTGCCATTGCGGTCATTATTTCTATCATTTCTATAACCGCCGTTATTTCGGTCATTTCTATAACCATCTCTGTTATTTCTATTCTGGTTATTATCTCTATTATTATTTCTATCTCTTGAATCAGTCTTCTGGCTGTTCTGTGGGAAGTACACCTGAGAAATGTGCTTCTTATCTACATCCTTAGATGTGTTTGCTGCTTTAGTATCCTGTGTATTCTGTTCTGACTTATTACCAGTCTTATCCTGTGCCTTAATATTCTTATTCTCCTCTGATTTCACTTGTTTTTCTTCTGCCTTTTTAGGTCCTGATTTATTAGCTGTATTTCCAGCTGCTTTTGTAAACTTACTCTTTACACTGTTTATTTCACTTTCACCAAGTCCGCTCATAGCTGTATATTTCTTGTCAGCATTGCTTAACATATCAGTTATCGCTTTTGATGAAATATTTAATTCTTTCGCCAACTCATGAACTCTCATATTTGCCATTTAACCTCTTTTCCAATACAGGAATAATATTTCTGTATTATTTACACCGATTATCTCTAATCTTGTTTAAAATGTTTCTCAATACTATTCTTAAACCCTTCATCAAGGATTGCGAGTGATGCTCTGAATTCTTTACCTATAGCATGCCCTAAGTCATCCTTATTGCTAAAGAAATACACTGGCACTTTATAATATTCACACATATTCTTAAAATTCTTTTTGGTATTATCAGATGAATCATCTGCTACTATTACCATATATGCCTTATGCTCTTTTACAGCCTTTTCAGTAGAGAACTCACCGCTTGCTACTTTTCCAGCCTTTTGTGCAAGACCTATCATTGATAACGCTCTTTTATTGTCCAAGATTATTCATCTCCTTTTCTAACTCATCATAAACAGATGCATCAACAGCCATCTTAAAAGCCCTTTCAAGTCCTCTTGACTTTCTTGCCTTCTTAAGGCACTCCGCATCAGGACATATATACGCCCCTCTTCCGTTCTTCTTGCCTGTTGTATCTATTATTATCTGTTCATCCTGAGTCTTTAATATCCGTATAAGCTGCTTTTTGTCTTTCATCTCATTACAACCTATACACTGTCTTTGTGGAATCTTCTTTACTGCTGCCAAACTATCACTCTCCAATAATATTATTCTTCTACAACTTCTGTGTCAGAGGCTGCATCTTCGTTATAGTCTTCATCCAATGACATTACATTATCTGCCTGATTGTCATCATATCCTTCACTGTCTTCACCATATACGATTTCTGCGTTGTCTTTATCCATATCAGCAAATGCTTCTGGATCAGCTTCGCTCTTAATATCAATTCCGTAACCTGTAAGCTTAGCTGCAAGTCTTACATTCTGTCCTGACTTACCGATTGCAAGTGATAACTGCTGTTCTGAAACAATTATCTTAGCCTTCTTCTCTTCTTCATCTGCTACTGCTGATACAACCTTTGCCGGGCTTAAAGCATTAACGATTAACTGTGCTGGATTGTCATCCCACTCAACAATATCAATCTGTTCATTGCCAAGTTCATTAACGATATTCTTAACTCTCGCACCATTAATACCTACGCATGCACCTACTGGATCCACATGAGGAACATTAGCTCTTACAGCCATCTTAGTTCTTGAACCTGCTTCTCTTGCGATAGCCATAATCTCAACTGTGCCATCTTTAATCTCTGTAACTTCTTCTTCAAAAAGCTTTTTTACAAGTTCCTGTGACTTTCTTGAAATCTTAACTGATAAACCGCTTCTTTCTCTGTTGCTTACGCTTGCAACATATACCTTAATTCTGTCTCCGCATTTGAACTGCTTATCCTTAAAGTTATCATCTGCCTTAAGAACCGCCTGTGTTCTTCCAATATCAATAGTCATATCACCATTGTCGTTAATTCTCTGTACAACACCTGTAACGATTTCCTTCTCCTTAGCGTGAAGCTCGTTGTAGAGTGCATTCTTTTCCTGTTCTCTTATAGTCTGGACAATTGTATTCTTGGCATTCTTAGCTGCCTTTCTTGAGAATTCTTCTGACTTTACTTCTATAGTAATAACATCACCAAGCTGACAGGCCGGCTTAATCTTTCTTGCATCTGCAAGTGCGATTTCTGTACCAGATACATACTTTCCTTTCTTAGTATCAAGGAACTCTGGAACTTCTACTTCTTCAACTACAGTTCTGTCTGAATAAATGTGGAAATCACCTGTTCTTCTGTCAAGTACTACCCTGCCATTATCTGCCTTGTCAAATTCAGCCTTATATTCGTCCATTAATGACTTTTCTATAGCATCAAACATAATCTCTTTGTCGATTCCATTTTCTTTTTCTAAGGCTTCAATCGCAAGTATCAATTCTTTATTCATCTTCTTATCCTCCATTATTAACAACTTTAGTTATATATCTATTCAACATATGCCCATCTAATCATTGCAAGATTGCTTCTCTCAATCTTTATAAGATTATCATCAACCTCTATTGTAATGTTGTCTTTATCGTATTCCTTAAGAACGCCTGTATATTCCTTTAAGCCTTCAACAGCTTTGTAAAGCTTAATATCTATAAGTTTCCCAATACTCTTTGCATAATCCTTCTCTTTCTTTAAAGGTCTTGTAAGTCCCGGTGAACTCACTTCAAAAATGTACTGGTCAGTAATATAGTTCTCCTTATCAAGTATCTCATTAAAAGCTCTGCTTACAGCCTGACAGTCATCAATTGTAACTCCACCTTCTTTATCTATGTAGACACGCAGATACCAGTCCTGACCCTCTTTAATGTAATCCACATCAAAAAGTTCTACATTATTAGCTTCAACAATTGGCATTATAAGCTTTTCTGTCTTAGCTTCATAATCTTCTCTCTTACCCATTACTACCTCTTTCTTTTAATAATATTCAGTTTTCATTCTGCATTAATCAAACAATAATTATATTGCAAAAACGAAAGAGTGGACATAAAGCCCACTCTTTCGAATCAATTATAACGCAGAATAGCTTATAGGGGAGTCGAACCCCTGTCTTCGCCGTGAGAGGGCGACGTCTTAACCACTTGACCAATAAGCCATATCTTAAGTCTTGCTTTGTGTTAGCTGCTATCGCAAAGCACTTCATTATAATACACGACCCAATGTAATTCGTCAAGCACTTTTTTGAAGAAATTTCAAAAAAATTTAAAATAAATCTTTATATGTGCTGAAAGCCGCTAAAACACTGGGTTCGTGCCTTACATTTTTTATTTAAGCTTGCTATATTGCTCATCTGTCACTGGCTCGCACCATTCATTAGATATCTCCTCGCCAGGTACTTCAACTGCCAGATGTGAGAACCAGCTGTCAGGTGCTGCTCCGTGCCAATGCTTAACTTCTGCTGGAATATTAATGCAGTCCCCTGGATTGAATTCTACAGCCTCTTTTCCTTCTTCCTGATAGTAACCACGTCCAGCTACGCATATAAGAATCTGTCCGCCGCCACTCTTCGCGTGATGTATATGCCAGTTATTTCTACAGCCCGGCTCAAATGTCACATTATAAATCCCCACCTGACTTGTAGATACAGGTGCAAGATAACTCTTTCCTATAAAATACTGTGCATATGCTTCATTTGATGCTCCGATAGGAAATACCATTTCTTTTGCATGTGCTCTCATAGCTTCATCTTCATAAGGCAAATCACCTTCATTTACATTCCACACTTCCTTGGCAAGATTAAATACTGCCCACGCTTTTGGCCAGCCTGCGTAAAATGCAACGTGTGTTATAACAGCCGCAATTTCCTTCTGGGTTACGCCGTGTGCCTTGGCATTCTGCAAATGGAACTTAAGTGAAGAATCTGTAATTCCCATAGACATAAGTGAAACTACTGTTATAATGCTTCTTGTCTTTAAATCAATATCCTGATTGTTCCAGTTCTCACCAAAAAGCACATCATCATTAAAATGTGCAAACTGTGGAGCATATTCTCCCAAAGCTGTTCTTCCTGCTGTCTGTACTATTTTACCCATAACAATCCTCTTTTCTATATTTCTCTAATTAAAGTTTACCGCCATATACTGGGAAGCCACTGCTCTCACCATAATTTTCAATTTTCTTGAAATTCTTAAGAGCTTCCATATCCTCTGCACTGATTTCAAAATTTACTTCTGCATTACTCTTCATATGCTCAGGATCAGCTGTCTTTGGAAGTGCTATTGCTCCAAGCTGTAATGTATATCTGATGCAAAGCTGTGGAATGGTAACACCATATTTATCAGCTATCACTTTAATCTCTGGCTGGTTAAGAATTTCACCGTGTGCTATAGGTGAATATGCTTCTACTACTATTCCCCGCTTCTGGCAGTATTCTACAAGTTCTAATGGCGTGTTGCTTATATGAAGAAGAATCTGGTTAACCATCGGCTTAACCTCTGCTGTTTCTAAAAGACTTTCAATATCACCAATCTGGAAATTAGATATACCAATTGCCTTAAGCTTTCCTTCCTTATAAGCATCTTCCAATGCCCTCCATGCAGCTCTGTTACCTTCTACATATCTGTCATCACTCTGATTAACCTCTAACCAAGGCTGTGGTGAATGAATAATCATCATATCAAGGTAATCAAGTCCCATTTTTTCAAGTGTCTCATCAATACCAGCTTTAGCTTCCTTGTATGTCTTATGTTCAGCGGCAACCTTTGATACTACAAAAAGTTTCTCTCTTGAAACTCCGCAATTACGCACTCCTTCACCGACACCTCTTTCATTGCCATATGCCTGTGCTGTATCAATATGTCTGTATCCAAGCTTTACCGCTTCTTTTACAGCATCTGCAACCTTTGCATCGTCAATAAACCAAGTACCAAGTCCAAGCTGTGGAATTTTCGCTCCATTGTTAAGTGTTAAAGTATTATTATACATTCCCATTGCTCCTTTTCTAAAATGTATTATCGTTTATGTGTTTATCTTAATACTTTGACTTAACTCCAAGTCAAGGGGGTGGTGAGAAATTTCATTACAATATTTATCTACATAATCTTGTTACCAACTTTTGAATATTTCAGACATTCTTTGCAATATATTGACATATTAACTATCCAGATAAGACACACAACAAATGAAGGGAGAAAACCAATTCCAAACATAAGTGCACTGATTGCAAGAATAACTGCAAGTACACTGCACATACTATTCGTTATATTAAATGCTTTAAATGCACATTTCCCAACTATAATCTTCTCTGCTTCATCACAGGTTTCAAGCCATTTCTTCTGGAACTTCATATCATATACCGATGCCGTCTTTTCAGGATTCATTATCTTTACACAGTCAACACTTTTCTGTTGTATAATAACAACCTCTGCCATAATCCCTAAAAATGCTGCAATGCTAACAGTTAATCCTATCATATTGTTAACACTTTCAAACATTGCTGTACCACCTGAATATGATGCCGCAATAAGAAAATATGAAATTATAAGTGCTCCACTTGAAACCCATTGAATTATAGAAAGCTTCTCTTCGACACCATCTGATACTTCTTCGTCTTCACCATCCCACTGTGATAACTGCTTCTTAGCCTTCCTGTAGTATGGCACTAATACTATAGGAATTATAACTGCAATAGCAAGCATAATCCAAGGTGCAGTTAATTCAACATAATTACTAACTACCACTTTAAAATCCCCTGACATTGTATCAATTCCATTTGCTCCAACAAGATACCCAGCTACACCTCCGATTAAAGCTCCTACAATACAAAGCAATATGAACTTAGGCAATGCCTTTCTGTTTGCTTTCTTAATTTCTTCATTTCCCATCATTATCTTCCTCCTGTAAATAAAATACTTCTTCCACAGTAACGCCGCATACTTTTGCAATCGTTAATGCAAGAGTGACAGACGGCGAATAATCGCCCCTTTCTATAAGACTGATTGTCTGTCTTGACACTCCGCACAGTCTTCCCATCTCCTGCTGATTGACATCCAGCGCAGCTCTGCGTTCTTTCAGCCGATTTCGCAGTATCATACTACACCTCCATATGACAACTTTTATTATTAATCTGACAACTTTCATTGCTATAATGACAACTTTTTTTGTCATTTTGCATTATACTCTTGTCATTATACACTGTCAATACCAAATAACCAAAACGATACTCAATTTTAAATAATTCCTGAAGCCACTTATCACACCAGCTTGATATCGGAAGAAGCTCTCTAAGGGAAGCCATGAAGCTTCTTGTCTCCCGCAATATTGTAACTATCAAACAAGGGTCTGGAACATATGTAGCCTCATCACCTGGTATAGTAGACGATCCTTTTGGCTTTACATTCATATCAGATAAGAAGAAACTTGTGCAGGATCTGCTTGAAATACGTTTTTTACTCGAACCTTCTATTGCTGCTATGTCAGCAACCTATGCTGATAAGAATGACATCAGCAAAATCAACAGATTATGTAATGAGGTTGAAGAGCTTATGGAACAAAAAAAAGACCATACACAAAAAGATATAGAATTCCACACCGCTATCGCTATGGGAAGCAAGAATCTTGTCATTCCAAGATTAATCCCAATAATAAACAGCTCTATCCCTCTTTTTGTTGAAACAACCGGCAACATCCTTAAAACTGAAACCATCGAAACTCATCGTGAAATAGCGGAGGCTATCGCAGAACATAATGCTGTCCGTGCCCAGGATGCTATGTATATGCATCTTATGTACAATAAAAGGTGTATTAATTCTTCAAAATAATACACCTTTATTAAACATTATACATTTTATTCAATTTAGCTTTAACCTATAATCTCATATATATACTTCATATCCATATTCTCACGGATCACATCTGCCAGCTTATCATATTCTCTCTGCTTGTATTCATCAAAGCTTATTCTGACACCACTCTTTGATGTAATACCATACCTTGCACAGAGCATATTGATTAAGCTGTCGCAGAATTCCTGTCCATCGAATATCCCGTGCATATAAGTTCCTGCTGTATTGCCCCGTACACAGCCATCCATATATTCGGTCTTATCAACAGTATTGAATATTCTTGCAAATGGATTCGCACCATCTTCACTTATTGTACTTTCACCCATATGTATTTCATAGCCTTTACATTTCTTCTGTCCGAGCATTTCCCACATTCCAGATTGTATACAAGTTATCCCCTGCACTCTTGTACGGTGTTTATTCTTTGAAAATGTGGTTGTTACCGGAAGCAGTCCCATTCCTGCTACAACTTCTCCAGTTTCTGCACCACACGAATCATCAATGACATTTCCTAACATTTGAAAGCCACCGCATATTCCAAATACCGGAATATCCTGTCTTGAACATTTTATAATCTGTGCTTCCATTCCATTTTTACGGAGCCATTTTAAATCATTAATTGTATTCTTGCTTCCCGGAAGAATTATGAGGTCGGGATTTCCAATCTGTTCTGCCTTGTCTGCATAACGCAGATTGACCTCTTCAATACGCTCAAGTGCATTAAAATCCGTAAAATTAGAAATGTGAGGCACACGTATTACTACTATGTCGAACTGCTCATCTGACATATGTGCATTGTAGACTGATGGCTCAATCCGTGAAGCAAGGCTGTCCTCATCATCAATGTCAAGCTTAACATAAGGAATTACACCTGCAACCGGAATTGGACATATATCATATAACTGTTTTATGCCCGGCTCTAATATTCTCTTATCTCCACGGAACTTATTCATAACAAGACCTTTTACACGCCTGCGTTCTTCTTCCTCTAACAGCATAATTGTTCCAACAAGCTGTGCAAATACACCACCTCTGTCAATATCACCTACAAGCAGAACAGGTGCATCTACAAGCTTTGCCATTCCCATATTAACAATATCATCTTTTTTAAGGTTAATCTCTGCCGGACTGCCAGCACCCTCAAGAACAATAATGTCATACGCACTGGCAAGCTTATTATACGCTTCTAATATATCTGGAATAAGCTGCTTTTTGTACTGGAAATATTCTTTAGCCGGCATATTCTTTAATGGTATTCCATTTACAATTACCTGAGAACCAACATCACTTGTCGGTTTTAAAAGTATAGGATTCATCTCTACACAAGGGGATATCCCAGCCGCCTCTGCCTGCATAACCTGTGCCCTTCCCATCTCCAGGCCATCGGCTGTTATATATGAATTAAGTGCCATATTCTGTGACTTAAATGGTGCTACACTGTAGCCATCCTGTTTTAACACTCTTAATATTCCTGCTGTTATAATGCTCTTTCCTGCATTGGACATCGTTCCCTGAATCATCAGATTTCTTGCCATAATCACTGCACCTTCCCTGTTATCTATGTTAAATTCCTATCCTAATTAACTTTATTATAATATTTATATATAATAATTTGTCCGTTATTGATATCTATGGATATATTGCCACTTTGCAATTATATATTCTTAATCTATATTATACATTTTGTCAATATACCGCTTATAAAATCAATAAGAATTTCATTATCTGTATGCTTCTTTACTGCTATGCGGTAGCAGTCTGGCGGCATATTGCGGTAGCTTTGACACGAACGGATAAGAATTCCATTTTTTAATAATTCATCCTGCAGCTGACAGCCAGCCTTATCTGACGGAAGCCTGAAAGTTATATAGTCTGCCACAGACGGATATACGATACATTCCATAGCCGATAATTTATCTGTAAGAAATTCCCGCTCCTTCTCGATAAGCCTATATGTGTGCCCCTCGTAATCTTTATCCTTAAATGCCGCAATTCCTGCACGCTGTGCCACTGTTGATATATTCCACTCTGGAAGCTGTAAAGATATGTTGTCGATTAATTCATCATTATAACTCATGAGATATCCAAGCCTTATTCCTGCCATTGCATAGAACTTGGTATACGCATTTATTATTACAAGATTATTATAATCCTTTAGAAAACGTTTACAGCTTATCTTCTCATAATTACGGTTAAATCTTAAAAAGCACTCATCCGCAACAACTATAATATTTCTTCTTCTGCATATGTCTAATATATTGATAAGAATATTTTCAGGTATAATATTCCCTGTTGGATTGTTCGGATTGCATATAAAACATAACTGGACATCAAGCTGTTCTAATCGTCCACTTACATATTCATAGCTAAAGCCATTATTACTGTCAAGCTCATAATATACAATCCCTGCTCCATACGCCTTAACTGCACGCTCATAGCCTGAAAATGAAGGTGCAGCAATGGCACATTTTTCTGGATGTACAGCCCTTACAACTGCCATTATAAGTTCTGAAGCACCATTACCACAGAGTATATTCCTAGCATTAATATTAACCTTATAAATGTTATCTGCATTAATACTCTCTTTGCTGGCAATTGCATTTCTTAATGCCGTATACTTAATGTCTGGATATGTCTGATAACCACCAATATCCTGCGTAATCGCATTACACACTTCCTGCGGCATTCCTAAAGGGTTAATATTAACCGAATAATCAAGTGTTATTTCTTTGTTGTATATATTTTTATCATATATATTTCCACCGTGTATCTGCTGTTCCATAGCTGTAACCTCTCATCTGCCTGACAATCTCTTTATCAGTATGCAATCCCCGTATCAATATGCCAATCTGATTAAAATATAATTATCTGACTGCCAACATTATTATCAATCTTATTAATAACACAATAATTACCATAAGAAATGCAGTAATATATAATAAAATATTACTTCTTCCTATATCACCAGCTTCCAGCGGACGTATTGCCTCTCCTATCTGTGGCTTATGCACAAGCTTTCCAAAATAATAATTATCGCCTGATAATGCTACTTTTAAAGCTCCTGCACAGGCTGACTCTGTCTGGGCGGCATTAGGACTGCTGTGCTTTTTTCTGTCACTTTTAAATATCTTCCACGCATTCCCTATACTATAGTGTGAATTTGTTTTATCCTTTGTATTACATTTTTCTGCAAGCTGTGCAATTCCTGCTGACACAATCATAAGACAGCCTCCTATTCTTGCCGGAATAAAGTTCACAACATCATCTAACTTCGCCGCAAATCTTCCAAAGTACAAATATTTATCATTCTTATAACCTATCATTGAATCCATTGTATTAACAGCCTTATATACAAAACCGCCAGCCGCCCCGAATAACATCATATAAAATAATGGTGCAATAACTCCGTCTGATGTGTTCTCTGCGACAGTTTCAACAGCTGCTCTTACAACGCTGTGTTCATCAAGCTGTTTCGTATCCCTGCCGACTATCATTGCAACGGCATTACGTGCCTTCTGTAACCCTTCTTTATCCAAAGCATAATATACCTTCATACTTTCTACTTTGAGCGATTTTACTGCCAGTATCTGATAACACATTATTGTTTCAATTACACAGCCAAGTATCATATTAATATGATAACCAACAACCAGAATAGATACAATAACAATACCCGTTATTAACGGCGTTAATATTGCAAGCACCATACCCTTTCTGTACTTCTTAGCAGATGTATCTTTTTCTTTTAATAAAATACTTTCTAACAACGAAATAAGATTACCTATAAGGCGTACCGGATGATACAGCCAGTGAGGGTCGCCAATAAGCAGATCCAGTATATAACCACAGCCAATTGCTATTGTCTGGCATATAAATAAATTCATAAACTCCTCATTCCTTCACACACTATTACTCAGAATAAACTCATACTTTAACATATAATAGACACACATATTTATTTATAACAAACACATATTTTACTCAAGATAAATACATATCTTTACTCATAGAATACGCATATTTTTACTCACAACGTAAAAGTTCTGTATAATTATTAATGCTTCCATCTAAAGCCACATCACATATATACCCATCACCATTGCCACAATGATAATCATAATAGCCACCACCATATATCTCTGACATTACTGACATTATTGTGCCGCCGTGAATTACACATGCAATGTCCGAATAATTCAATAAACGGCATTGTTTAATCATATCATACCAGCCCTTAACACTTCTTTTCTTAAAATCCGCAACATCTTCTCCTTGTGGAAATGGTATCGTTGCATTACTGTCAATCCATCTCTGGTACTGCTCATTGCCAGAAAGTTCTTTATAATTCTTTCCTTCAAATATGCCAAAATCACATTCCCTGAAATCTGGCACTATATGCTGTTTATATTCAGGATATATAAGCTCTGCCGTCTGCCTGCACCTTTTCATAGGACTTACATATACTGCCTGTACCCCTTGGTAATAACCTGCCTTAATATTATTATGTATGCTCTCAATCCCAGAAGCACATAAGTCCTCATCAGTTATGCCTATATACCTTTTTTTGATATTACCTGCTGTTGCACCATGTCTGATTAATACAATCTTCATATTATTCACCTTTCAGGCATTGTCCTATGCCACACGCTATACGCTCTACCCTGTCAGCCTTTTTTACAGCCCTGCAAAGCATACGCCCAACTGTTTCACGGTATATTCTGTCCTCTTTTTCCAAAGGAACTATGCCACTGCCAATCTCATCGCATATTATTATAATTGATGGATTGCCAGCATAAATGGTATCTATAAGCGTATCTGTACATTTCCCATCTTTAAGCAGTCTTTTTATAAGCAGATGAAAATGATTTAATATACAGGCATTTTTTATATCTTCAATACTGCAATATGCTCCATCAGCTATATTATTATTGCATATTTTATTTTTAATGCACTTATCATCTTCTGAATATATATTACTCATTGTATCTTCTGCATTACCACACAATTCTTTAACTATATTTTTCCTGCCACATACATAATCAAGCTTTCCCTGATAAGCTCCGCCAAAATATAATTCCATATTATTCCTCGTTTCTGTGCACATTTTTATTCACTAAAGCAATGCTATAACAGCAACAGCTATTGTCATACACAGTTCACTTACACATAGCAGATACCCTGCAAGGTCGCCCGTCACTCCACCGAACTGCTTATATGCCATATATCTGTAATACAATAAAACCACGAATGCCACAACGATAACTACAACAGCACCTGTAACACTGCAAAGGCACATAAGTATAACACATATAATTAACTGTACCGCAAGCATTACATTTACACATTTTACTGCTGTTGCACTTGTAAATGTATGCAACATTCCATTGTTCCTTGCTCCTCGGAAATTAACTGCTGCCAGACCACTTATAATTCTTGACAGATAAAACGTAAGTGCCAGAAGCAAAAGTCTCATATTATCTGGCTTCTGCACAATAATATATGCCGCCGCATAATATACCGCAGAATACATAAGCAATCTTATAACTGCAAATGCTCCAATATGCGAATCCTTTAATATATCCAGCTTCTTCTCCCTGTCGCCATATGAATTAAGTGCATCACTTGTATCCATATAGCCGTCAATGTGTATTCCCCCTGTTATCAGTACAGGAATTACTACAAGAACAAGTGTCCTGCTGATATCCGGCACATTTAGCAGACCGCTGATATACACCCAGCCATATATGACTGCACCTATAACAAGACCTGCTAACGGAAAGAAGCCCATTACATATCTCATATCTTTTTCTTCTAATTCCAAATGCGGCATTGGTATTTTAGAATACATTGAAAATGCAATTACCAATGATTTAATTACCGACATAACTGATATCCCCCTTTAATACTACAGGAATAGTGTATACAACCTCAACAACTGTGTCTGCTGCCTTTGCAAGCTTTACATTAAGCTCTCCAAGCCGTCTTATATAATCAGTTGTGCTATCATCATATTCACACCCGTCTGAAAACACTTCATTAGTCACAATTACAAGGTGACTGCACTCTGAATACAACTGCATACATTCAGCAAATATATTATCTGGATGTCCGTTTTCTTCAAAGCATTCATTAGCAAGAAGATTAGACATACACTCAACCAATACTACCGGTTTTGTATCTCTTTTACATCCTTTAAGTGCACCACCTATATTCTGATACTGCTCTATCGTTTCAAAGCCTTTGCCATCACGCTGCAGCTTGTGCTTCTTAACCCTGCTTCTGCCGTCTTCTCCATATGGATACATAGTAGCCACATAATATTTTTTATTGTCCTTTGCAAGCTGACAGCTTATCTGCTCGGCATATTCTGACTTGCCACTGCCGCTTACTCCTGTAACCATAATCAACATTTTTCGTAATCCTCATAGGCAGTTATGCGTATATCATCAAATGTAGTATTTTCCCTGTACACCTGCAAAGCCATATCAAGAAGTGGAAACATCATAACCGCACCTGTTCCCTCTCCAAGTGCAAGCTCTCCGTGTATAACAGCCTTCCTTCCAAGTTCGTTAAGCAGAGCTTTCATCGCAGGCTCTTTTCCCTGATGTGAAGCTATTATGTAATCACCAATCTGACTATTCAACCTTACTGCAATAAGTGCCGCAACTGCCGAGATAACACCATCTATAACAACAGGTATTCCATAAAGTGCACAACCAATATATACTCCGACAAGCCCTGCAATATCGAGTCCGCCTATATTCTGTAAAAGACCTAATGGATTGTCCTGGCAGCTTCCATACATTTCTTTAGCTCTGGTAATAACTTCTATCTTTTTCTTAAGACCTTTATCATCAAGCCCTGCACCTCTGCCTGTTGCCATATGTGGCTCAAGATTTAAAAGTATGCAGGCAAGTGCCGTGCTTGTGGTTGTATTGCCTATTCCCATCTCTCCTGTTGCAAGAATATTATACCTCTGTTCCTTACACTCCTTAACCTGTGTAATTCCTGCATATATAGCCTGTATAAGCTGTTCCTCTGACATTGCCGGCTCTTTAAGGAAATTATTAGTGCCAGCCATAACCCTTTTATTGACAAGCCCCTTATAAGTTCCTACATCTGTTCCGTCCTCAAGCGTATCCATGGCAATTCCAACATTCACAGGAATAACATCTGCATTGGCATATGCCGCCATTCTGCATACACTTGATATTCCGTCTGCCATATTACAGCTCACTATCGCGGTTACCTCCTGTCCTGTCTGGGTAACACTTTCTTCAACTATGCCATTGTCTGCACACATTACAATAACAGCACGTCTGTCAATATTGACATCTGCTGTATGCTCGATTCCTGCTATCTGGCTTATTATTTCCTCCATAAGTCCAAGCCCGTGCAGTGGCTTTGCTATCCCATTCCAATGACTATGTGCTTTTTGTACACTATCTTTACTGCTTGCCTTTATCTTTGACAGTTCTGGAATAAGACTTTTAATATCAGGACCTTCAAGCCTGTCATTATATTTTTTATAATTCTTTCTATAGCGGACACAGGCATTTATGAAATTATCTGCCACCTGTTCATTGCCATAGAAATATATATGTGGAAATCCAGCATACAACGTATCACTTCCATAACCTGCTGTTGCTATACTGTTATCTGAAGCTTTCTTTATCTCATAATCTTCACCAGGGCAGTCACTATTCCAGTAATGGAATTCGTGTGCACGAAAGCTTTCATTCGTAGAGGCAATCAGTGTATCTTTCTTTGCCGTAAGCGTCATATAGCCAAAACGCTGTAGTCTTCCTGCATTATATCCCATTCCTTTTATAATTCCTGCCATAGGATATTTATCTTTTTCTGGTGTTTCTAAGTATTCGTGCAGATAAAGAAATCCTCCACATTCTGCTATGCAGGGAAGTCCTTCTTTTATCTTCTTTGCAATATCATTCCTCATTGATACATTTTCTGACAACGCTTTGGCGTGAAGCTCTGGATAACCGCCATATAGTAACAACCCGTCTATATTATCCGGAAGCTTATTATCTGCAAGTGGACTAAAATACACTATCTCACAACCGCACTGCCTTAGATAATCTATATTATCATCATAAAGAAAACAGAAAGCTTCATCTTTTGCAACTGCAATCCTTACATCTTTTTTATCTATGCTCTTATGTATGGCTTCCAGCTTTGAAGCATTTTCTGCAATTCTAAGTATTCCTTCTATATCAACGCTTTCCCTCATCTGCTCTGCAATAGAGCTGATTTTTTCCTGAAAATGTTCCACCTCTGCCGAGGTCACAAGACCAAGATGACGGCTTTCAAGCACAGCATTTTTCTTATATGGCATATAGCCTAGTGGTTCTATCCCCATATCTTTAACTATGCGTGCGGCATTACCATATAACCTGTCTGAAAGATTATTAAAGATTACACCTTTGATATTATTGTTCTTTTCATATCCAAGATAACCCTTTACAACTGCGCCGATTGAATTACTCATTCCACGGCAGTTCACTATAAGAATAACCGGCGTATCTGTAATGTCTGCTATCTCATAAGAACTTCCCTTTGTGCTAAAGCCCTGTCCGTCATAGTAGCCCATAACTCCCTCTACAATAGTTATATCACTCTTATCCTCTTTACCTGCAAGCAGATATTTTATTGTTGCATTATCACAAAACCAGCTGTCAAGATTACCTGTGCTCATATTTAACACACGCGAATGAAACATAGAATCTATATAATCAGGCCCGCATTTTAACGCTGATATATTAAGTCCCATATCTTTAAAACACTGGCATAGACCGCAGACAATTGTTGTCTTGCCACTTCCACTGCCTGTCCCTGCTATCATTATACGGCTCACTTTGCACCTCTTCCTTCTATAATAAATACTGGATTATTCGCAGACATCATATGATATCTGCCCCTTTTCTTTACCTCTGTCACTGCAATCTGGACTATATCAAGGACATTCACACCATTCTTTTCCATTAATGAAATAGTATTGTTAAGTGTTTCTAATGTCACTGCCGTAACCACAATATGGACATATGGATTTTTCTTAAGAATACTGCTGAAAATGTATTCTAACTCTCCACCGCTTCCACCAATAAATACTTTATCGGGTACTGGCAGACTATCAATAACAGCCGCCGCATTGCCGTGTATAATCTCTATATTATTAAGTCCGAATTTTTCTGCATTTTTAGCTATAAGACTACAGCCCTCTTCTGTCCTCTCAACTGCATACACTGTTCCGTAAAGTGCGTGAAGTGCAAGCTCCACTGTGACAGAGCCTGTTCCTGCACCTATATCATATACGCAGGAATTCTTAGATACCGCCATTCGGCTTACAACGCTTGCACGGATTTCCCTTTTCGTCATCGGCACATCAGAACGGATAAAACTGCTGTCAGCAATTCCTGTTATTGAAAATGCACGCGAATGTTCATTATAAACTGCCAATACCGTAAGTCCTTCTGAAATATATTCAGTAAATTCAGACACATTTCCATTAGTTATCTTCTCATTATCATATGAAAGATTTTCACCAATCCATATATGTGCCTGTCCAAGTCCTGCCCTATAAAGCTCCTGGCATATCTGTGATACATTTCCCTGTGTCAGAAAATATGTCAATTCATTTTGTAAAACTACAGGTATATAGCTTTGTTTCTTACCGTGCAGGCTTACAAAAGCTGCGTTCTCCCAAGACTTTCCTATCTTTGCCGCAAGATATATTACAGAAGATACACCTGCCATAATGCTGTATTCATACTTTCCAGCAAGTGCCTCTGCAAGCTTCTTTGCACCGCTGTAAAAGCCTGTATCACCTGACATAAGCACAACGTAGTTATTGGCATTTTCATTATCAATAATATCTATTATGTCTTTTGCTGTTACTGCATAAAATGTCTTCTTATCTGTGTATTCTTCTATCAGCCTTTTAGAACCAATCAGCACCTCTGAATTATCAATTGCTTCCTTTACTTCCTCTGTAAGACAGCTTTTACTGCCCGGCCCCACACCAGCTATAATTACCCTTTTCATTATTCACTCCACCTTAATTCATTAACATTATAGACAGCCATTTTCCTAAAACTTTATAACTCTAAAACCACATAGCTTTTAGGCTTTATAACCCTTTTGTCTTAAGATATTTAATAAGCTCTGGCAGGCTTACTCCATTTTCTTCTACTGGACGTTTTATTACTATACAGTCAATGCCTGTATTCTCTGTGGCAGACACCTTTTCTTCATATCCGCCATTACTGCCAGACTCCTTTGTCACAAGAACACCTATATTAAACTGTCTTATTACTGCCTCATTTAATTCCTGTGAAAATGGTCCCTGCATACCTATTAAATGTGACGGCATAATCCCTGCTTCTATTGCACTCTGTAACATTTCAGGATTAGGAAGAAGCCTTAAATATACTCTCTCTTTATAATCTGTAATATAGACATACTCTGGTATGTTCTTACTGCCTGTCGTCATAAGAATATTTTTACTATTATGCTGTTCACTGTTAAGTAGTTCTACTACATCTTTTATTGACTTAACATATGTAATGTTATCTGACTTAAACTCTGGCTTTTTGTCATTATCTTCCCTTAATACCCTCACATAAGAAATGTTCTTGCTGTCACACACATTTTTAATATTATGTGTAACCTGTGTAGCATATGGGTGCGTGGCATCAATAACTATATATGGCTTTTTAGCTTCTAACTCCTTTAGCATATCAGCCTCATCCATTCTACCAGTATGTATATGCACATTATCAGCCTGCGGCAGTAATTCCCTGCCATATTCAGTCGTTACATATACATAAGTGTCACAGTTCTTTCCTGCAAGATATTCACATAACTTTCTGCCCTCTGTTGTCCCCGCAAAAAGCATTATCGTCTTTCTCATACAACCTTATATCCTCTTGGTGTAACCATTTTCCCATTAATTACCTTAGTATGGCTGTTGCCTATGTATATTGTTGTAAACATATCCGCTTTAAAATCCGCAAGCTCCTTTAATGTAAGAATTCCTGTAGTTTCGTTCTCTCTTCCTATGTTTCTTACATAACCGCACACTGTATCCGGTGACTGTACCTTTAATACAATATCGCAGGCTTCCTTTAAATATCCGCTTCTTCTGCGGCTTGATGGGTTATATATGCACATTACCATATCGCTGTCAGCCATCGCCTTTATTCTTTTCTTAATAAGCTCCCAAGGTGTCATACAGTCACTTAAGCTGATAACCGCAAAATCGTGTGACAATGGTGCACCAAGGCAGGCTGAACCACTGCTTGCGGCTGTTACACCTGATATAACCTTAATATCCAGATTATCCTCTGCAAGCTCATATACAAGGCTTGCCATACCATATATACCGCTATCTCCACTGCATACAAGCACTACCTCTTTTCCTTCTTTAGCTGTATCTATTGCATACTGACAGCGTTCCTTTTCCTGCATCATATTAGTTGAATAGTACTCTTTATCAGGAAAATACTGCTTTAATATATCAACATATGTAGTATATCCAACTATCAGGTCAGCACCAGCTATTGCGGCTGATGCCTCCAGTGTCATATTATCTTTTGCTCCGCTTCCAAAACCTACTATCTTAAGCATAATCTACTCCTTATTTTTCTGTGCCACTCTGTAAATAGCTACTGTAACTCCGTTATCTGCTGTCTTTCCTACAAGCTTTTCTCCACCAGAAGACGCGGCACCCGCACTGCGTTCACATACATTTCCTACACCTATCTGTTCTTCAACAAAAGCTGAAGATACAAAGTCACCTTCAACATCTCTTAAATATTCAGGCGTATATGTCTTATATGGCACTTTACATTTTCTTGCAAATTCAATTATTCCTGCTTCATCTGCTTTTCTGTCAACCGAAGCCACAACAGCAATTGCTTCCAGCAAAAGCCCTGCTTTATCAAATGTTTTCTTGACAGCCCGCTCTATTTCATGTGCTGACTTGCCTTTTTTACAGCCAATTCCTACAGCAAGCTCCTGTGGTACAAGCTTTAATGTGCGCTTAAATACTATTTTATCGTCTTTGCCTGTAATTATCTGTACACCGCTTTCATACTCATTATTACTATTATCAGTATATTTAATCTGTCCGTTCCAGCGTTCTTCTGTTACTTTTAACAGGTTCTTATATTTATCATTGCCTGTTATTCCAACAGGCTCATTATTTAATATCCTGCCTGATATGTCTTTTATCATAACCGGATTAACTATTCTCATATTATGTTCCGTGGCAAATATATCAACTGCAAACATTCCTCTTGCATCGGTCGCTGTAGTAATTACCGGCATTGCACCTATCCTGACAGCAAGCTTACTGCACCACTCATTAGCTCTGCCAATATGACCTGATAGAAGTGATATAAGATACTTTCCGCCCTCATCTGCAACAAGCACCGCCGGGTCTGTAACCTTGCTTTTAAGGTATGGTGCTATAGTTCTTACAGCTATTGCAACAGCACACACAAATAATATTCTGTCACTTACTGCAAACTCGCTCTTTATAACACTTCCAACTGCCACAAATGGTACTGCCTCATTCTTATAAGTATCTGCACATCTTTGGTGACAGTATATTATTACTTCACCGTCCATTGCCTCACTGGCTTTCTTTGCTACCTTCATCCCCTCGTGTGTGAAGGTTATTATAATTGTTCTCATTTTCTATACTCCGTAGTGAACTCTGGGTCATACAATTTAGAAAAACTATATTTGTCCCCAAGAAATTCCCCGACCAATACAAGTGCAGTTCTTGTAATGCCTGCTTTCCTTGCTTCACTGTCAAGATCTTTCAATGTTGTGCGTATGCATTTCTCATCTTCCCAGCTTACCTTATAACATAACGCACAAGGCGTGTCTGGTGTAAATGCTCCTTTATATAATTCTTCTTTAAGTTCCTCTAAATGTGATGAGCTTAAGAATACCGCCATTGATGTACCGTGCTGTGCAAGCTTTGCTATGCTCTCATTATCTGGAACCGGGGTTCTGCCCGGCATTCTTGTAATAATTACTGTCTGTGCTACATCTGGAACTGTATACTCACATTTAACTGCCGCCGCGGCCGCAAGGAAACTGCTCACTCCAGGACATATCTCACAGGTAATTCCGTATTTGGCAAGTTCTTCAATCTGCTCTCTTATTGCACCATATAATGACGGATCTCCTGTATGAAGGCGCACTATATTCTTTCCCTCGCCCTCTGCTTTTACAATCACATCAATAACTTCCCTGAGGTTCATATATGCACTGTTATATATCTCACAATCCTTCTTTGCATACTCTAATAATTCCTCATTTACAAGTGAACCTGCGTATATAATTACATCCGCTTCATTAAGCATACGCATACCTCTGACTGTAATTAAATCCTTCGCTCCCGGTCCTGCTCCGACTATTTTTACCATATTTATTCTCCTGTGTCTGCTCTATATTAATTCATAATTTATGTCTATCATACATAATTCACAATTTAACTGCTTTTTATGATTTTTAACTGCTTTTTATAAGTTCCAACAGCTTATCTGCCGCCGGTGTTTTCCCTAATATTCCATATTCATTTGAAAATACAATTGCTCCAATTACTATCTTGCCACTGCTTCTTCTTTGCAATACATCTTCTATACGAAGCGTAAGCTGATACATAGTCTTCTCTAGTATGTCTGATTTCTTCAAAATTTCAAGTGCCGCCTCTGTCGTAATACAATCAAGTATCTTTAATGCTGTATCATTATCTACACCTGCCCTTATTGCACAGGCTGACAGAACTTCCATTCGTCCGTCTGCCACTTTGGAATGTGTATTCATTATTCCTGCACCTAATTTTACAAGCTTTCCTATATGCCCCACAAGAAGCATTGCCTTAGCACCTGCATCACACACCATATCTATTGTATCGCCAATATAATTACTGCATTTTATGCTTCTTTTCAGCTCAATATTAAGTGTATTAAGCAGAAAATCCTGTCCATAATTACCCGGTGCAACAAGAAGCACTTTCTCTCCCTGTGCTATGTGCATATTAATCTCTGTCTTAATTGTATCAATAAGTGCCTGTTCACTCATAGGCTCTACAATTCCTGTTGTTCCAAGAATTGATATGCCCCCTGTAATTCCAAGGTTCGGATTAAACGTCTTCTTGGCAATATCAACTCCTTTGGGTGCTGATATTATAACTTTAAGGCTTCCCTCATAAGAATAACTTTCTGCTGCCTCTGCTACCGCCTCTTTAATCATCTTAAGAGGTACTGGATTGATTGCCGCTTCTCCAACAGCACATTTCAAGCCCTTCTTAGTAACACGTCCTACTCCTATTCCACCATCTACAATTACCCCGTCAGTATTTATAGTTCTCATTATATCTTCTTTAACATAAGAAACCTGTGCATATATCTTTATTCCATTGGTCACATCAGGGTCATCCCCACTGTCTTTCTTAATTGCACATATTACCTTATCCTCTTTAATATCTATGTCAATAACCGGAAGTGTAAGTGATACTCCCATAGGAGTTATCACTTTAATCTCTTTTACTTCCCTGCCTGACAGAAGCATATATGCCGCAGCTTTGGCGGCGGCACAGGCACAGGTTCCTGTTGTATATCCGCAGCGCATTTTCTTTTGATTTTTGTATACATATCTTTCTAACATCTGCGCCACTCTTTATCATCATCTGCCGCCATATAGAACAGTGCATTCATAATGGCGGCGGCAACATTGCTTCCGCCCTTTCTGCCTCTTGCAACTATATATGACATTCCGCTTTCTATAATCTCTTCCTTTGCACTGGCTACATTTACGAAACCAACCGGAACTCCAATAACAAGTCTTGGCACAAATATGCCCTCATCATAAAGCTCTCTTATTCTCATAAGTGCTGTTGGTGCATTACCTACAACCATAATACAGTCTGGATTATCCTTTGCCGCCTTCTCCACACTGACTGTCGCCCTTGTAACCTCACGCTTTGCCGCTTCACTGGCAACATCACTGTCTGCCATATAACAATTAAGCGAACAAGAAAACTTCTCTGCCATTTTGTGGCTTATTCCTGACTTCGCCATATTGGTATCTGTAACAATATCCACACCTTCTTTAATAGCTTTAAGTGCTTCCTCAATAACTCCTTTGGAAAATGTCATACTTGTTTCGTATGAGAAGTCCGCCGTTGTATGAATAACACGTTTGACAACCGGCTTATATTCAGCTGGAATATCAGTTGTCAGTTCTTTCTCGATTATTGCAAATGACTCTTTTTCAATATCCATTGGTTTCATAATATCTATTCTCCTTAGAATAATGATTTCATTGTATCTATGTCTGGCTTTGTAAGAATTCTCTTATTCTTCTTTTCTGCGTAATCTAATAATTCTTTCATTGCACTGTTAATACTGCCGATTGGACAGCCTGTATCTATAACATAATCTGCCTCATCAATTCTTTTACAGGCTTTATCTAATGTCTCTTTTCCTATAGGCTCAAACATTTTCTCTGTGACAATATCTGCCGCCAGTGCTTTGGCTATCGGATAATCACAGTCATTTTCATAAAGAATCCCTGCTGTAAATGCAATACCAATACGCTGTAATTCCCTGTATATTAATATTCCAGTTCCAGCACCGCCAGCTACGAATACCTTCGGTGTGCCCTCCGGCTTCTTTAATTCTGTACTTCCATACATGCAATTATACGTTCCGTGTGTAATTCCGTAAAGCCTGCTTATGCGTTCATCTGTAAATATCTTTTCCGGTCTTCCAAATTCTATCTTTCTATCTGCACCAACACACATAACATAGTCTGCTATCTTAGCCGCAAGTTCTATTTCGTGTAAAGATACAATAACAGCGACATTATCCTTAACAGCCATCTCCTGTAGTATATCCAGAAGCTCAATTTTATGTCTTATGTCAAGAAATGAAGTCGGCTCATCAAGCACTATGACCTCAGGCTTCTGGCATATTGCCCTTGCAAGCATAATTCTCTGGCGCTGTCCATCACTAATCTGTGAAAAATCATTATCTGCTATATCAATTGCTGATACCTTCTTTAATGACTCATTTACTATCTGTTCATCTTCTTTGGTAAGTCTTCCAAAATAATTAGTGTACGGATATCTTCCCATTGCGACAACATCACGGCACGTCATCATCTCGGTCTTAATCTTTTCTGTAAGCACAACAGACATAGTCTTAGCGTATTCTTTACTTGTGTAATCGCTTATTTTCCTGCCTTTTATATATATATTGCCACCTATAGGACTCATTTCCTTTATAAGATTCTTTATTATTGTAGATTTTCCTGCACCATTAGGTCCGATTAATACAAGAATTTCACCTTTATTAACCTTAAGTGCTATATCTGACAGAAGTACTTTTCCGTGATAACCTACACTTAAATCCTCTGTCTGTACATATATCTGTTCCATATATTTCTCAACTTTCCATTTCCTTACAACAATTATCTCTTCTGCTTTACCATAAGCCATATAACAACCGGTGCACCAAATACTGCTGTGACTGTTCCTATCGCAAGCTCTGATGGTGAGAATATTGTTCTTGCAATAAGGTCACAGAACATACAAAACACCGAACCGCATAAGAATATTGCAGGAATTGTAACAATCGGCTTTGTTGTCTTAAGTGATAATCTTGTAATATGTGGAACTGCAATTCCAACGAACGATATAGGACCCGCCAGTGCTGTAACACAAGCTGAAAGGAGGCTCGAAAGCAGTACAATACATACCCTGAAGAACTTTATATTAATTCCCATACTCTGCGCATATCCCTCACCTAAAAGATAAGCGCTGATTGGCTTAGAAAAAAGAAATGTAATAACTGCTGTTGGAAATACAACTACAGCCGCAAGCTTTACTGTTGGCCACGAACTTCCTGAAAAGCTTCCCATAGCCCAGTGTGTGAGATTGGCAATGTCTGAATCATTCGCAAATGTAATACAAAGGTCTGTTATTGCAGAACATATATAGCTAATCATAATTCCCACAACCAGGAGCATAGACATGCTCTTAACTTTATTAGCAAATATAAGTACATAAAGCATTGCAAGCAGTGAACCGACAAATGCCGCCGCAACCTGTGCCCAGAGCGGCATACCTGATACATACTTTAAAAGAAATATCATTGTGATTGCAACAAACATTTTCGCACCAGATGAAATCCCAAGCACGAATGGTCCTGCTATTGGATTTCTGAAAAATGTCTGTAACAGAAATCCTGACAATGACAAAGCACCGCCCAAAATAGCCGCCATACATAATCGTGGAAGTCGTATTTTCCAGATAATATTGTATTCAGGTGTTCCCATATCACCCTTTAAGAATATAATTCTGAAAATTCTCGCAGGAGATATATGGATATTACCTGTATTAATATTTAATATAACCGCCACAACAAGTAATACTGCAAGCAGTATATATACAAGCTGGTAGCGGAGTATCTGTTTTATCTGCATATTTTCTCCATTCTGATAATTACTGCAATTTGCGTTATTATTGTAATTTTTAATATTATTGCATTTCTAATATTATTGTAATTCTAATATCATTGCATTTTTAATATTATTGCAAAATGACTGCCCCATTAAGTATAATACCATATGCTCTGCACGGTTTTCAGTGCATTGTGGCTACGAAGTAGTCATATTATATCATATGCCCTGCGTTGATTTTCCACGCATCCGAAGTTTCGAAGAAACTTCTAAGTGACTACGAAGTAGTCATATTATAACTTAATGTGACAGTCACTTTTACAAACAGATTTTATGAGGTGAATGTCCCTCACTTATCATTTTATTGTAACTTCTTTAAATATGTAAGCTCTGTTGTATTGGAATCAGCATTTAACATAAGGTTGATATCGTTAATCATACTTCCGATTGTATCTGCAATCTGGAAGAAATCTGGTGTTGTACACCATACATTTCCATCCTTAACAGCCTTTAAATCAGAAAGAACACTGTTATAACCTGTGAAATCACTAAGTGTTGATGGCTTACCGCCAAGATTCCATACATAGATTACATAATCTGCATCTTTGGCTTTCTCATAAAAGCTTTCGATACCCATCTCCTGTGTTCCTGTCTTATCTGTATTAAGGTCAGAGAACACATAATTACCACCTGCTATATTTACCATCTGTGCAAGATAATCTCCTGCATTTCTTACATAAAGCTTGCCCTTAGATGTAATGTAGAATACTGCAACTGACTTACCTGTATTTTCAGCCTTTGAAAGGGTATCTACATATGCTGCCTGTGCATTATACATCTGTGTTGCAGACTCTTCTTTATCACAAAGTGCCGCATAAAGCTTAGCCCATTCTACTCTTCCTAATGGATGATCTTCATATGTAGACTGGTCCAATATATAGTTAATTCCTAATTCCTTTAACTTCTCTGCTACATCTGGAACACTTGTAAGCATTGTTGAGAATATTGCAAGTGTTGGTGCACCTGCTATTATTGTTTCATAATCAGGTGCTTTGTAATCGCCAACATAAGTAAGCTTTCCATCATCAAATGCCTGCTTAACTGCATCTATATACCACGATTTCTTTTCGTAAGTAACCTGGCTTATGCTGTCAAGACAATCACTTGCGCTCATAAGTGATGTTACTGGTGTAGATGATACAAGCATATTAGTTACAGGTGCATTTAATACTACAGTGTCAGAATCAATTCCTGATGGTGTAGACATTCCCTCTGGAACAAGTAAAAGCTTTGACTGCTTAGATACAATTGCTGTATCTTCATCTCTGTTAGTTATTGTAATAAGCTTATAACCGCCCTTGTAATAATCTACAGAGAAAAGCTTTGCATACTGTAATTCCATTGAATGGTCATACACAAGCTCTCCATCATAGTTACCATTAGCTGACTGGTTCTGTGTTCCACATCCACTCATTGCAAGTGTAGACACAAGCATTACGATTGTGAGCAGAAGTGACAGAAATCTTTTTTTCTTCATTTTCGTTCTCCTTTTCTTTTCTTATGAAGTGCTTTGATGATTACGTTATTATCAGCAGAAAAGGAACAGACACATATGTGTCTTAACAATCCGGAATAAAACTTCCTAATTGCCTAAGAAAGAATCCTGCTTCGCAGGATTCTCCGCCTGCGGCGGGACGCTTTAGCGGCATCTACATTACCGCCGCAGTACGAACCTGCCCGGAGGGCTTTTTATGCAATAGGAAATTCCAGAGGATTTCCTATTGCATAAAAAACAATAGTCTGTTGTTCTCGCAACGACTATTATAACTCTGCCTGTAAGCCGGTCTTCTGACTCACAGATCATAAGCAATATCCGCCTTCCCAGAACAGCTTATATAAAGCTTATTCCAGTGGCATATATGGATATCGCCTCCCTGTATACAGCAGCGGAACTGTTCAGGATTCACACCTGATTCCCTGAAATACTTATCGTACTTCGCTTACAGTGATTATTTCGTTATCATCTGGATTTATATCCAGCGTTCATTATTTCATATTATTACTAGAAATGCAATTATTAATTTCAATTGTTTTTCTTTTTTCTTTTTACTATAACGGTTGTGAGATATACATCAGCATTTTCAAGTTCTTCAAGGCTGTGATATATCTTTTCACTATCCATTCCACAGTTAGATACTGCATTTATCTCATACATTTCTCCTGCTTCCTGTCGTGCGCGCAGTGCCTTAACTAACTGCTTAAGACCTCTTCCTGACTTCATATATATAAGTGTTCCGTTATATGAAAATGTATTCTCTATATTATCTGATGATGGAATAATATGTATCTCTTCGCCCTTCTCGCCTAAAGATATGCCAAGCCTTGCCGCAACAGCACAAAATGACGGAACTCCGCTTACTATCTCAGCCCTCCATCCATTAGCCCTCGCACGCTTATGCATATACATATATGTAGAATATATGCTTGGGTCTCCGATTGTAATCATTCCAATCTTCTTACCCTGATAAAGATATTCTTCAATTGCTTCATATATCTTATTATGTGAAATTTCAAGCTTTCCTTCATCCTTAATCATAGGAAACGGCATACACAAAACTGGCTTCGTGGAAATTTCACTACAAGCCTGCTCTGCTATGCGGTACGCATAACATTCTTCCTTGGATACTGCTGGAATAACTATTAAATCGCACGACTTAATCACTTCCAGTTCCTGTAATGTCATCTGCTTAGGATTGCCTGTACCCACTCCAATGCCATATAATATTCCACTCTTTTTATCAGGCAAATTATCTGTATCTGATACATTTTCTAATGCTTTCACTGCCTTTTGCAAATGTGATAAATACACCTGACGTACTGCTGGATATTCACCTATACCCTTTATAACACATTGTGGTGTGTATCCATTAGCTTTTAATATAGTGGCAAAGGACTCGTCATCTCCTGCCATATCATTATTAGCGTGGTCGCCTGCAACTAACATAAGCGGTGCAAGAAGAACACCCGTGTTGACAATTCCTTCTTCTCTCATATTGCTAATTACATCTTCAATTGTTCTCTTTCCCTCAACTGTTGCGATATATACAGGCTTTCCTGCGTATTCCCTTAACGCCTGTTCCATTACCCTGTAACTGCTGTCAGCCATATGCTCTGTTCCGTGTCCCATAAATATCAATACTGAATTACCAGTAAGCTCTTTTAACGACTCCCACAAAACCTTGGCAACATCTGTATAATCATCAGCATTTGCCAAAAGTGCATCAGCTACAACTACCTTATTAAATAAATGCCTGCACTCCTCTACTGCATTTTTCATCTGGTTATTCTCAATTCCGTCTATTACGTGTGTTGGAAATACAACAACCTGTGTTACGTCCTGCTCTTTTAAGCTTATAAGTGCCTCAAGCGGACTTTTCGCATTAATATGTTCCTTCTCCTGCATATGCTTTCTTACAATTGTGCTTGATACTGCCTCTTCTACAATTGTATCCGGATAAAGCATACTTACCTGTTGCTTAATAGCTGTAATATTCTTAGTTCTTGTATCTGTATAAGTTGTTCCAAAACTTACAATTAAAATAGCTTTCTTCATCGTATTTCTTATCCTTTATCTCATCTTCTTTGATAAAAATTGTATTATATGATCATAATTCTCAGGAATATGCGGAAATGTACAATTGGTACAATCCTTGATACGCTTTCCACTTGCTCTTGTTATATAATTCGGCGTTCCCAGACAATCAGTATAACAATTCATAGGACAATAACAAAAAAGGCAGTTAAAATCCTGCCCTTCTTCTATCTTATGGCAAGGGTAATACTTACACTGGTCATTCTTAAAATACCTGTAACTGTTCTCCATTACATCTGTCTCCTTATGTATTATGCTTAATACTATACTCTGCCACGCTATTTTAATGCAATACCATAATAATATTTTATTGCTGGTTACTCAAACTGTGCATTTCTCATATTTTAATAATACCAGTTCTGATATACCAGCAAAACATTCTAGAAATGGGATAAAACAGCCACTACTTCTGTTAAGTCAGATGCAAAATATATATCTTTCTGACGTTCATTAGTTGACAATCCCATTGCAACCATATGAGACAGAAATTCTTTAATACTATCATAATATCCATTAAGATTGTAGAATATGCACGGTGCTGAAAGCTGGTTAAGAGATAACTTTGACATAACTTCAGTTATCTCTTCAAGCGTACCTGTTCCACCCGGAAATGCTATAAAAGCATCACCAAGTTCTATCATCTTTGTCTTTCTCTCTGTCATATCTTTAGTTACAATCAGTTCTGTTATCTCGTCATACTGAACTTCTGCCTCTACAAAGAACTGTGGCTCAACGCCGGTTACTCTGCCACCTTCCATAAGCACACTCTCTGCAAGTTCGCCCATAAGTCCTGTCTTAGAACCACCATATATTAAAGTGTGTCCATTTGCTCCTATCCATTTTCCAAGTTCCCTTACAGCTATTGAAAATGTATCATCTATGCCTTTGTTAGCTCCTAAATACACTGTTATGTTCACTTTGTTATCCACCTATTCTTTATTAATTCAGGTTATTTGTTTGGCACTGATATGTAATTATCTTCATTAATATCGCTTCATTTTTTCAGAGAGTGCTTCAGCTTCTATTTTATCTTTCTCCAGCCCTTTTTCTAGCATCATACTTTTATCTCCATTCTGTAAAAATCACGCTTTTATAAAATGATACTTAATAAATTACTTAACGCAAATCTCTATATTCTGCTTTTTACAACAATTATTTTTTTTATTATATCAAGATACATTTATCTTGTCACGGCTTTTTGTAACAAATGGCACAAAATAATAAATAATTCCCAATACAGCTATACAAAGACAAAATGGATGCCACCTGTGCAATACAGGATAGCATCCATGCGTTCAGCCTAATTCATAAATATTATTCTGGTTTCATTTCATACATAAATTAATTCTACTTTCAGTTTTATTTGTTTTATGAACCTGTTCTATACTATCTGATCATAATAGGCAAAAGCATTTCTCATAAATTTCCTATATTTTCTCGTTTTTAATGTTAGATTCCACCAAAACATTCCCTAATTTTCTTGGAAATATCAGAATCAATAAAACCTTTCTGTGCCATGTCATCGAGCATCTCACACGTTTTTTCGTGCGATAAACCTTTCTTATATGGTCTGTCCTCGGTTAATGCCTGATAAATATCAATACATGCCATAATACGTTCCGGCTCATTTAATTCAGCTGCGGTTTTTCCAAAAGGATACCCTTTTCCATTTAATTTTTCATGATGGAAAGCTGCCCAGTCTCGTATTTCTTCAAAATCATTAACCTCTGATAATATAAGGTATGTATAGCCAGCATGATTCTTCATTTCTGAAAATTCATCATCTGTCAGTTTATCCGGTTTTTCTAAAATTTCATTGTCTACTGCCATTTTCCCAATATCATGCAGTGCACCAGCCAGATACATTTTTTGCACATTAATAGAATCAAATCCTATATATTGAGCAAAAAGAGCTGCTTTCTCAGCCACTCCTATAGAATGTCTGCTTGTAAAAGAAGATTTATAATCTACAATCTTTGCAAAAAAATCTGCGACATTTTTACACGTTTTCCAATCGAAAACCTGTTTTTGTCTTGGGATAATCTCCCATAGCTTCATTTCAAAAGAATTATCGCTTAAACACGTAAAAGATTCGAAATGTGTGAATGCATGAAAAAAGGCATTCACACATTCTGAATCGAATAATCCATCCTTATTTTTCAAAAGAAACTGACATATAAAATTCCAACTGTTATTTCCAGATCCTGTGTTATTTCCTATAATATCAATGGTATCTGCAAGATGAATAATCCTTGCAAACAACGGAATTTCATTCCACTTTTTTTGAAAAGGACCTGTTCCATCGGCATGTTCATGATGATACAAAATCACATTTGACACATCTGTTTTAAATGGAATTTTAGTAATATTTTTTTCTCCATAAATACAATGAAGATTTGTTTTTTTCTCGGATAAATCTTTTTTACAATTAATGACGGAATCCTTTTTCAGTTCTTCCGAAATATATTGTGTCAAAGCATTATCATGCAGTAAAGCACACATGGCTAAATCTTGTAACTCATCACCTTGAATTTTCCAATATTCTGCCATACGTATACTTATATAAGCCACTCTTTTTCCATGTTTGTTTTTGATATTTACAAACTCTGCTTCTATACAGTCCAAAGCATAAGAACAGGCTCCTGCAAGTCCGATGATATCTATACTTAATTCTTCTTTCATTGGTATAATCCTATCTTAATACATTTATGCTTCTTTAGCGGTCAATATAAACAGTCCATAACTCAACTTATACATTGCTTTCCTATCCATACTGTTCCTCCTTTACCTTCTCCCTGCATTTCGGGCAAATACCTTTAAATGAAATATCATAATCCACAAATTCAATTCCATGAGTGTTATGAATTCTTTCCAGCAAATCCGGTATTTGATCCATATCCACATCAAAAATTTCACCGCACTTTATACATCTTACATGGTAATGATTTTTCAATGTAAAATCAAATCGGTTTGGTCCATCCGGAACTTCAACCTTTCTTAATGCACCTTCCTCTACCAATATATCAAGATTTCTATATACAGTTCCTTTTCCAATTGTTGGATATTCTTCTTTTATAAATTCATACACTTCATTTGCCGTAACGTGTCTTTTCATCTCATACACAGCGTTTCGTACTAAATCTTTTTGAATAGTATTTCTCCTACTTGTCATCTGTCCTCCTTGTTAGGATTGATTCTTAATAAGGATTATATACCACTATTATCCTGTTGTCAATAAAATAGGAATGATTCTCATTATTATAAAAGTTGCCAAACTGAGCATCTTTTACCTGAATAACTATTTTATTTTGTGTTCAAATACATATTCTGAATCTGAAGATAAATCAGACCTAAACGAATATCCGAGTCTGTCAAATTTCTGAATCTCCACTGGATTTTCAATATTATTTTCCGCTATGAATCTGACCATTTCACCACGAGCCATCTTGGCATAGGTACCTTTTGTCACCAATTTATCTCCGGATAACTCACAAAATACAATCGTAATATATCTGTCCTGTGGTGTCAGATACTTTTCTATACATTTTGAGTATTCTTTTGATGCAAGATTAATGATAATCCTACTGTCATCGATTACTGAGCGGTATAACAAGTCTCTCCAGTACTCATACAGATTTTTTGCATCTCCAATTCCAACCTTTGCCTGCATTTCAAGACGATAAGGAGTCACACCATCCATTGGTTTTAAAATGCCATAAAACGCAGACAGGATTCTTAAATGATTTTGCAAATACTCAAACTGCTGGATTTCAAACACAGATGGTGCCATATATTGAAATGCAATCCCTTCATATGCTAAAACAGCCGGAGTAAGCCTGTTATAAAGATCCATATTTTCCAATCTGTTAAAGTTCTGCTCTGCAATCTTGTCATTACATTTCCAGATAGCTTTCAATTCTTCTTTTGATTTGCTTTTCATCCAGTTTAATACTTCTGCTGTCTTATCAATATAGACAGGCAGTTCAACCGGTGCTAAGTTATCGGTATCTACAATCATCTTTTTTGCAGGTGATAAAATAATCTTCATTATGCCAATTCCTTAAGCATATTTTCAGGATCATCTGCCGCCTTGACTTTATCATTTGCCTTTATAATGATTCCCTGCTCATCAATAAGATATGTAGTTCTTACTACACCCATAGATACTTTTCCATAATTTTTCTTTTCTTTCCAGACATCATATGCTTCAATAACTTTGTGCTCCGGATCTGCTAATAACGTAAATGCCAGTCCATATTTTTCTTCAAATCTCTTGTGAGACGCTACAGAGTCCTTGCTTACTCCGAGAATAACAGCTCCCTTCTCAGTAAACTGTGGATAACGCTCAGAAAAGCCACATGCCTGCCTCGTACATCCTGGTGTATTATCCTTTGGATAAAAATATAAGATCACTTTTTTTCCTGCATAATCGCTTAATTTATGCATTTCTCCATTCTGATCCGGCAATTCAAAGTCCGGTGCTTTTTTTCCTACTTCTAACATATTATTCCTCCACTTCTTTCAATTCCATCTGTTTTCTTGTCCTCTTATTGCCAGAAATCATTTTATGACCAGAATAGACTGCCATAACCAAGCATATCAGAGAGCCAAACGCAAAGTATTTGTGTGCTGCTTTTAACCCTTTATATCCTGTATAAAAAGTTCCAACCATTGTAACTATTGCTCCAATTGACCAATATTTATGTGCTTTCATAATACACCTCCATATTTTATTATCAACATCATAATACAACAATTTATTATTTTCAACACCAGCATTTTTCATAGTTTTCTTTTATTTAACAAATCACATAATCTGTTTTTTCAGCGTACATAAAAACTCCCTTTTGTCATTTTATTTGTTGTATAACTTAACAGCTACAGTATCCCTGTAGTCGCAATACACTAAAAAAGAGGCTTAACGCCTCTTAAATATAAAATATTCACTTAATTATAACCGCCAGCCTTGGTAATACATTTCTCACAGCAAACTTAATATTATGACAACTCAAATGCCCCTGTATACAAGCTGTAATATGTTCCCTTTCCGGCAATAAGTTCATCGTGTGAGCCTCGCTCAATTATATTGCCGTGGTCAAGTACCATTATGGCATCTGAATTGCGGACAGTTGAAAGTCTGTGTGCTATTACAAATACTGTTCTGCCCTTCATTAAGTTATCCATACCTCTCTGGACAAGTGCTTCTGTTCTTGTATCAATTGAAGATGTCGCCTCATCAAGTATCATTACTGGTGGGTTGGCAACTGCTGCCCTTGCAATTGATATAAGCTGTCTTTGTCCCTGTGAAAGACTTGCACCGTTCTGTGTAAGTACTGTCTGATAGCCGTCTGGAAGTCTTGTTATAAAGTCATCTGCATTGGCAAGCTTAGCGGCTTTAATACATTCCTCATCGGTCGCCAAAAGGTTACCATATCTTATATTATCCATAATAGTTCCTGTGAACAGGTTAACGTCCTGTAATACAATGCCAAGTGAATGCCTTAAATCGTCTTTCTTAATTCTATCAATGCTTATTCCGTCATAGAATATATTTCCTGAATTAATATCATAAAATCTGTTAATCAGGTTAGTTATAGTCGTCTTTCCTGCACCTGTTGCACCAACAAATGCTATCTTCTGTCCTGATTTAGCCCATAGATTAATATTATTAAGTATAATCTTATTCTCATTATATCCAAATATTACATCATCAAATACGACCTTTCCCCTAAGAAGTATATAACCTGTTGTATTATCAGCTTTCCTACACTTCCAGGCCCATCTGCCGTCTTTGTCAGTTGTTTCTGTAACTTCACCTGCTATAAATACCATTCTGGCATCTTTATTGTCGGCTTCTTTGTTATTAAGTTCTTTATCATCACACTTTACGCGTACTAAAGTAACATCGCCTTCATCTTCTTCCGGCTTTTCATCAATAAGTCCGAATATTCTTTCTGCTCCTGCCAACGCCATAGCTATCATACTAATCTGCTGTGCTATCTGCGATACTGGCATACAGAATGTCTTAGAAAGGTTAAGAAATGCTACTATCATTCCGACAGTAATCCCACCAATTCCTCTTAATGCAAGAAATCCTCCGATAAGAGCAATGAGAACATACTGTAAGTTACCTAACTGTGAGATTGCCGGCATAAGTATGTTACCGTATTTATTGGCATTAGTTGCATCACTGCAAAGCATTTCGTTATTCTTATCAAAATCGTACTTTGCCTCATCCTCGTGACAGAATACTTTAATAACCTTCTGTCCATTAATCATCTCTTCTATGAAACCTGTAACCTTACCTATTGTTATCTGCTGTCTTATAAAATACCTTGCACTTGCCCCACCTATCTTTTTGGATACAATCTGCATAATACAGGTTACTGCTAATACAAGTATTGTAAGCGGTATACTGTTGACAATCATAGACACAATAACAACTACTATTGTCACAACTGCTGAGATGAACTGTGGAAGAGCCTGCGATATGAACTGTCTTAATGTATCAGTATCATTAGTATAATGACTCATTACATCACCATGTGTATGAGTATCGAAATATCTTATTGGAAGTGTCTGCATATGTGTAAACATATCATCACGGATTGCTTTTAAAGTTCCCTGTGATATTTTAATCATCATTTTGTTGTATGCAAATGTTGATAATACACCAACAAGATACAGACATCCAAGCATAATTATTGTCTTTAATAATGGTGCAAATGATGGATTAACTTCTGATAACATAGGTGTTATATAGTTATCTATAAGTATCTGTAAGAATAATGAACTTACTACTACTGTACAGGAACTAATAAGTATACATACAACAACCATAAAAAATGTCAGTTTATGTCTGCCTACAATATATGACATAAGTCTTTTTAATGTCTTTCCATCTATTGATGGCTTCCCTGATTTATTACCAGTCATACTGATATCAGCCTTTTTCTCATTACCTGCCATTACTGCTCATCTCCTTTCGTCTGTGATTCATATATTTCTTTATATATAGCATTTTCTTTTAATAACTGCTCGTGTGTTCCACAGCCATCAATCTTTCCGCCCTCCATTACAATAATGCAGTCTGCATCCTGAACTGATGATATTCTCTGTGCTATTATTATCTTAGTTGTATCTGGTATTTCATCTTTAAATGCTTTTCTTATTAAAGCATCTGTCTTAGTATCAACGGCACTTGTAGAATCGTCAAGAATAAGGATTTTAGGCTTTTTAAGAAGTGCTCTTGCTATACATAATCTCTGCTTCTGTCCGCCTGATACGTTAGTACCACCCTGTTCGATATATGTATTATATTTCTTAGGGAATGTCTGGACAAATGGATCTGCCTGTGCAAGTTCACAGGCGTGTATTATCTCTTCATCTGTTGCCTCTTTATTACCCCAACGTAAATTTTCTTTAATAGTTCCGGAGAATAATACATTTTTCTGAAGCACCATTGCAACTTCATTTCTTAATGTATAGATATCTATATCCCTTACATCAACACCGCCAATCTTAACGCTTCCCTCTGTTACATCGTAAAGTCTTGGTATAAGCTGCACTAATGAGCTCTTACCGCTTCCTGTTCCACCTATAATTCCTAGTGTTGAACCGCTTGGAATATTGAGGTTAATATTTTTAAGACATTCTTTTTCTTTATCATCTATATAACTAAAGCTTACATTATCAAACTGGATTGAGCCGTCATTTACCTTATCCTCTGGATTGTCACAGTTGTGAAGTGTACTTTCCTCGTCAAGAATTTCAACAATACGCTCAGCCGAAGCTCTCGCCATATTAATCATAACCATAACCATTGATAACATCATAAGGCAGTTAAGAATTGACATAGCATAAGCTATAAGACTTGTAAGCTCACCAGTTGTAAGTGCTGTAGCTCCTGATGTAATTATCATTCTTGCACCGAACCAGCATAAGAAAAGCATACACGAATATATGCAGAACTGCATAAGCGGCATATTGTATGCAACAATACCTTCAGCCTTTAAGAACATTTTATATATCGCTTCTGATACCTTAGTGAACTTCTTTTCTTCAAAATCTTCACGGACAAAGGACTTAACTACTCTCATACCTGTAAGATTTTCTTCTACTACTTCATTAAGATTATCGTATATCTTAAATACTCTCTCGAAATATATATGCGATCTGCTTACTATTATATAAAGTCCAATACCAAGCACTGGAATTGCAATAAGAAATATTAATGAAAGCTTAGTACTTGTCATAAATGCCGCAATAAGTGCGAATATAAGCATAAATGGTGCTCTTACCGCAATTCTGATAATCATCATATAAGCATTCTGCACATTAGTTACATCTGTTGTAAGACGTGTCACAATACTTGATGATGAGAACTTGTCAATATTTGCAAATGAATACTCCTGAATTTTGTAATACATATCCTTTCTTAAATTCTTTGCAAAGCCTGCCGAAGCTGTGGCACATAGACCTCCTGAAAGGATACCAAATACAAGACCTGCCATTACGCAGAGTATAAGCAAAGTCCCATATTTAACAAGTGCACTTTCATTACCTGAACTTATTCCTGAATCAATCATCTTTGCCATCATAAATGGGATAAGTATTTCAAATATTACCTCAAATACGATACACACTGGTGTCATAATTGATACCATTTTATATTCCCTTATTGAACGGGAAAGCTTTTTAATAATGTCCATATCATTCCTCTTTTCTGTACACAATTGCTACTATACATATGTTACTGGCTGAATATCTTCCCCAATTAACATTGCTATTCTTAATTATTATCATCTGGTGTACACAGACAAATTAATCCTATCAGCGTGAACGATTTTAACACTATTATTAAAAAAATGGAATTTGTAAAAATACAACACCATTAGATTTTTTCTAATGCACTCTTGAAATATTAATATATTATGAACTATAATCAATTATGCAGATTATTTAATATAATTAAGGAGATTTTTATGACTACACAGCAGTTAGAATGTTTTATAAGAGTTGCCGACAAGCTTAATTTTACAAAAGCTGCACAGGAAATGTTTCTTACAACCCCAACTGTCACACACCATATTAAAAGCCTTGAGGAAGAACTGGGTGCGGCACTTTTTATAAGAACACCGAAAATGGTACAGCTTACCGATGCCGGTGCTGAATTCTATGGAGATGCAAAGGATATCCTTAATAAAATTAATCTTTCAAGCAAGAAGATTGCCAATGTGGTATCCCAGTCATTGTCCTATATAAGAATTGGCTGTACAAGCAATGCAGAATTAAAGGCACTTAAACCAGCATTAAAAGAACTAAGAAAATGTATGCCCGATATATATCCTATGCTGTTTCTGCGTGACTACTCACGCCTTAAGACTATGTTTGAAAGCGGACATATAGATATAATGCTCGTTACTAAAGATATGATTGAAAATACCGATTGCACTTTCAAGCCTATAAAGAATATGAAAAGCTATGCCTTGATATCTGACGACTATAATAAGACTACTGAGGATAATAAAGACTTACATTCAATGTCAGCTATTTCCTTTGATGACTTAAAAGGACACTGCCTTTTACTGCTTAACCAGCGTTTAATTCCTTTCACACAGGAAAATCTTTTACAGGAAAAGCTCGTGCTTCATTCACAGGATAATTATCACTTTATATGTGAGAACAGCCAGACAAGTGAGCTTCTTGCACAATGTGGCTATGGCATTGCAATACTGCCTGAATTCTGCATTGATACCCCGCTTGATAACTGCCGCATCCTGCCCATTACAGACCAGCGTGAAATACAATACGGAATAGCCTATAACAAGACCCGCTCTACCAAAGACACCAAGAAAATCTGCAACATATTAATAAGTAATCTCAAACCGCAATAAAAAGAATTTACTATTACACAAAATATAATACCGCATATATTCTACAACTTTTATGTCCCATAACCGGATACGCATTAATCTGTAGAATATATGCGGTATTTATTAATTATATTCTTTAATATTATTATACACTATGCTTATGCAAAACTAAATATTGCTGTAAATACTCCTGCTGAAGCAATACCCATTATTATACCTGCAAGCAATACTCCTCCAAGAACAGCAATTACACTCTTCTTAAAGCCCATATCAAGGAAGCTTGCTGCAAGTGTTCCTGTCCACGCACCTGTACCAGGTATTGGAATACCAACGAATAATAAAAGTGCTATAAAAAGACCATTCCCAGCCTTCTGCTTTAACTTTTCTCCACCTTTGTGACCCTTTTCAATACAAAATGTAAAGAACTTTCCGATATATTTCTTGTCTGCACCCCATTCAAGAACACGTCTTGCAAAAAGATATATAACCGGAACCGGAAGCATATTACCTATTACACATATTATATATGACTGTAATAATGGAAGCTGCATTCCCTGTGATATAGGAATTGCTCCTCTAAGTTCAACAATAGGTACCATTGATACAAGAAAACATATAAGATATTTTTTTAACATTTTTCACCTCATCTAATTAATTAAACATATATACTGCATCTTTATAATCGTATTCTAACCGCATATATTATATGATGATAACACACTTATATATGTATATGCAATACTATATAACATCAAATAATGATAACTGGTTGCTCTCTGCCATTCCATCAAGAAGTCCAAGCTCGCCAAGCTTCTCTATAACCGTCTGTCCAATCCTGGCTCTCTGGCGCAGGTCGTCCTTTGATAAGAACTCACCATCCCTTGCGGCTATCTCTATTGATTCTCCAGCAGACTCACCAACCTTGGATATTACCTTAAATGATGGCATAATCTTTCCATCTATTATCTGAAATGACCTTGCCTTTGCCTTGTATATGTCAATAGGTACGAACTCAAAGCCTCTTGCATACATTTCCTGAACAATACGCATATCCTTAAGCTCATCATCTTCAACATTGGATATCGTGCCGTCTGCTTTCTTAGCTTTGTAGTCATTAATATAATACTCTAATCGTTCCCTTCCCATTGCCATTTTTTCATAATCAAAGGCATTGGCTCTTATACTGTAATATGCACAGTAGTAAGCCAGCGGATAAAACACCTTGCAGTAAGCTACTCGCCATGCCATCATAACGTAAGCTGCGGCATGTGCCTTTGGGAACATATACTGGATTTTATTACAAGACCATATATACCAGTCTGGAACACCGTGTTCCCTCATAATCTGCTCCCATTCAGGTGTAAGTCCCTTACCTTTTCTTACCTTCTCCATTATTGTAAATGCAAGCTCACTTTCAAGTCCTTTCTGGATAAGGTATATCATAATGTCATCTCGTGTACATATCGCCGTAGATATGGTTGCCTTGCCCTCTTTAAGAAGTGTCTGTGCGTTACCAAGCCATACATCAGTTCCGTGTGAAAGCCCTGCAATTCTTACAAGGTCAGAAAAATACTGTGGCTTAGTATCAATAAGCATCTGCATAGCAAAATCTGTACCAAACTCTGGTATTCCAAGTGCACCAAGCTTACAACCGCCAATATCCTCAGGCGTAATTCCAAGTGCCGAAGTATCCTTGAATAAAGACATTACTTCTCTTGAATCCAGTGGTATTTCCAAAGGGTCAATACCTGTTAAATCCTGCAGCATTCTAATCATAGTAGGGTCAAGATGCCCAAGAATATCAAGCTTTAACAAGTTATGGTCAATACTATGGTAATCGAAATGCGTTGTTACAATTCCACTCTTTACATCGTTGGCAGGGTGCTGTACCGGTGTAAATGAATGTATCTCATCACCAATAGGAAGAACTACAATTCCTCCCGGATGCTGTCCTGTTGTTCTTCTTATATCTATACAGCCCTCAGCAATACGTTCTATTTCACAGCGGCGTTTAACCCTGCCTCTCTCCTCTAGATATTTAAGAACATATCCATACGCTGTCTTTTCTGCGACAGTACCGATTGTACCAGCCTTGAATGTCTGTCCCTTTCCAAATATAACCTCTGTATAAGCATGTGCCTTACTCTGGTATTCATTAGAAAAGTTAAGATCGATATCAGGCTCTTTGTTACCCTTAAATCCTAAGAATGTTTCAAATGGTATATCAAAACCTAATTTATTTAACTTATGACCACAATTAGGACACACCTTATCTGGCATATCACAGCCTGCACCACCAGCGAACTTCTTAACTTCCTCTGAATCAAAGTCAACATAAAAGCACTCTGGACAAAGATAATGCGGACTAAGCGGATTAACCTCTGTAATACCAGCCATAGTTGCCGCTAAAGATGAACCAACAGAACCTCTTGAACCTACAAGGTATCCATCATCATTTGACTTCCATACAAGCTTCTGTGCAATAATATACATAACGGAGTAACCATTAGATATAATTGAATTAAGCTCACGCTCAAGTCTTTCTGTAACAATCTGTGGAAGTTCTGGTCCATATATTTCGTGTGCCCTGTTATGGCATATATTCCTTAACATCTGATCTGAATTCTCAATTACAGGAGGACGTTTATCAGGACGTACCGGACTAATCTTCTCACACATATCCATTATCTTATTCGTGTTAGTTACAACTATCTCATATGCCTTATCATTTCCAAGATAATCGAACTCAGAAAGCATTTCCTCTGTAGTATGCAGATACAGTGGTGGCTGGTTATCCGCATCGTCAAAGCCTTTTCCTGCCATAATTATTCTACGGTATATTTCATCTTCTGGATTAAGAAAATGCACATCACACGTTGCAACTACAGGCTTGTCGAACTTTTCACCTAAAGATATGACTCTTCTGTTAAGATCTCTTAAGTCCTCCTCGTCTTTAACGTAATAATCTTCCTTCTCAATCATAAAATGGTTATTACCGATTGGCTGCACCTCAAGATAATCATAGAAATTAACTATTCTTGCAATCTCCGCATCTGAACGTCCATTTACCATAGCACGGAACAGCTCTCCTGCCTCACACGCACTTCCTATTATAAGACCTTCCCTGTACTTATTGACAAGGCTCTTTGGTATCTTTGGAAATCTGTTAAAATACTGCAGATGTGAAGCCGACACAAGCCTGTACAGATTAATTCTTCCCATCTCATTAGAGGCAAGTATTATACAGTGGTACTGGTGAAGCTTCTTAATTGACTCATCATCAAGCGTTCCTTCTTCATTAAGCTTATCAAGTGTATATATATCCCTCTCATAAAGCATCTGCACAAGCTTTAAGAATATATGTGCTGTTGCCTCTGCATCATCAACCGCCCTGTGGTGGTTATCAAGCACAACATTAAGATGCTTGGTTAATGTATCAAGCTTATAATTATGTAATGCCGGTATAAGGAACTGTGACAAAAGCACTGTATCTATATAAGTAGGTGCAAATTCTATCCCCATTTTCTCAGCATTATTAATTATAAAACTCATATCAAATTCCGCATTGTGGGCTACCATAACACAACCCTTACAGAATTCTATAAAATCAGGCAGTATCTGCTCGATAGTTCCTGAATTCATAACCATCTGGTCATTAATACCTGTTAAATTCTCAATTCTAAAAGATATAGGTATCTGTGGATTAACAAATGTTGAAAATCTGTCTACAATCTCATTATTCTTAATCTTTACCGCACCTATCTCTATTACCCTGTCTACCAAAGCCGAAAATCCCGTTGTTTCCAGATCAAATACAACGAATTCCCCTTTAAAGTCCTGTCCAGCCGGATTAATTACTATCTTCCTGGTATCATCGACAAGATATGCCTCAACACCATATATAACCTTAAAATCTAACTTCTCACCCTTTTTATTATACTTAAACTCCAGATCCTGCATAGTGTGATAAGCTTCCGTGAATGCCTGCACAACTCCGTGGTCAGTAATCGCAATTGCCTTGTGTCCCCAGCTTATCGCCTGCTTTATTATATCCTTGGCATAAGATACACCATCCATATCACTCATCTTGGTATGGCAGTGAAGCTCTACCCTCTTATGAAGTGATAAGTCATTTCTTACTGACCTGTTATCACTTCCCTTTCGTATTCCTGACACATTGGCTATAGTAATCTCCTGATCATACTTATCCATTGAAGCTATGCCTTTTATCTTAAGAAAATTACCCTTTTTAATGAATTCATAAAGATCTGGAAGCTGTTCATTTCTTGCAAACATTTTCACTACAATGCTGTCTGTAAAATCTGTAACAACGATAGATAATATAGTTCTTTCGTTTCTTATCTCTCTTGTTTCTATGCTTCTTATCATACCATTTATGACAACTTCACCTATTGGCGATTCTATCTGTTCTATGGCAGTAACTTCATCGTCAAAGTCCCTTCCATATAATATATCTGTATTAGCTGGCTTTCTATAACGTGTAAGATCTTTTCCAGAAGCTCCTCTTTCATTAAAAAATGCAGCGGCTTTAGCTTTCTGTTCGGCATACTTTTTGTTCTTCTCTGCCCCATTATCGCTCTTGGCTTCTTCGCCTGCTGCCATAAAGTTATCTTCAATCTGCTTAATTCTAAGATTAAGCTTATGTTCATTTTCTTTCTCATAACGCTTCTCAAGCTTGGCAACATACTTATATTCAACATCTATTTCAAAGCCAAAACGGTTAAGAAATATAAGCTGAAAATATTCCTTAAGGTCATCTGCATAGGTTCTTGCAAGAAATCCGTCCTCTAATGTAAGCACAAGCAGGTCATCCTTTTCAAACTCCCACGTTGAATTCTTTAAAAGATTATACTCAAGTGTCCAGTATTTCTCCAATTCAAATAATATGCTGTCATAATACACATCCATTATTGTCTGTGGCGTATACTGCTTTGACAGATTATATCTGTCTATAATTCTTACATCCATATTCTGTATACGGAATATCTGCTTTTTAAGGGCATCTTCTACCCTGTATATTATCTTCTTGCTTATAACCCTGTCATTCTTTATGTATACTCTCGCCAATGAGTTCGTTGATGTCTTGGATACTCTCGTAACCTCAACATTTTCCATATACATACCAATATCCTCTGGCAGTTTTAATGTCTTAAATACTTCAAAAAATCTACGCATCTTTAACCAACACCTTCTGCCAAAGGATAATAATAATCAGTCTTTCCAATTATCTAATTCGTCCTTCAGCACTGCTAACAGTTTATCTTCTTCAAACTTCTTAATTATTTCGCCATGCTTTATAAGAACACCACAGCCGTCACCACCTGCTATTCCTATATCAGCCTCCTTAGCTTCTCCAGGGCCATTTACAACACAGCCCATAACAGCTATCTTAATATCAAGGTCATAGTTTCTAACAAGCTCCTCAACCTTTGAGGCAAGACCGATAAGGTCAATCTTAGTTCTTCCACAGGTAGGACAAGATACAACCTCAATACCACCTTTTCTTAAACCAAGTGTCCTAAGAATAAGCTTAGCTGCCTCTATCTCCTTTACAGGGTCATCTGTAAGTGAAACTCTTATTGTATCACCTATGCCCTGTCCTAATATAAGCCCAAGACCTATTGATGACTTAATGCTTCCGCTGAATAACGTACCCGACTCGGTAATTCCAACGTGAAGCGGATAATTAGTCTTCCTTGCTATAAGTTCGTGTGCCTTAACACACATCATTACATCTGACGATTTAATGCTTATAACAAGATTATCATAACCAAGATCTTCTATAATCTTTACTTTATCAAGTGCACTCTCAACAAGTCCTTCGGCTGTAACACCGCCATATTTCTCTATAAGGTCTTTCTCAAGTGAACCACTGTTGACCCCTACTCTTATAGGGATATTCTTAGCCCTGGCAGCATCTACAACAGCCTTAATCTTATCTGTTCCACCGATATTGCCTGGATTAATTCTTATCTTGTCAGCACCATTATTAATTGCCTCTATTGCCATTCTGTAATCAAAATGTATATCTGCAACCAATGGAATATGAATATGCTTCTTAATCTCCTTGATTGCTTTAGCGGCATTAATATCTGGAACTGTACATCTTATAATATCACAGCCTGCTTTCTCTAAAGCCAGTATCTGGCTGACAGTTGCCTCAACATCATCAGTTCTTGTGTTAGTCATAGACTGAATCATTATAGGATTGCCGCCACCGATTAACTTATTGCCTATTTTTACAACCTTTGTATTATCTCTATACATATTAAGCCTCATTTCTTAATTAAAAAAGTCCTCTTATATCTTTAAACATAACATATATCATAAGAACAAATAAGAATATCATACCAACAAAATGCACCATACCCTCGTGTTCTTTCTTGACTGGCTTGCCTCTTAATACTTCAAGTATAAGAAATACAAGTCTTCCGCCATCAAGTGCCGGTATTGGAAGAAGGTTCATAACGCCAAGGTTGGCACTTATAAGTCCTGCAAGATTTAAAAGATTAAGGATTACATAAAATGTTCCATCTGCCTTGCTTTCTTCTACAATATTACTCATAGCACTTACTGTTCCGACAGGTCCAGAAAGGTCATTAATCCCCACCTGTCCTGTAAACATCATTCCAAGGCTCTTAACTACAGTATTAACACTATATCCAACTTCCTTAAATGCATAGCCGATTACTGATATAGGCGAAACCTTCTGTCTTGCCCCATAGCTTGCAAAGCCTGTATAGTAATATTCATTCTCTACAGAATCCGGTGTCACATTTAACTGCATTGTATTACCATCTCTGTTTATTGTAATATCAACACTCTCGCCATTACACTGTCCTACAAGCTCAATAATCTTGGTACTTCCGTCAACTGCAACGCCATTAACCGCTGTTATTATATCACCCTTCTTAATCCCAGCCTTCTGTGCTGGTGTTCCGTCAGATACGCCTGCTATTGTCCCATTCTGCTCTAAAGTAACACCCATCTGGTACTTCTGCTGTTTAACATATTCCGGAGTAAGAGTTGTTGTATATTTCTGTCCATCTCTTTCATATGTTATATTCATAGTATCATCAGCGTGGTACACCCTATAGAAAGAATAATCCCTGTAAAATGTTATCTTCTGGTTATTAACCTTTATAATCTTGTCACCTTCCTGAAGCCCTGCACTTACCGCTGGTGAATTATCATATACAACATCAACCATACAAGGGTCATAGCCTATACTTCCAATAATTACAACCGAGCAGACAAATGCCAGTATAAAGTTAAATATTGGTCCAGCTGCTATAACTGCAATCCTTGCCCACACTGATTTATTAGCAAATGATTTGGACATATCATAGCCAGCTTCCAGTGCTTCCTGCTTTTTCTTCTCAGACATATAGCTTCCAGCCGATGTATTATCAGATGAATACCTTGAAGCATTTCCAAAGCCATTATCTTCTGCTGTTTTACCATTGCAAAAGTCATTATCCAACTCGCTTCCAGATTTGCCAGTATTATTGCCTTCTGTTGCATCTTCCTGCTCATCATCATCTGCCTCTAAGAAATCCTCACCAAGCATTATACAGGCTCCACCAAAAGGAAGCAGCTTAAGACTATATTCTGTTTCACCTTTCTTAAAATGTATAAGCTTAGGTCCAAATCCAAGTGAGAATTCCACAACTGTAATTCCATTTGCCTTAGCTACAATAAAATGTCCAAACTCGTGTATAATTATGATTATGCTTAATACAAGTATCGCTAATATTATATTTATAACCACTCTGCTCCTCCATTCTTCAAACGGTTTTCTATCATTTCATAGACTGTCTGTTCTGTTTCTAATATTTCGTCTACAGACGGATTATCAATATAACGTACTTCATTCATTGCATACTCTATAATATCAGGTATATCAAGATACTTTATCTTTCTGTCAAGGAACTTTGCAACTGCAAGCTCATTTGCCGCATTAAATGCTGTTGGAATGTTACCGCCCTTATCAGAAGCTGTATAAGCAAGCTTAAGTCCTTTAAATGTATCCATATCAGGCTTTTCAAATGTAATATTGCCAAGTTCAAAGAAATCCACTCTCTTAGTATTAAGCTCTCTTCTATGAGGATAATAGAGGGCATACTGTATAGGAAGGCGCATATCAGGACTTCCAAGCTGTGCCATTATTCCTCCGTCAATGAATTCAACCATAGAATGTATTATGCTCTGTGGCTGTACAACCACAGTGACCTTAGATGATGGAACATTGAATAACCACTGTGCTTCCATTACCTCAAGGCCTTTATTAACCATAGTTGATGAGTCTATTGTTATCTTTCTTCCCATAGCCCAGTTAGGGTGGTTAAGTGCATCCTCAACTGTCACATTTACAAGGTCAGCTCTTTTCTTTCCTCTGAATGGACCGCCTGATGCTGTAAGAAGTATTCTTTCAACCTCCTTAGGATATTCGCCGTTAAGTGACTGAAATATCGCTGAATGTTCGCTGTCTACAGGATATATATTAACATTATTGTCCTTAGCAAGCTTCATTATAATATGTCCTGCTGTTACAAGTGTCTCCTTATTGGCAAGTGCAATATCCTTATGTGCTTCAATTGCTTTAATCGTTGGAACAATGCCCATCATTCCAACAACGGCCGTAAGAACAATATCAGCTTCTTTATGTGTTGCCGCTTCTATAAGTCCCTCATCACCATACACTATCTTTACATCAATATCTGAAAGCAGAAGCTTTAACTCGCCCGCAAGCTTTTCAGTTCCAATACATACCAAAGATGGTCTGAATTCCCTTACCTGTTCTGCTAATTCTTTTACTCTTGTTCCTGCTGCAAGTGCAACAACCTTTATATCTTTATTTCTTCTAATAACATCTAAAGTCTGAGTTCCTATTGAACCAGTCGAACCTAGAACTGATATTCCTCTCATTATCTACACCCTTTCCTAATCTATACTATAGTAACTTTAAAGTCCTATACTGTTAAGCAGTATTATCGCCCAGTATACAACCGGTGCTGTGAATATTACGCTGTCAAATCTATCCATAATTCCACCATGTCCCGGAATTAATGTACCATAATCTTTAACATTATAATTTCTCTTAATTGCAGATGCCGCCAAGTCACCAACTATTGACAATAACGCCCCTGCAAGGCTTGCTACTGCAAATGCCACAGACGAATTATCAATAACACCTGCCATTTTAGAACTTACTAAAGCTCCGTATACCGCACCGAGTATTGTTGCACCAATCACTCCGCCTATTGCACCTTCAACCGACTTCTTAGGTGATAACACAGGTGCCATTTTGTGCTTTCCTATGCACACTCCTGTGAAATAAGCAAATGTATCATTTCCCCACGAAGCAATAAATATAAGCCACACAATAAATATTCCATTATCTGACATTCTTGTTTCATATATATAAGCTATCATCACGGTTACATATATGATTCCAAAGAATGCCCACATAACATTTTCCGCCTTATACTTTGGAAACGTGAATACATACACGCTCATCATAACAAGAAATGTTAATACAAGAATTAGCGTAGTATATCTATGCTCTGCTATGTTAAGGCTTATAAAATATGCTATTGTTGCCGCATATGCACATATTCCCAATGGTGTCTTTTGAAGATTGGTGACCCTTAACAATTCAAAATTACCTATAAGTGCTACCATAAGACATACCGCATATAACAGCCAGCCACCAAAATACAATGATGGAACGGCAATTGCCACAAGGCATATTCCGCTTATTATCCTCTTTAACAAATTCTATTCCTCCTTAACTCCGCCATATCTTCTGTCTCTTTTATTATATTTCTCACAAGCCTTAATAAGTTCTTCCCTATTAAAATCCGGCCAGAATACATCTGTAAAGTAGAATTCTGTATATGCAAGCTGCCATGGAAGATAATTAGAAAGTCTTTGCTCGCCACTAGTTCTTATCAAAAGATCCGGGTCAGGAATATCCTTTGTGTCAAGATTAGCATTTATCATAGCCTCATCTATAGCCTCTGGTGCAATCTTTCCCTCTTTAACATCCTGTGCAATCTTCTGGACGGCTCTTACAATCTCATCTCTGCCACCATAATTGATTGCTATTGTGAAATTGAGTCCTGTATTATTCTTAGTCTTTTCTTCAAGATTATTAATACTCTCAACTATATCATCACTTAATTCTTCCCTGCGTCCTATAACACGGCACCTTACATTGTTCTTCATAGACTTCTTGACACAATCTTTAAGATACTTTCTTAAAATGCTCATAAGAGTGCCTACTTCTTCTTCTGAACGCTTCCAGTTCTCTGTTGAAAAAGCATATACTGTAAAATATTGTATGCCAAGGTCATCTGCAACATACAACATATCTTCTACAACTTTACTTCCCTGCATATGTCCATATGTTCTTGGCATATGCTTCTTTTTAGCCCAGCGTCCATTACCATCAAGTATGACAGCAACATGAGCAGGTATCTTAAGCCCTAATTCCTCATTATATTTATCCATACATTACCCCACAGTCAATATTTTATAGTTTCATATATCGGTATCCTTATAACTTCATATTTAGATACATTTATCATTTCATATATTATTATATTTTTATATGCCAGATAGCATCATTATATTAATGTATATATAATATTATCCATATAACTTATTAGGAGGCTGTTGCTATAAACCAACAGCCTCCCCATATATTATTCATTATACTGTAAGTATCTCAGAAGTCTTTTCTTCTATTGCCTTATCTATTAAAGCTATATATTTATCTGTAAGCTTCTGAACATCATCTTCAAGATTCTTAGCTTCATCATCTGAAAGCTCTCCTGCCTTGTTCTCTTTCTTAACAGTATCATTAGCATCTCTTCTTACATTTCTTATGGCAACCTTAGCATTGTCACCCTTCTTCTTTACGTCCTTAGCAAGTTCTTTACGTCTTTCCTCTGTAAGTTCAGGGAATATAAGTCTTATTACCTTACCATCATTATTAGGTGTAAGTCCAAGGTCTGATACAAGAATAGCCTTTTCAATATCTTTAATAAGGCTTGCTTCCCAAGGCTGAATCTGAATCATTCTTGCTTCTGGAACAGAGATATTAGCCACCTGCTGAAGTGAAGTAGGTGTTCCATAATAATCAACCTTAATTTTATCTAATATATGTGGGTTAGCTCTTCCTGCTCTTATTGTTGTGTAGTCCTCTTTTAATGAGTCTACTGATTTCTTCATTTTATCTTCGTATTCTTTAATGTCACTCATTATATTTCTCTCTTTCTTAATATCTTTTATTATATAACTGAATATTACAATAAATCGGCAAATTAATCAACAGTTACAATTGTTCCATTAAATTTACCTGAAAGTGCATTAACAATGCTGTCTTTCTCATTAAGTCCAAATACCATAAGCGGCATCTTATTCTCCATACACATAACAGAAGCCGTCATATCAATTACGCCAAGATGCTTATCAACAACATCTGTAATGGATATTTTATCATACTTCTTAGCTTTTGGATTGATCTTAGGGTCGCTGTCATATACGCCATCAATTGCCTTAGCTAAAAGTATAGCATCTGCATCTAATTCAATGGCTCTAAGCACTATACCTGTATCTGTTGAGAAATATGGATGTCCTGTTCCACCTGCAAAGAATACAACCATCCCCTTTTCAAAATACTTATTAGCTCTATCCTTAGAGAAAAGCTTTGTCATACTTCCACACTCAAATGGTGTAAGTATATTAGTCTTAAGTCCCTGTGATCTGAATATTTCTGATACATATATGCAGTTCATAATGGTTGCAAGCATACCAATCTGGTCAGCCTTTGTTCTGTCGATATTATCATTAGAACGTCCTCTCCAGTAGTTACCACCACCAATTACAACACCTACATTAATGCCTTTGTCTATAATCTGCTTTACCTGTCCTGCTATATCCATAATTAATTCATCATCATAGCCTGACTTCTTATCACCTGATAAAGCTTCTCCACTTAACTTAAGAATTACTCTTTTAATGTCGTTCATATTATTTCTCCATTCTTTATATATATTGTATTTTATCAGAGTACTAACTATTATCTTTACCGATTATTAACTGTTATTTCTTTATTATCTATAATATCTGTTAATTCGCTGGCCTGCTGCCGGCTGTACTGTTATCAGCTGACATATTATCTGCTGCTTTGCCATCGACCGCTCTGTCGTTAGCTGACTTACTATCTGCTTCTTTGCCATCGACTGCTCTGTCGTTAACTGACTTGCTATCTGCTGACTTGCTGTCTAACCCTGCTGTCTCTTTATTGACACTACTCTTAATCTCGTCTTTGTTATGCTTTCCAACTGCCTTTATATCAAATATTGAAGATGTATCAACATCGGCATAGCACTGCGAACATCTTCCATCTATTGTAGCTCCATTATTAATCTGAACTGACTTAGACTTAATATCACCAACTATTACAGCGGATGAGTCTATGACAACCGGGCCATTAATGTCCACATTACCTTTAACAGCACCAGCTATAACGGCAGATGTTGCTGTTATATTACCTATAACAACTGTACCCTGCCCTATCTTAGCTGAACCCTTAGACTGTATATCTCCTGAAATCTTTGCATTATTAGCAAACACTTCATTAGCCATAATCGCTCCTTCTATTGTACCGCTTACTGTAAGCTTTCCACAGCAGGCAACATTACCTTCAACAGTTCCAAATACATCTATAGAACCTACTGAGTCCAAATCACCGCTGACAACAAGACCTGCTGTTATAACCGCTGTCTCCTCTGCCATCTGCTCTAACTCCGATCTTGGTTCATCTTGTGCAACACTGTCACTGAACGTCTCTATAGCTTCGCTCTCATTATTAAGCTCTGCCTCAAGCTTATCTGTAATAGACTCTCTGCTCTCTGAGCCTGTAAGCTCACTTTTCATTCCAGCTGCTAACTTAGCCAGATCATTATCTTCTAATGTATTGACCATCATATCTTCTTTAACTTCTTTTCCAAGTCTGCTGAATACATCTTTAGAATTATCATCAGATTTACTGCCAAATAAGCCCATCTTAATCCTCCATTAGTCTGATATATATAAAATATTGTCCATTATAACCAGCACTGATTATAACCATAATTCAAGCCTGTCTTATAATGCAAACCAGCCAAAAAAATGTATTGCATTATAACAATCATTATCCGATTAATTATAACACAATACATTATATTCTTCAATATTAATTAATCTCTAAGTGTGAACTGTGAAATTAATTCATTCATAGCTTCTGCCTGTGCAGAAAGCTCTTCACTTGTAGCAGAACACTCTTCTGATGCTGCTGAGTTAGACTGTACAACTTCTGAAATCTGGTCGATTCCCTTTTCAGCCTCTCTCATAGCTGCAATCTGAACATTAGAGTTCTCGCTAAGCTGCTTAGATACATCAGCAATATCATTGATTCCCTGAACAACTGAATCCATTGATTCAGCAACCTTCATAGCTACTGTATTACCTTCTTCTATTTCATTTAAAGCGCCTTCAATAAGAGTTCTTGTATCAACGGCTGACTGGGCACTCTGGTCAGCAAGCATTCTAATCTGCTCAGCAACAACTGCAAAGCCCTTACCAGCCTCACCTGCTCTTGCTGCCTCAATAGCTGCATTAAGAGAAAGAAGATTAGTCTGGCTTGCAATACTTTCAATATCAGAAATGATATTCTCAATCTTCTTAGATGTATCACTAATACGCTGCATAGCTTCCATAAGTGAGTGCATCTCTACCTTGCTGGCATCAGCATTCTTCGCATGGTCTACAGCCTTGTCACTTGTCTTTTGTAAATTATCTGCTGTATCTGCAATCTGCTCAGTAAGAGTTGCTATTGTAGCTTGAATCTCTTCAACAGCTCCAGCCTGTTCTGTAGCGCCTTCTGCTAATTCCTGTGCAGACTGTGCAAGGTTCTCTGAACCTACTGTTACCTGCTGTGATGATTCATCAACACTCTTAAGTGTAGCATCCATCTTTCTATTCATATTACGAATTGCATCTTTAAGATTAACAAATTTACCAACATATTTATCTTCGATATCTGTCTTAATCTTAAAGTTACCGGCTGCCATCTCATCCATAAGTCTGCTTAAGTCGCTGATGATAAGATTAAGGTCAGCAGCCATCTCCTTAGCTACATTATTCATATAAGCTATCTCATCATCAATCTCACTTTCTGGGAATTCGCTGTCAAGATCACCTGCTGCGAACTTCTTAAGTCTTTCAGCCAATGCTTCTACTGGCTTCTCAATATTATCAGCAATTCTTCTTCCAAGGTGTGTTGACATATATACACTAAATGCAATAATTGCAACAACTAAAACAATTAATATATACATAAGAACATTCAATGTATTCTGTACTTCATCACCCTTAGTAACATTGATATCCATTATATTCTTTAATGCAGCATATACATTATCGTACATAGGTGAAAGCTCTTCAATCTCTTTCTTCTGAGCTGCACCAGAAGCTCCATTATCTGTTGTAGCACCCTGCTTTAAAATGCTGTCAGCCTTGGTCCAGTAACCATTAAGTGCTGATTCAACCTGTGCATAAGCATCTTTACCGGCCTTAGTTACTATTGTCTTCTCAACATCTGCCATATAACCTTCAAATGCTGACTTCTTAGTCTCATAATTCTTCTGTTCATCAGCAATCTCATTCATATCTGTATAACCAATTACAGCTCTTAACGAACTTCTTGCCTCAGAGAATGTTACCATAGCCTTACCAATATCTCCCTGGGCAAATCCATAATTAGTAAGTGCATTATGATACTGGCTGCTTATTACAAATAATGAAATACCACATATAACAAGACCAATACTGCATACAAGAGAAATCATAGCAAAGCTCTTGTTCAACCTTTTTCTAATCGAATCTTTTACATTCATATTTTTCTCCTTTTTATGTAACTTTTTGTTTCATACAAGGCGTGCATAAAATACACATAATATTATACCCCACATATATTAATTGTCATATGCTGTTATATTATATTCTAAATATATAACACACTAATATATACTTCGCAGCATTACATATTTACTTTTTAATATGACATAATATGACTACTTCGTAGTCACTTAGAAGTTTCTTCGAGACTTCGGATGCGTGGAAAAGCAACGCAGTGCATATGATATAATAAATCCAATTTTCCAACAATTATTATCCAAAATTAACACGTCTCATATATAACTTAGATTTATTATATCAATCACTCTTTTATATTTCAATAGAAATTATTAATTTTTATTAAATACTATTCATTAAAAAAACCATATCCTGTATTAACAAGATATGGTTTAGTAAGTATAATTATTAATTACTGAAGCTGAGCTGCAACTTCCGCTGCGAAATCTTCATTCTTCTTCTCAAGACCTTCACCAACTTCAAAACGAACAAAGTTCTTAATAGTAAATGGTGAACCAGCTACCTTGCCTACTTCTGCAATATACTTAGATACTGACTGCTTTCCATCCTCAGCCTTAACATATACCTGATCCATAAGGCAGATTTCCTTAAGCTGCTTAGACACACGGCCTTCTACTAATCCATTAAAAATCTTATCAGCAGCAATATTAGCTCTGTCAGCTAATGCAAGCTCAGCTAACTGAGAAGCAGCTTCCTTTGAAAGGAAGTTGAATAAATACTGCATATTGCTCTTATGTTCTTCATATGTTGCAATATCTTCATCGCTCCATACTTTATCATTAATAGCCTTATCAATTAACTTATTTAAGATTGGCTTTGGAAGAGTAGCTGGGTCATTTAACGCACTCTCTTCGATGATTTCTCTTAACTTAGTAAGTTCTTCCGCTGACATATCATTTCTACTGATATACTGTGGGTTCATAGCTGCTATCTGCATAGCAATGTTAGTAAGTGCTTCTTTAACTGCATCTCCTGTAGCACCTTCTGCTGCAACAAGAACGCCAATTCTTCCACCACCGTGAACATATGAAGCAACACAGTCACCTGTAAGCTTTTCAAATCTTCTTAAAGAAAGCTTTTCACCGATTACGATAGTCTTTTCTTCAAGCTCAGACTTCATATCAAGAATTGCACATACATCTTCGCCATCTCCAGCCTTATCAACTGAAGCCTTAAGAGCCTTATCAGCTACGTTCTGAACAAACTCCTGGAATACAGCGTTCTTTGCAACGAAGTCTGTCTCTGAGTTAACTTCTACTACTACTGCTGTGTTGCCTTCTGATGCAACTCTTGTGATACCTTCTGCTGCGATTCTGCCGGCTTTCTTTTCTACCTTAGCTGCTCCGCTCTTTCTAAGAACATCAACAGCTGCTTCCATATCTCCATCTGTCTCTGTAAGAGCCTTCTTACATTCCATCATACCTGCACCAGTAGACTCTCTAAGTTCTTTAACCATTGCTGCTGTAATTGCTGCCATTTTACTTTCCTCCAAATTATAATATTTTAAAATAATCTTAAAAAATGCTTCAACCTGAAACTACAGGCTGAAGCATACATAAACTTAAGTCAAACCTTAAATATTAAGCTTCCTCAGCTACTTCTTCTGCATCAGCGGCTACAGCTTCTTCACCCTGATTAGCTTCGATAACAGCGTCAGCCATCTTTGAAACGATTAAGTTAACAGCTCTGATAGCGTCATCGTTACCAGGAATAACATAATCTAATTCATCTGGATCACAGTTAGTATCAGCGATACCGATTAATGTGATACCAAGTGCGTGTGCTTCCTGAACGCAGATTCTTTCCTTCTTAGGATCTACGATAAAGATAGCATCTGGAATTCTCTTCATTTCCTTGATACCACCAAGGTTCTTCTGAAGCTTTTCTAATTCCTTCTTTAAGTTAATAACTTCCTTCTTAGGAAGAACATCAAATGTTCCATCTTCCTGCATTGTTTCGATTTCTTTAAGTCTTGCAATTCTTGACTGGATTGTCTTGAAGTTAGTGAGCATACCACCTAACCATCTTTCGTTAACGAAATACATACCACATCTTGTAGCTTCATTAGCGATTGCATCCTGTGCCTGCTTCTTTGTACCTACGAAAAGGATTGTACCACCATCAGCAACGATATCAGAAACTGCCTTATAAGCTTCATCAACCTTTCCTACTGACTTCTGTAAATCGATGATATGGATACCATTTCTTTCTGTGTAGATGTACTCAGCCATCTTAGGATTCCATCTTCTTGTCTGATGTCCGAAATGAACACCTGCTTCAAGTAACTGCTTCATTGAAATTACGCTCATTTTAATACCTCCATTGGTTAAATTATCTTTTGCAGGCTTCCCGGATTATGCAACACATCCCGTATAGCCACCGTCTGCGTACAACGGCACCCGCTATGCCATCCACCTGCATGCTTTTTCACACGAAATGTATTATATCAATACCATTAAATAATTGCAAGCATTTTTTATACAAAAACAAACAGCAAAGATAAATACAGGCTGACCAAATAATCTTAGTCAGCCTGTGTGTTAGTATTATTATCTACATCGCTTCTTGTTATTATTCTTGCGATATTCTCATATGAATCACCCTTAATCAATTCAAAGTTGCCCTGCTGGACTATTCTTGAATATCCATAAGTTGCCATATACTGTGTAAAAGCATCTGCATCTTCTATAACACCCTTATTCTTAAGTATCTTTGATATATCAGCCGCAACCTTTATATTCTTAGGATTGATATTAACTATAACCTTATCTTCCTCCGATACATACCTTGTTGTATCTGTAGTAGAACTATCCGTCGCTTTTACTACCGAATTCTTTGCTGTATCAGCTGATGTTGTATCTTCGTTACCCTTATTCTCTGAATGTTCTGTGCTTTCAGCCTGTATTGTTTCATTATCTTTATCCGATTGTGTTGTATAGGCTATAACAGAACCAGTCGTCTCCTGTGGGACATTTGAACCATTAACATTATTAACCGCTGTAACTTTGTCAGCAATAAGCATAATAAGAACTGCGATAATAATTCCGCTTCCAAGACCGCTTAAATAATATCTTAACTTCATTGTATAATGCACCTGTTCCTTAATTCTAACATAATTTCACCTGATAACAATCAGTATTAATCACTTTATACACTAACCTCATTAACCAGTAATTACTTTTATTCGCCTGCTGCATTAACATATAACTTGATAACAAGACGAACCTCTCCAACTCCAAACTTTAAACGTTTAGCTATATCAATATCGTTATAGCCATTATTATATAAGGTCATAATCTTCTGATTCTTATCTAACTTATCATCAAGTGGAAATTCATCAACACTTATTCTCTGTGGTGCTTTCTGTGTTTCATCAAGCTTTATAAGTCTTTCCCTTACTGTTCCCATTCCTCTTGCCTGTGTGTTAGTTGCATTGACACTCTTAACTGTAGTCTTAATCTCTTTATCCTTCTCGTTAAGCATATCATACATAAACATTACTTCATTATGATTACGATTGATTTCTTTTAGAACATTGTCTGCATACTCATTCATTTCAAGAATCTTAGTATTGGATATTTTATCAAGACTTGCCTCAGTCTTTTCTTCTATATCCTGCATTTTCTTCTCAATTATGTCATCTATAGCCTTTGATACCTGTGACACTTGCTTTGCCGAATCATAATCTGATACATATGAAGCAGTATCAGCCTGTTCTTTATTATCAGTTATTCCAAGTATAATGCTTATTATAACGCATATTATACCTATAACTATTAAAACTATCGCTACAGTTCCCATTATCTCTCCATTAATCATACTTTGACGTCAAAGTCTATATCTTCCAAGTCTTTAATAAACACTTTACCGTCTTCTGATGTCTTATTTTTCCTTTCTTTATGTCCAGACTGATACTCGTTATCACTTTTATCCTTAGCATCAAACTTTTTCTGTCTGTTATTAGGGTCTTCTTTATGATTCACCTGTTCAGCTCTTGTGTGGATATCTTTCTGTAACTGAACCGCCGTCGTCTGCTGTTCTACCATAGGTCTGACATCTTCATTATGTCTGACTTGTGATACCGTATTCTGCTGTTGAATCATACCAAATTCCATCGGTCTTACTATCATATCAACACCTCTTTATCACAATTAACCACTTAATAATTAAAGTGGCAGACTCTTTATTTCAGCTCCTTCTTTTCTGAACTGGCAATAATCATATTTTTCTTTCAGGAACATACATATATCACCAAACATAAGCTTAGTACCAACATAAGCCCTGTTGCTTACCTTTATACAAGCATTCTTTTCTTCACCTATGCAGGATCTTATGTCTTCGTATTCTTTCTTTTCTTTAGCCAGCTGCTGATCCATAACCAAAAGGTTACGCATAGTCTTTGAGAGCATCTCCTGCTTCTCAGGACTAAGTGTTCCTTCTGCATCCTGTTTCTTTCTAAGTGCTGTCATAAGCTGTGCAAGCTGGATTTTCTCATCCCCCATCTTACTCAGGCCCTTCTTAAGCTCATCCATCCGCTTCTTCATTGTAGGGTCAACACCAACTCCTACAACTGTAGCTGTACCCATTTCATTACCTATGGTCTTTGCCTGTATCATAACTGTTGATTTAACATCGCCACCTATTATAAGACCATTCTTTCCATTGGCATTGATAACACCTTTAGCTACTACCTTGCTATGAAGAATAGAGTCTGCTTCAATATTACCGCCTGCCTCAACAAGCTGTACGCTTTCTATGAACTTGGATACAATTTTACCGCCTGCCTTTATAACAGCCTTGTTCATTCCCTGAACTCCTCTGTTTAAAGTGATATCTCCACCAGCTATTACTGTTGCACCTTCAACCACACCTGTAACTACTACATTGCCCGATGCCTTAACAGTAAAGCCTGCAAGTACATTTCCTTTAATACTGACATCACCATTGTAATCTATATCACCAGTTGAGTTATCTACATCAACAAGCTCAAGCACATTAGATACAAACACTTTATCAGACTCAAGTACTACGTGTCCGCTTACCAGTGTAATTAATTCTTTGCCATCTTCCGATATTACAAGATTACGCCCAAATCTGAACACAACGTGCTTTACCTTATCTGGATTAACACTTCTGTTAAGTACATCTGTTCCAGCTTCACCAACATACTCTGGATGAAGAACTGCAACTGTATCTCCCTTGGTTACATGATTAACATTCTCTAATGTATGGAAATCTACTGTGCCATCCTCGTTCATCTTTGGTCTTGGCTTTAATTCTGTATTGAACTTATATTCAACATAACCTTCCCTGCCGCTTACCGGCTCAGTTCCTTTAGCCACTGTATAGGCTTTGCCGTAATGCCTGTCTTTTAAAAACGAGTCTATAACTTCTTCATCCACACCATAAGTAACACCGATATGCTGTAAATCCCTTATAATCTCATCTTTATCTAACATTCCACCATTCTCAAAAGGAGGATAGAAACAAGCTTCCACCCTCATACAATCACTGCTTATTCTGTAATCAGCAAATTCACTACATTCCAGCTGACTTTCTTCTGACACCTTAACAGTTGTCTCTGCCGCCGAACCTGCCTTAACAGCTTCCATAAGCTTTACACTATCACAGCTTATATTCTTATTATCAACATAAAACATTACATCATCAATGCTGGCTGCTCCATAACCAGACTTAGGTGGATATACTGTAATATATAATCCATCTTCCTTTGATGAAAATTGAAAATACCCTGACATACATTCTTTAATCATATATGACTCACTTTCTGCTTTTTGCCACTATATTTCTGCACTACAGCTTTTGTCTACGCTGGAAACATATAATCACCCATTATTTTCTTCATTTTACTGAGAGCCTTGGTATGAAGCTGCGATACCCTTGATTCTGAAACATCAAGCGTCATACTTATCTCTTTAAGAGTCATATCCTCATAATAGTATAACACAATAACACTTCTCTCCTTCTCTGTAAGAAGGTCTATTGCCTGTACAAGCTTCTTCTTAAGTTCTTCTTTCTCCACTACATCTTCTGGTTCTTCAAAATGTGAGTTACCCACGCTCTCCATCTTGACTTCACTTCCAGCTTCTGTATATTCATCCAATGATATAAGATTAGAAGACTTCATCTGACCTTGCCAATCGCTTAATTCATCCATTGAAATCCCTAATTCCAACGCAAGTTCATCATCTGTTGCTACTTTGCCGCTATCTGCCTCAATTTTAGCCATAGCAGCATCTATTTTCTTCTGTTTCTGCCTTAAGGACCTTGGAATCCAATCCATTTTACGAATCTGATCGAGAATCGCACCTCTTATCCTTAAACTGGCATATGTCTCAAACTTGACATTCTTACCACTATCGAACTTGTCTATCGCATCAATCAGACCAAATACACCATATCCTACAAGGTCGTCATATTCAACATTATAGCCAAGATACATATTCATTCTTCCTGCAACAAGCTTAACCAGCTGTGCATATTCAACTATGAGCTGTTCACGGATTTCGCTGTCGTGACTTGCAATATACTTTTCCCATAGCCTGTTTCTTCCCGCTTCATCCATACAAAGAATGCCCCCGTACTTAATAATAATGTATATTATCTGTTAGCTCTCTGATTACCATTCATAGCGTCAGATTCATCATTTTTGCCTTCCGTGGCCTCTTTTTCTTCGGCCTCAAGCCTCTCTTTTTCCTTCTCTAGTCTTTCAGCTTCTTCCTGTTCTTCTGCTTTGGTAATCTTTCTGTCTACTATAAAACATATAATTCTGCTCACAGCATAAAAACACACCATTACCCCTATAAGAATCCACAGGAATGAAACAAGACTATACCTGTTGATTATCATAACAACAGCAGTAATAAATCCAGCAAGCAATGTTACTATAGCAGAAACATTTCTAAATCTTTTCATAAGCTTATATAACCTTTCTTGGCTTACCAACTGATTTTATTACATATTCTCCCGTCTCTGAATAAAATTCAACTGTACGTCCATAATTCAATCCGCAATCTTCTGATAATAAACGTATATTTAATTCAGATAACTTCATCTTAACAGCCGCCACATTACGTTCACCCACTCTTAATGTGTCGTTGTTAGTATTCATCGCAAACATCTGAGCACCTCCAGCTATCTTGGCAACAAGCCTTACTTTGCTTGCTCCTAACTTTAGCATCTGGGCTACAAGCTCATCTATTCCACTGTCTGCATATTTTGCTTTATTAGAATTATTTCTAAACTGTGTACTGTCTGGCAGCATACAGTGCAGAAGTCCACTAATCTTAGTAACTGGATCATATATAGCAACTCCTACACAAGAGCCAAGTCCCAGAGTTGTTAAAACATCTGGTGACTTACCTACTTTTAAATCTGCCATACCCACTTTTATCATCTCATCTAAATTCATAATGTTACTCTCATCCCAAGAATATTATCAGCTAATAACTCCTAATGAACGAAGAATCTTATCGTATGATTCAAGCTCTGGAATAAGAAGAAAATATCCTTTAACAAAATCTAATTCGCCAAACTGTGTCTGAATTAATAATAACTTATCACCATACTTACCAAATTCTGATGCCGGAACACTTAAAAGTGCTCCAATCATATCTATAGTCATCTGCGGAACAGTCGCTATAATATTAAGCTTTGTAAGTGATGATATAGCAGTAAGATATGAACCTGATGCTATATTACCAATTTCATTCAATGCCGACATTTCCATATCAGTAAAATCTGCACTCTCATCAACAACATCATCATTCTGTAACATAAGGCTGTTAACAAGGTGATGTGCCGACTTAGTATCAAATATGAATAACATCATACCATCGATATCGCCCTCTAATCCCAAAAGAATTCCAACAACAGTCTGATCTTCACTTCCTATAATTGTTGATATATCCTTGAACTGTATTAAAGCAACATTAGGTACAGACATATCCATCTTTACGTTAAGCATTGTAGACAATGCTGTTGTAGCATTGCCTGCACCTATGTTACCGATTTCCTTTAATACATCTAACTGCATATCATTGAGCTGTTCTAAATCTACGTCTGACATATTAAACCTCAATTCCTAACATTTATATTTTATTTATTCTCTACAATAAGGCTGACTATGTCTAACAATGAAATAAGCTCTCCGCCATGCTTTCCGATTGCACTTATATAATTATTAGTAACTTCATCACCTGCTGAACGGTTAACACTTTCTGTGTCATCACTATTAAGTGTAACAACTTCTCTAACCTCGTCAACAATAATACCAATTGTAGCACCTTCAACCTTGACAATTATATATCTTGTCTTATCTGTGTATACATCATCCTCTAAGCCAAGCTTTAATCTTACACTCATTACCGGGATAATCTCACCTCTTAAATTGATTACTCCCTTATAATAATGCTGAGTCTTAGGTACTCTTGTAATATCCTGCTTTCTTACAATGTTATCAATATATTTGATATTGATACCATACTGCTCATTACCAATCTTAACTACTATATACTGTACAGTTGTTGAAACTTCTTCTTTCTTTTCTTCTATTGCATTAACATTCTCCATAACTAATGCCACCTCCTATACTAATGTGTTCGCATCGATAATTAAAGCTACTGAACCATCACCAAGAATAGTTGCTCCACTTATCATTCTATTAATATTAATATACTTGCCAAGTGACTTAATTACGATTTCCATCTGACCAATAAGACTATCAACAACAAGACCTGCGAGCTTGTCACCCTTTCTTACAATTACAACTGTAATTGTATCTGACTCTTCCTGTTCACCCGGAACATCAAGAATATCTCTTAATCTTATAAGAGGTATTACGCTTCCTCTTAAGTTGATTACCTCTTTAGCATGTATATACTTGATATCAGTTACTGGAACATCTTCAATTGTTTCAATAGCACCAAGTGATATAGCATATTTCTCATCTCCAAGCTTAACCATAAGAGCTTGAATAATAGCAAGTGTAAGTGGAAGTCTGATACTGAATGTACTTCCTTCGCCATACTTTGTCTTAACTTCTACATCTCCACCAAGTGCTTCAATCTTAGACTTAACAACATCAAGACCAACACCTCGACCTGATACATCTGTAATCTTCTCTGATGTTGAAAAGCTTGGTCTGAATAAGAGGTCAATTGCTTCTTTCTCTGTCATAGCATCAGCCTGTTCCTGAGTAACTGTACCCTTCTCGACAGCCTTTGCCTTAACTCTCTCTATATCTATACCATTACCATCATCAGATACTTCGATAACAACATTATTACCTTCCTGGAATGCATTAAGGTAAATAGAACCAACTTCCGGCTTACCTCTTTCTGCTCTTACCTCAGCACTTTCAAGTCCATGGTCAGCAGAATTTCTTAAAAGGTGCATAATAGGATCACCAATTTCATCAAGGACAGTTCTATCAAGCTCTGTCTCTTCACCAGTGATATAAAGCTCCATTTTCTTATTGAGCTTCTTATTAAGATCTCTGATCATACGAGGGAACTTACTGATTACACCTTCAATAGGCATCATTCGTACCTTCATAACTGATTCGTGAAGGTTAGTTGTTACTCTTTCAAGGTATTCAATCTGTTCTGTAAACTTCTGATTATTAGTTGTTGCTGCTTCGTCTGAAGAAATACTTGCTGATACAAGACCATTCTTAGCAATAATAAGCTCGCTGACAAGGTTCATAAGGACATCAAGCTTATCTATATCAACTCGTACTGTATGACTTACAGCCTTGTTATTAGCTGTTGCCGCCTTCTTAGCTGGCGATGCAGCCGCTGTCTTCTTAGCTTCTTCCTTCTTGGCTGGCTCTGTAACAGCTGGCTGTTTCTTAACTTCTTCCTTCTTCTCTTCTTCTGCTGGTGCATCATTAACTTCTTGAAATGGAACTGTTATTGCCTTTCCTTCTGCTGTCTTAATCTCTGATACACTCTTAATAATAGATATTACTTCATCAAGGCTTTCGTGAGATACAACAACTATTGTGAAATCTTTCTCAAACTTCTCATCTTCTATATCCTGTGTTGATGGCTCTGATTTGATAACATCGCAATGTCCTTCAAGATTCTTAAATACAAGAAATGCCCTTGCTGCCTTAAGTATACAATTCTCATCAACTGTTACTACTATCTCATATACTCCAAGACCCTTCTTTAATGCTTCATTAACTGCATTCATCTCAAAGTCTGCAAAAACAAGCTCAGATGTTGTTCCCTGTGCTGCTTCTTCTGCTGGCTGGCTGGCTGAAGCTTCTTTCTTCTCCTCTACTTCATTACCGCCAATGAATGAATTAAGTGCTTTTATTATAGGTTCATTATCATCGGTTCCTTCATCCTGTGTATTCTGGATATTGGAAACATAACTCTCAAGTGCATCAAGGCACTTGAACAATACATCACACATATCTGATGTAACTTTAATATTACCATTACGTACTTCTGAGAATACATTTTCCATATCGTGTGTAAGATTCTGCATTCTCTTATATCCCATAGTACCAGCCATACCCTTTAAAGAATGTGCTGCTCTGAATATTTCATTAATAGTATCACTATTCTCTGGTTCTTTCTCAAGAATTAATAACTGATCACTAAGAGACTGTAAATGTTCATTTGATTCATCAATAAAAATCTCTAAATACTGGCTAACATCCATTTTAAGACACCCCCACGTTTTTTGTAATTGCTTCAGCTACACGGTTTAATGGAACTACTTCATTGACCAGTCCCGTGCCAGCTATTGCCTTTGGCATTCCATATACTACACTGGTCTCTTCATCCTGAGCTATAACATATATGTTCTTATGATTCTTGTTAAGAGCCTTAATACCATTGGTACCATCTGCTCCCATACCCGTAAGGACTACACATGTAATCTCATCATAATTACTTGATGTAAGTGATTCATACATCACATTAGCACACGGTCTTAAGCCTTCTATTGGTGGTTCTGTGCTTAACTTTATAACTGAGTCAGTTCCTTTCTTCTCAATTCGTATGTGCTTACCACCTGGTGCTATATATACCCAGCCTTTCTTTATTACATCACCATCTGCGGCTTCCTTAACATTAATATCACTCATCTCGTTAAGTCTTGCTGCAAGTGACGCTGTAAAACCTGCCGGCATATGCTGAACAAGAACTACCCCTGCATCAAGCTTTGCCGGAAGCATAGGTATAACCTGCTGCAATGATTTAGGGCCTCCTGTTGAACAAGCAAGTGCGACAATCTTCTTCTTTCCAGTCTTAACACTTGTAAACATACTTCCATCAACCTTCTTGGCTGGTGTATGTACAACTGTTCTTACTGGTGCTGGAGTAATACCTGTACTTCTTGTTCTTTCTGTACGGGCTGTGACCGATGTTAAAGTTCTGCCGCTCTTTAAGTCTTTCTTTACCGGAGCTATTGTCTTTGACATTGATGTACGTCTTATAGATGCCTTGGAATTAGTTGCAACATTGAGCATCTCGAATATTCTATTCTTGAATTCAACGCTCTTAGTTTCAAGATAATTCTCAGGCTTAGTGACAAAATCAAATGCTCCATATTCAAGAGCCTGAATAGTCTCTTTAGCACCTTCCCTGGCAACAGTACTTACTACAATTACAGTCTGTTCAATATGATCCTTCTGTAATCTTTGCAGGAGTTCCAATCCATTTAGCTTTGGCATATTGATATCAAGAATGACTGCACTGTATTCGTAAGGATTAGAAACAATCATATCTAATCCCTCAAGTCCATCCTTGGCAATAGCCGCAACTTCGTATTCATTGCTTTCGTTGATTATATCAGATATTACCCTTCTCATAAGTGCAGAGTCATCTATAACCAATATTTTTTTAGCCATTACTACTCAACTCCTTTTTTAAGATATTTCTTTGCTGTCCAAATATATATTTAATAATCTCCTCTCTGTCGAGTCTGTCAATATCGACAAATTGAAGTCTATTAGCAAATAATGTTCCATCATTATCATTAGCTCTTGATTCTACAACCTTGCCAATAATGCTTTTATGTGATATTGAACCATCAATATCTAAGTCAAAATCTAACATCATATAATCATCCTTCTGATATTTCTTCTTTGACTGAAGTCTTATTCCACCACCGCTTATATCAACAATCTTGCAGTTATCTATATCTTCCTGTTCTTTGCATGCAGTCTTTTCTTCTGACTTTGTATTTGTGACAGCTTCTTCATCTGCTTTTACATTGAGCGTTATAACCTTTTTCACACTCACCGGAAGAACACAACTGAGTCTGAAATATTCTCTTCTCTGGAACTTAAGAAGTTCTGAATCTAGCTGTATCGTAACTGTATGGATATTGTTATCCCTGCCTCTGTCAATTGCAGTGCAGTCAGCTCTGAATATCTTAGTTCCTACATAGAAATATGCATCAAATCTTTTCCCTGCCTCAAGTGGCACAATACGTCCTTCATATATTGGCATAGCACACACAATGCTGTCATCATTAAAATCTAATATCTGGCTTGCATATACTATTCTTTCTTCGTTATTTCTTAGTGACTTCTTTGACACTAATTCCATTCTGCTTCCTATTACAAGTGGTTTGAACATTACTGACACCTCCATACACATAGATTATCACTTTACAAGGTAATTACATCTTGCGTGAAAATACATTTTTAAAATAACTTCTAATTCCCTTTTTATGCATTGGAGCATCCCCTTCATTTCCTAACAATTCCTCAGCTATATACCTAAAATGCCTGGCTGCAAAAGAATTAGGGTATACTATTGTAACAGGCTTCTGCTTCATAACTGCCTTCCTTACAGTTGAATCCTGCGGAACACTTCCAAGATATTCCATATTAATCCCTAGGAACTGTGTTACAACTGCATTAAGCTTGTCATAAAGATTCTTTCCTTCACTCTCTGAATCAACTCTGTTAGCTACCATTCTTATTGTACACTCTTCGCTCTTGTAATTCTCATTCATACTGAGTGCTTTAAGAAGTGCATATGAATCGGTTACAGATGTCGGTTCAGGTGTAGTAACTATGATTGTCTCAGGACTTGATAACAGGAATTCCATAACACTAGGTGATATTCCAGCTCCTGTATCTATTATTATTATATCTGCCAGTGCCTCAAGGTCTGACAGCTTATTAACCAGTCTTTTAATCTGTTCCTGGTCAAGATTAACAAGATTAGCTATCCCAGAACCTCCAGAAATAAATCCAACTCCCTCTGGTCCTTCTGTTATAATATCTTTAATCTCCTTGCCCTTAAACATAAGGTCGCTTAAGTTATATTCTGGTATAACACCGAACATAACTTCAACATTAGCCAGACCAAAATCTGCATCAAGTATTATTACTTTCTTGCCCATTCTTGTAAATTCAAGTGCAAGATTGACCGAAAGATTAGACTTGCCAACACCTCCCTTTCCGCTTGTTACAGCGATAACTCTGGCATTGGTAATGCTGTTCTGATTTTGTTGTCTAATTATATTACGCAGATTTTCTGCCTGATCCATCATCATTCGCCGCCTCCTAAAAGCTGTTTGGCAATCCACTGCTCATTGATTACTTCAATGTCATTAGGAACATTCTGTCCTGATGTCGTATAAGCAAGTGGTCTGTCTGTCAACATTCTCAGATTAAGGATGTTGCCAAGTGAACAAGTTTCATCTAATTTAGTAAAAATAATTGACCAGTCTACATCATCATATTTGTCCGCTATACTCTTAAGATCTTTATATTTAGTTGTTACACTTAATGTAAGATAGCTTTCAAAATCAAACTCATCTTTTCTTTGGACAACCTGCTCTATAAATGACTTTAATTCATCCATCTGGTCGTCTGCTTTATGCGAACGTCCTGCTGTATCAATAAGTATTAAGTCATAATCCTTATAATCTGTAAGGCTCTTATCCATATCCTCAACAGAATACACAACACTTACAGGGCAATCTATAATAGAAGCATATGTATTAAGCTGCTCTACAGCCGCTATTCTATATGTATCTGCTGTAATAAATGCAACTTTTGCCTCATGCTCTAACTTAAAGCTTGAAGCTATCTTGGCAATTGTAGTAGTCTTTCCTACTCCTGTAGGTCCTATGAAGAATACGACCTTCGCCTTATCTGATAATGTAATAGTCCTAGGCTTTCCAAGCTTTAATATAATCTTCTGGTATACAGCAGAAAGAATACTGTCTATGTTAGACTCTTTCTTTAATGAGTTCTCAATCTCACCAATAATTTCATCTGCATATCTGCTGTCAACTTCATTATCAATAAGCTTCTTATAGATTAACTGTAATGATTTGTAGTTAGCATTTTCTCTCTGCTTAACCTGCTGTCTTTCAGTATTATCAGATGATGCAGACTTAATATCTGTATCATCATTATACAAGCTTCTTACGCTGCCTGCCACCCCTGAATAAGGATTAGACACTGTTCCCTGCACATCAGCCGGCTTATTAAAACTCTGGTTCTGTAAAAGATCGTGCAGCGAGTCAAGCTTCTGCTCTATCGCAGAAGCCGTCGAAGATGACGACAGATTAACTGAATCATCAGCCACAAGATTAATCGATGGAAGGCTTCCTGTTGAAACCATACTTCTGTTAATCATCTGTTCTTTATTCATTGTATTATCAAATGATGGTCTTGACTTGTTAATTCCATCAACAAAATCTTTTTCCTCAAGAGCTGCCGTAACTTCTACAGCATCTTTCTTAAAAAGCTTTGCAAAGCCTCTCTGCTTAATTGTCTTAACATTAAGCACAACTGCTGTGCTTCCTAATTCTTCCTGAGCTTTTATTATTGCCTCTCTTTCTGTAGGCGCTTGAAATTTCTTAACTATCATTATGCTGTCACCATCCCAACTGACTGTAATTCAACATTTGATTCCACTTCATTATATGAAATCACAATTATATCTTTATAGTAATCAGATGCTAACTTCTTAAAATACAATCTGACTATAGGCGAAGTTATAACAATCGGATTCTTTCCCATATCTTCAAGCTTCTTTAATTCTTCACCTAAAGAATCCATAATAGCTTTAGTACGGGCAGGGTCAAGTGACAGATAAGCTCCCTGTTCTGTATTCTTAACAGCCGCCATAATCTCCTGTTCAACCTTAGGGTCAAGAGTAATAACATTAGTAACCTCGTTAGGTGGAAAATACTTGCCAGAAATGGCACGCTTAAGGCTCTGTCTTACATATTCAGTTAATATATCTGTATCTCTTGTGACTGCCGCGTGATCAGCAAGTGTTTCAAATATAGTTACAAGATCCCTGATTGATATGCCTTCTGATAAAAGGTTCTGTAACACTTTCTGTATCTCACCAATACCGATAAGCTTAGGTACAAGCTCATCAATAAGTGCCTGGTTATTATCTTTAATATTGTTAATAAGATTCTGAACATCCTGTCTTGTAAGAAGTTCTGCAATATGCTGTCTTATTACTTCAGTAAGATGTGTAGCCATTATTGATGGTGGGTCAACAACAGTATATCCCATAGATTCTGCTCTTTCTCTCTGGCTTTCAGTAATCCATATAGCTGGAAGATGGAAAGATGGTTCAAATGTTGGAATACCTGTTATCTCTTCTTCTACATAACCTGGGTTCATCGCCATATAATGGTCAAAAAGTATCTCGCCCTCACTTACCTGTATGCCTTTAATCTTAATTACATACTGGTTAGGATTAAGCTGTATATTATCTCTTAATCTGATAATTGGTACTACCGCACCAAGTTCAAGAGCTATCTGTCGTCTGATCATTACAACTCGGTCAAGAAGATCACCCCCCTGATTAACATCGGCTAAAGGTATAATACCATAACCAAACTCTAATTCGATTGGGTCTACATTAAGCAAAGAAACAACATTTTCCGGCTTTCTGATTTCCTGAGCCTCATTTTCTTCTGCCTCTGCCATCTCCTCGATAGTTGCCTCGCCTGTCTTATCCTTTAACTTTCTTCCATAGATAATAAGTGCTACACCAAGTGGCACAAATATGTAAAATGGAAGTGGTGTTCCTACACCTAATAATATAAGTGCTGCACCTACCATAATAAGGACCCTGTCCATTGAGAACAACTGTCCAACCATCTCGTCGCCAAGTTCACCCTCGCTTGATGCCTTAGTAACTAATATACCTGTTGACAAAGATATAAGAAGTGAAGGTATCTGTGAACAAAGACCATCACCAATTGTAAGGATTGAATATGTAGAAAGTGCATCATTAATGGACATTCCATTATAGAGCATCCCCATTGCAATACCACCAACAAGGTTGATTGCTGTGATAATAAGACCTGCTGTTGCATCTCCCTTAACGTACTTGGTAGCACCATCCATAGAACCAAAGAAGCTGTTCTCCTGCTGTAACTTCTTTCTTCTTTCTGCTGCTTCCTTATCAGTAATAGCACCTGTATTAAGATCTGAATCGATAGCCATCTGCTTACCAGCCATAGCATCAAGAGTAAATCTTGCTGTTACTTCTGATACTCTCTCAGAACCTTTATTGATAACTATAAACTGTACAATAATCAATACTATGAATATGATGGTACCAATTACAAGATTACCACCACCTACGAATTGTCCAAACACAGAAACCACGTGACCTGCATAACCATCTCTTAATATCATCTTAGTTGATGATACGTTAAGAGAAATTCTAAAAATTGTTGTAAATAAGAGCATTGTTGGGAATGATGCCATATCCAATACTTCTTTAGCAAACAATGAGTTAAATAATATAACTAAAGCCACCATTATATTAAATGCAAGCAAAATATCAAGTAACCATGAAGGAATTGAAATAATAAAGAATAATACTGCTGAAAGAATATATATTCCAATGAATAAGTCATTTCTCTTTAGCTTCACTTTATTTCTCCTTCCCATATCTTTTCATATCTTAATATCACAATATTGTAATATTAATAATAACACATATTTATATTATAATCTATTATTTGTTTTCATAACTGCGGCAAGAATTTCTGCAACTGCCTGATATAATTCTGGTGGTATCTCCATACCAACATCTATATTATGATATAGAATTCTCGCTAGTGGTTTATTCTCCACAATAGCAATATTATATTCCTTAGCTTTATCCTTTATCTGAAATGCAAGATAATCAGCACCCTTGGCAATTACTACTGGTGCCCTGCCCTCATTAGGTTCGTATTTAAGGGCGACTGCAAAATGTGTTGGGTTAGTAATAACTACATCCGCCTCTGGAAGCTGCTGCATCATTCTTCTTCTTGATACTTCCTGCATACGCTTTCTGATCTGTCCCTTAACCTGAGGATCACCCTCGGAATTCTTATATTCATCTTTAACTTCCTGCTTAGTCATCATATTATCATTCTTAAACTTGTGTCTCTGATACACAAGGTCAGCAAATCCGACTATCAGAAATATCGCACTTATCTTAATGCCAAGACCTATAATTATATCTCCTACTGTTGAAAGTGCTGTATTAAGACTAATATCATAGAATGTAAGAAGAACATTCATTTTATCTTTTATCGTTGAATATACAACAGCAATTATAATTGTAATCATCACTATTGATTTTAGCAGCTCTAATAACTGTCTTACAGAGAACATTCTCTTAAAGCCACTCAACGGACTAATCTTGCTTAATTTGGGCTGCATAGGCTTTGCTGTTATCATCCACTTCTGCTGTAACACATTACCAAGTATCGCTATTATCACAGCTACAAGAAGTATTGGAATTGCAAGCGTAATAACCTCTGTTGCAAGCTGTCTTAATGTTGCTACTGCCCAGCCGGTGGATAAGCCATCACCGCTGTCATTGCCTATTACTACAATTGCCCCATATATATTCTTAAATACATCTATAAATCCAGTGCCAAGTCTTCCAACATAAATCTTTAGGATAATAAACAATGACATCAAAGAAATGGCTGTTATTATCTCTTTACTTTTAGCTACCTGTCCTTCTTTTCTTACATCATTAAGCTTCTTACTTGTAGCCGGCTCTGTCTTTTCCCCTCCGGGACCATCTTTAGCAAAAAACTGAAGGTTCAGCCTTAATATAAGTTCATTCTCCATATCAGCTCATACCCCTTACCAATGCTGTAAATATGCTTTGAATTTCTTCCAGTATGAAATTAGAAACAGCTGGAAGCATACCTATTGTAAAAAGAATTACAAATATTCCAACAAATATCTTAAGCTGCATACCAACAACGAACATATTCATCTGTGGTGCTATCCTTGCAAGTATGGCAAGAATACAGTTAAGAAGAAGTGTTGTGGCAAACACCGGCAGTGCTATTCTGAAACCTATAACAAAATAATCTGTCATAAACTGTATAACAGTCGAATATATCGCACCGCTGAATTTGACTCCACCTATAGGTATAACATTATATGTCTCAACGATAGCTTCTATAAGAAATCTGTGCATACCTGATATTATAAGCAAAAGCATTAACATATAGTAATAGAAGTTGCCCATAATACCCACCTGCATTCTTGTTGTAGGATCATATAACTGTGCCATAGATATACCTATATCCATATCAATTATCTTACCTGAGAACTGTATAATCTGAACACAAAAAAAACTCGCCGCACCAAGTATTACTCCTACTATTACTTCTTGCAGTGCAATTATACAATAATCAATCATATTATCATATTCTACCGACATATCTGGATGAATAGCATAAACAATCACACTAAGTGCAATTGCAAAACCAACTTTAAACTTTCGTGGAACATTGGCAGTATTAAAAAAAGGTGCGGCATAAACAAATGAAGCTAATCGAATTAATATTAAAACAAATAGCTCAAATTGTCCAAGCGCAACCTCATAATTAATCATTATATCTTAATCCTTTAATTAAATATACTGTGAGAAATTCCACAAATTCCCCATAAATCCTGTAATCTGATTTAACATCCATGCCCCCAAAAGCATTAATGTTAAAAGAATTGCAATAAGCTTCGGCACAAATGTCAAAGTCTGCTCCTGAATAGATGTAAGTGTCTGAAAAAGACTTATAACCAAACCAACAATCATTGAAACAAGAAGTACAGGAACAGCTGTTTTTACTATAATCCATACTGTCTGCCTTGCAATATTAATAACTGTACCAGTATCCATATATCAGTCCCACCTTTATTATTTGAATGTCATCATTAAATTACCAATAATCAAGTTCCATCCATCTGCCATAACAAACAGAAGTATCTTAAACGGTGTAGATATTGTTGTTGGTGGGAGCATCATCATACCCATTGACATAAGCGTTGAAGATACTACCATATCAATAACAATAAATGGAAGATATATAAGGAAACCAATAATAAATGCAATTCTCAATTCACTTATTATAAATGATGGAATTAAAACCCTTAATGTTATATCATCTTCTGATTTAACTGAACCTTCTTCATATCCTGCAATTTTAAGGAATGTATCCAGATCCTTGGTAGAAGTCTGCTTTAACATAAATGTTCTAAGCGGCTTAATACCTTCATCAAATGCCTCCTCTGCCGTCATCTCATTATTAGATAGCGGCGTTATGGCATTATCATATATCTCTGTAAATGTTGGTGCCATAACAAACACCGTCAAAAACAATGATAATCCTATAATTATCTGATTAGGTGGAACGGTCTGTGTACCTATAGCTGCTCTTGTAAAATGCAACACAATAACAATTCTGGTAAATGAAGTAAGCATAATAAGTATTGATGGTGCTAACGATATTACTGTCAATACAATCAACATCTGTAAAACGCTTGCCATATCACTGCCATCACCTGCCGATATGCCTATGCTTATAAGATTGTCATCACCTTCCGCAGCAAGAACCTTAGCTGTAACGCCACACATCACACCAAATACTGCACTGACTGCTGCAAATCCTCTTATGCATGACTTTTTATGCTTTCTCAACCAATGTAACATACAATAAACCCGCCTAACCTTCTGGCTTGTCCTTTTTAAATTTCTCCAAAACAGCCTTAAAACTCTCCTTATTAATTGTACCTGTATCACTAGAAGAATTATATATAAGCTCATCTTCATTCAATTCACAAAGAAAACTCACATTATCTTTAGTAACAGCTATTGCAAAACACTTCCCGCCAACCTTAATAACCTGAATATACTTTGTATTAGATATACGCATAGTCTCTAATATCTGTATATTACTTCCGGAAAGCTTATTCTTCTGGTAATTACCAACAAAACGGGTTGCAAAATATGTAGCTGCCAATACAAATATAAATACAATAAGAAGAGTAAAAAGCTGTGCAAATGCTTCAAGCCTGCTGCTCATAAGTGCAACTGTCATTATCCAACAACTTTCTGAACAGCCTCTAATACTCTATCTGCCTGGAATGGCTTTACGATAAAATCCTTAGCTCCTGACTGAATTGATTCAATTACCATTGCCTGCTGACCCATAGCTGAACACATAATTACAGCTGCGTTAGGATCTGTTTCTTTAATCTTCTTAAGTGCTTCAATTCCGTCCATCTCAGGCATTGTAATATCCATAAGTACGAGGTCTGGCTTTAATTCTGCATATTTCTCAACAGCCTTAGCACCATTCTCAGCCTCTCCTGCGATATTGTAACCATTCTTTGTGAGTATATCCTTAATCATCATTCTCATAAATGCTGCATCATCACAAATTAAAATATTCTTAGCCATATGAATCTCCTATCTTAACTAAAATATAAATTATTCACTAAATAAAAATCCGTAAGTATTATACATCATCAAGTCCAATTTTGATATATCTTTTTATTAAAAAACAATAAATTATTACTTGATAATTTCTGTAATTCTTACACCGAAGTTCTCTTCGATTACAACAACTTCACCTTTGGCAACATATTTGCCATTAACTAATACATCAACTGCTTCTCCTGCAATCTTGTTAAGTTCAACGATTGTTCCCGGTGCGAAATCAAGAATGTCTTTAATTGACTTTGATACTCTTCCAAGTTCAACTGTTACTTCAAGAGGCACATCCATAATCAAATCGATGTTCTCCTGCTGAACAAGTGGATTAACATCAGCCTGAAATGGCTGAAATGATGCCGGTGAAACATTAACATCCTTCACAGGTGCCTGCTGCATTGGCATTCCGTATCCATAAGGCATACCTTGCATTGGCATTCCATATCCGTAAGGCATACCCTGCATTGGCATTCCCTGCTGCATCATACCCTGCTGCATCATACCCTGCTGTGACATATCTGGCATTGGCTGCTGTGGTGCTGTAGCTGCCTGTGGTGCTGTAGCTGCCTGTGGCTGCGGTGCTGCCGTCTGTTCAGCTGGTGTTGGTTCTGTGCTTGCTGAACTGTTATCTGACTGTGCTTCCTGATCAATTGAGAACATTGTTAAAAGTTCCTTAGCAAAATCAATAGGATATAACTGCATAATCTCACTATCAATTAAATCCCCTATCTGCATCTTAAATGCAACAATTACAAAATTGTCATTTAAAAACTGTGGAAGTGTTTCATCCATCTCATTATATGTTTCAACAATATTAGCAATTGGAGGACTTATATCTATCTTCCTGTTAAACATTGATGAAAGAGAGGTAGCTGCTGAACCCATCATCTGGTTCATAGCCTCACCTATTGCACTAAGATGCAGATCTGTAAGTTCTTCTCCATCATCTACATTTCCTGTGCCTCCCATCATAAGGTCAGTAATTATCTTAACATCTCTCTCCTTAAGAATAAGTACATTATTGCCATCTATACCTTCCTTATATCTAATCTGAAGCATTACACAAGGTCTGTCATACTTTCTAGAAAGCTTATCCCAATCTGCTACCTCAACCCTAGGAGTCGTTATATTAACCTTCTGGTTAAGCAGTGAACTAAGTGTTGTCGCTGCTGTACCCATACTTATATTAGATATCTCGCCAACTGCATCTTTCTCAGTATCAGAAAGGGCCTCTGGTTTATCGGTGTTCGGAGTATTATCACTTGCAGACTCATTACTTTCCTGTGGTGTCTCCGATGTTTCATTGTCAGCACTATCATCAGCAGACATTCCATTCAATAATGCATTGATTTCATCCTGTGATAACATACCATCCATCTTTTACTCACTCTCCTCTCTAATTACGTCCGTTATTCTAACTGCGTATTTATCTTCAAAGTAACCAGGTAATGCTTTAAACTTCTTGATGTTGCCAACATAAACATCGAGTTCCTGATCAACTTTTTTATCAATTTTAATAATGTCCCCCACCTGAAGGTTAATGAAATCAGATACATTAATCTTGGATTCACCAAGCAATGTCTTAACAGGTACTTTAGTCCTGCTGATTGTCGATTCAATAACATCTCCATAAAGCTTAGGATCTTTTTCCTGCATATTAGCAAACCAGAACTTCGTATTAAGCTTGTCCATAACTGGCTCTAATAATGTAAATGGAAGACATACATTAACAAGACCTTCAACATCACCTATCTTGAGATTAATAGTTATAATTGCTATTGTTTCAGTTGGTGATATTATCTGTGCAAACTGAGAATTTGTCTCTATTCTTTCCAATCGCGGAGTTACTTTAATAACATTTTCCCAAGGCTCTCTTAAAAGATTAACGCATATTGAGAATATTCTTTCTATTATCGAAAGCTCAATCTCCGAGAATTCTCTTTCTTTATCAAGAGCTGCTCCTGCTCCACCTAACAATCTGTCTACAAATGCAAATCCCAGATTAGAAGCAATCTCCATAACCATATTACCTGATAGCGGAGCCATACTTACTACTCCAAGCAGAACTGGATTTGACAAGGCATTTGAGAATTCTGAATAGATTACTACTTCCGAATTGACTACGTCAACACTGACTGCTTTTCTTAAATAGGCTGGAAGATTGGTTGCCAGAAGTCTTCCAAAATGCTCGAATATAATCTCCAATGTTCTTAAATGTTCCTTTGAGAACTTAGATGGTCTTGCAAAGTCATAGTTCTTCACCTGTTTCTCTTCGCCATTCTTCATCTCATCAACATCAAGTTCACCACTGCTTAACGCCTTTAGAAGATCATCTATCTCGCTTTGCGATAAGACCTCTCCCATGTCTTCCTCACCTCCTTGTATTCATAATTAATCTTTAACATTAAACACATTCCCCTATATTACTGGACTACTACTGATACAATAACAGATGTTATACACTCAGTCTGGAATGTATCTTGAAGTGTTGCTAAAAGATTAGATTCCACTGTTGTCTTGCTTGCTGCTATTGTACTATATGTATATTTCATAGCCTCTGTCTGGACTGCGTTTACAATTACTTTCATACCATTGTTAATAGTTGTGCTCTTAGATGCATAATCCTTAGCCTTAGTGTTAAGTCCAAGAGTTACATTAACAATTGCATAATGTGTCTTACCACCATCTGTGTAAGATATCATAATATCATTAGAACCATTATTGCTTACATCTACATAAGCTACATCTTCTATGCTTGTGCCAGCTGATGTTGACTTACTGCTGTTATCAACACCTGCAACATCCAGGTCAATAATCTCCGAAACCTTAGTCACAAGCTTATTAGTCTTGTTGTTAGTTGATACAAGTGAAAATGTAAGTATAACAGTAAGCACAAGATTCACAAGAACTAGTGCAAGTGTTATAACATTTAACATACTTTTCTTCATAAACTTTCCTCCTGATATGTATCTAATATATGCTGATTATGTCTATAGCAAAATACTTTAATGAAAATCTACTGTATATCACTGTTAAGATTATTATATATCTTTATCTCAACCCTACGGTTCTGGGCACGTCCCTCTGCCGTTGTATTATCAGCTATCGGAACATTCTCTCCACGACCTGAAGATGTCATAGTCTTGGCATCAAAGCCTTTATTATTAACAAGATAATTATATACGCTATGTGCTCTATGCACAGAAAGCATCATATTATCTGGGAACTTGGCAGTATTAATCGGATTACTATCTGTATGTCCCTCTATTGTTATATAATTGTCATTATACTGGTATATTGCTCCAGCCACTGAATCTAACAGACTCACCGCTTCAGGTGTCAGATCAGCTTCACCTGAATTAAACAATATACCACCATTCATATTAAGCATTACATATTTATTAGTAGCTGTTATCTCAACCTGATTATCAACATTAGCAGCTTTAAGAGCCGATTCTATTTCATCTGCCATACTTTCAGACTCTTTAAGTCCTTCTTTATCCATCTGTTCCTTAGCTGTCTTTACCTCTTCGGTAAATTCACCGTCTGTATTAAGACCCATATTATTATAATATGAACTAAGATCATTAAGCTGTGTTGCTCCACTTCCCACAAGAATACCCTCATCAGATAATGCTGAACCTCCTGATGGAAATATACTAAAGCTCGCTGACAGGGAAGCCGCAACCTTTTCAAACTTTTCTGCATCTACTGATGACATCGAAAACAGTAAAACGAAGAAACATAATAACAAATTCATCAAATCACTGAAAGTCGACATCCACGCTGGAGATCCGGCTGGCTGGTCCTGAGGTTTCCTCTTAGCCATTAAGCTTCACCTCCTCCTTCTTCGGTAGACAATGCATTTCTTGATGCTGGTGCAAGGAATGACTTAAGCTTTTCTTCAATTACTCGTGGGTTCTCACCTGCCTGAATAGAAAGCAGACCCTCAATAACTATTTCTTTGAGCTGATATTCTATAGAATTCTGCTCTTTTAATTTATTAGCAATTGGTGTACAGAACCAGTTAGCTATCAACGAACCATAAAGTGTTGTAAGAAGGGCTGTTGCCATCGATGGTCCAATTGCTGATGAATCCTGCAAATCCTTTAACATATTAACAAGACCTATAAGAGTACCAATCATACCCCAGGCAGGACCAAGTGCTGCCCATGTCTCAAAGAACCCAGCCACACTTCTGTGTCGTTCATCCATATTCATAAGTTCTGTTTCAAGTATTCCTCTTACAAGCTCTGGTTCTGTACCATCAACAATAAGCAGAATACCTTTCTTCATAAATTCATCATCAAGATTCTGTGCCACCTCTTCAAGTGCAAGAAGACCTTCCTTTCTTGCTACATTTGACAATTCTATAATCTTGGCTATTGTTGAACCATTGTCATACTTCGGATCTTTAAACGCAAGACCCACACCTTTAAAATTATTAAGGAAATCTTTAAGAGTATTCGACGCAATAAGACCTGCTAAAGAACCTCCAAGTGTAATAATAATTGAAGGAACATCGACGAAATTCTGCAAAGCTGATACACCATTGCCCCACAGAATACCGAATACAACCATTACCGCACCTAAGACAATACCTATAATTGAAGCTAAATCCATCAAAGACACCATCCATTCTTTCATATTGGGGCACACTTATATTATATATATACAACACCCCCATAATTAAACTATATATATTAAAACACCAATGACAAATTATTGCAATATAATACTGACATTTTTCTACATATTTTCTTAATTAATCTGACAAATAATAACGAAATATTTCTTTATATCTTTTGTCTGCATAACTTATAGAATAAAATTCTGAAACATTCTATCCTTTCAATAAAATAATGGAACGCGGCAGAATACTCTTCTGTAGCGTTCCATAAATATGAATCGCTTTGTTATGATAACCTTAATTATCTCTTAAGATTAATAAGCTCCTCAAGCAAAGTATCTGATACTGTAATAATCCTTGAGTTAGCCTGATAGCCTCTCTGAGTTGTTATCATTGTAGTGAATTCCTGTGCAAGATCCACATTAGACATCTCTAATACTCCCGACTGGATCTTACCCTTTGTAGCTGATATATCTTTTCCTATTCCATCGAACTCACCTGAGTTAAGTGTTGCAGCGTATAAGTTCTCTCCAACCTTCTCAAGACCACCAGGGTTATTGAATTCTGTTACAGCTATCTGTCCAATAGTCTTAACATCACCATTGCTATAGCTTGCATTAATTCTACCCATTGTATCAATACCGTAAGATGTCATTGTACCAACAGCCTTACCACCACCAATATAATTGCCAGTTGTTGCATCCTTGATACCATATGTCTGTTTGATTGATGACTTATCTGCTATCATCTTAATTCCTGACATATCAACAGTTAATATATGAGTTCCTTCAGCACCAATATTATCAAGCTGTGGATCATTAGCTGTTGGACTCTCAACTGTAAATTCAATATTAGCATTAGCTTCATTAGAAAGACCTGTAACTGAATTAAACACAAGTGTGTTACTTGTTGTAAGTGTAAGGTCTGTCTTTTCGCCATCCTTTGTTATTGAAGATGCTGTTATTGAGTATGTAACATCATTACCTGTCTGTCCTTCCTTATGAAGAACTACTGTTGCCTGATATAAACTACCAAGGCTGTCATAGAAGTTAAGCGTTGTTGTTACATCATCAGACTCTGTTGAATTAATATTACCAGCAAGTGTAAGTCCTGTTGTTCTTTCTGGTAATGTATATTTAACAGCATCACTTTCAAGATAAAGAGGTGATACCTTATCCTTTAATATCTCACCAGTCTCGCTGTCAACCTGCCATCCAAGTACGCTTGCACCAGACTGTGTAACCAATGCACCTGACTCATCCTTTGTAAAGTTACCAGCTCTTGTAAAATATGTATTACCACCGCTGCTTACAATAAAGAATGCGTTACAGCCTGTAATAGCGAGATCAGTTGCATTATCTGTTCTCTCTGTTGCACCTTCTGTTGTCATTGCTGTTGATATAGAACCCACTGAAGAGCCAAGACCAATCTGCATAGCATTAGTACCACCTTTACCTGTATCGGCATTAGGTCCTGTAGCTGTCTGTGTTGTCTGGTAAAACACTTCACTAAATGTCATCGACTGTGATTTGTAAGCTACTGTATTAACATTTGCAATGTTATTACCTATAACATCCATTCTTGTCTGATGTGATTTTAAGCCTGACACACCAGAGAACAATGCTCTCATCATAATATTATTCCTCCATACTGCGTAACCGCGTTATTTAATATTCTTATTAAACATTGAGGCGTATCATCTCATCTGTCAGTCAGAGATGAATAACATCCTTACCGGTCCTGTTACATAACTACTGCGCCATCAATATTGGTATAAATGTTGTCATCACTTGAATTCTGGTCAATAGCTGTTATTACTGTCTTCTTATCAGTATTGACTATGAACGCAAGATTATCAACAAGAACCAAAGACTCTTTGATTCCTTTGCTATATGCCTTCTTCGTTCCCTCTTCAAGCCTTATCATCTGTTCGTCAGTTAGTCTTATATCTCTCTGTTCAAGTCTTGCATCTGCATGTTTAGTGAATTTAAGCCCATATGCTACACCTGAAGTTCTGTCTGCGACAAGCTCATCAATTGACTGCTGACGACTTAATATTTCAGTAAATGAAGGGCCATCATATGTGGCATTAACATCCTGTTTCTTTCTCTTACTGATAACCTCTGCCATTCTTTCAATTGAAGTAACGCTGCCATTGAGTATATTATTCATAGACATCTCCCATCTTACATCAATTAAATTAAAGCATTATGTACATTCAATCCCTTTCCTGTACGAATTCTATTCTTCTGACCCAGCTGCTTCTGACTTATCAGTAGAATCTGTGCTGTCCTTTTTATCATCTGTTGAATCAGTACTGCCTGTTGTGCTGTCTGTACTTCCAGATGAACTATTAGAACCATTAGATGCATTCCATTTTTCATAGTAATCTTTGTCAATCACCTGATCAACATCATTAATATCATAAAGACCGCCGTTAATACCAAGATATATTATACCATCAATCTCCTGCCAGCCATTAACCACACCACCAGCATAGCCAGATGTATTCATATCTGTCTTTACAATAACAGCTTTACCAATAAGATTAGATGCTGTCTGGCTAAGCACTTTTTCATTCATCTCTGTTGTAGCTTCTACCTGTGAGAATGTTGCCATCTGAGCCATATAATCTGAATTACTTGTTGGTTCAAGCGGATCCTGATTCTGCATTTCTGCTACTAAAAGGCTCAAGAAGTTCTCCATATTAAGTGTGTTAGACTTCTTAGTATTCGTTGTCTTAGATGTAGAACTGATAATCTGGCTTTGCGATACTGCATTAGATGAATCTACTGCCATATGTGTTCTCCTTTCTTTATTCAATTAAAATAGTAATTTAATACATGTCTTTGTTCTATGCAAGATATTCAACACTGCTTCCCTCTGCCTTAGGTGCTGGAGCTGTACTCTCTAAATCTTCTTCTAATTCATCATCAAATGAAGAAAGATCAAGCTTTCTATGCACCTTGCTTTCGCCCTGCTTTCTTTCAGATTCACTCTGTCCGAAATTCTGGCCTGCTTCAAAGCTATGTGCCATAACTGTAATCTCCACAGCATCAACTTTAAGTCCCTGACTTTCAAACTGCTCCCTTAATGTAACCATCTGGTTCTCAAGTGCTGTCTTTACCTGCTCATTCTGAGCTGCAATCTGTGCAGAGACAATTCCGTTGCGGGCTGTAACTGTAATGTGCACGCTTCCAAGATGTTCTGGATTAAGCATAACTTCCATACTTGTAAGTTCTCTTGATGCCATAAGCTTTACACTGTCTATAACCTGATTGACGATGTCGGCTTCTTTAACCGTTGAAATATCTTCTGTTATAATGTCAGCAAATGTATCTGTAATATTAGATATCATATTATCCGCAACATCAGCATATGTAACTTTGTTGTTGGCTTCGTTAGACTCCGACATATTATTCTTTGCCTTGCCATCGCTTTCTGTTGTAATCTTCTTAGCAAGAACTTCACTTAAGCTTTCCTGATTATCTACTGTCTGGTTAATATTATCATCTGCATTCTTAGCATCTGATTCTTTAACATTATCCTGCTTAGCTGTATCTTCTGAATTAACTACAGGTGCTATATCGTTCTGTCCAAGAACAATTCCAACTTCTTCTGTCTTAACTCCAAGCATACCTGCTATATCAGCATTAGCTTCATCCACAACATTGATAATGTTATTAAAGCTCTGCATCATATCCTCATTAGTTATTAGTGTAAGTGCATCTGTTCCTGTAAGCTGTTCAATAAGCTCTGCTACTTTGGCAGTTGAAAGAAGATCCAGTGCTGTAAGCCCAAGTAACTCCATAGCCACTTTGATGTCTTCATCTGATACATCGAATTCTTCTTTAATAGCATCTTTAATATCTTCGCACACTTCTTTTACTGTATCTGTGACATCTTTATTATCTGCCTTGGAATTAACATCTGATATACTAGATGTATCAGCATTCTTAGCCGAACCTGTAACACTGCTCTTATCTTCTGATGTATTATTCTTTGCAGATATCTTATTAGTGTTAGTATTCTGAACATTAATAAGGTTATCTTTGATATTAGTCTTGCCAATATTACCATTAGTTGCCCCATTTGCAAGAGAATCTGCCATCACTGACTTGAAATCGCCCGATTTCTTAGCTGATGCCTTAGTCTGTGCAGTTCCAGACACCTTATTGGTGCTGCCTGTTCCAACTACTGCTGGACTAACCATATGTATTCCTCCTTTCTTGTAATGATTATATGTAATAAGACATTATGTCTGATTACCAAAATATTATGGATGAGTAATCTTTGTAATCTTAGCTGCATATACCGGATCCATCTCTGCAAGTACAGCTGCTCTCTGCTTAGATGTCATACACTGTAATATCTGTGATACAAGGTTCGTATCACCTGTCATCTCTTCAAGAATTGCAGCGGCACTGGCTGCATCCATCTTAGCATATGCCTCTGCCCAGTCCTTAATCTTCTGAGAATACTCAAGATCTTTTATAACCTGCTTATATAATTCTGCCGCATTATCTGCATCTATAGACTCATACCACGATTTGTAATTGGATATATCTGGTGCATTATCTGTATAGACAACTTCCCTGTCGAACTTATCCTTTAAATCCTGATAATACTGTGCGTTATCTTCAAATACTTTTAATCTGGCAATCTCTGCCTGTAAATCAGCAATTGTTGATGAATCAGCTGTTCCTGCATCCTTATACTGTGCAAGTTCTGCTTCGAGTTCATTAATTCTGTCTATTGCCTCAGCAAGATTCTTATACTTGCTTCCTGTCTCTTCAGCTATCTCTTCATCTGTTGCCTCTGGAAGAATTCTGTTGATAACTGGAACATTCTTAAGGAATGGTCTTAGCATACTTCCTATTCCACCGACATTCATCTTTATCAACAAGCCAAATATGACAAGCCATATAGCAATTACAACCACTACAATAAATGCGTTAAGAAGCTTATTGCCGCCTGAACTTTCTTCTTCATCATTCAGATCTAAGCTGTCATCAATATCTAATTCTTCCTTGGATTTCTTCTTTGCCATAGTAATCTGCTCTCCGTTTATTCGTCTTCTTCTCTATCATTATAATTAAAGCTTACAACTTCATCAATCTCTTTCATCTCCTGTGCATTAAGCTCCTGTAGGAACTGCTCAAAAGCCTTTTCTTTCAGCTTTTCCTGAACTTTTCTTTCCTTAACTGCATCTGCAAGACGCTTCATTGAAGCCTCAACATTTCTTTCCGCCAGCTTAACCATTACAGCCTGGTTCTTTGCCATATCTTCTGTAATCTTAATAGCTTCATTACATCTTCTGATCTTAGCTATATCAAGCTTTCCTATAGATAGCTGCGAAGCCTGTACCTTATACGAATTAAGTGTTGACATAATATTGTGCATCTTCACTTCCTCATCATGAAGTGCTCCAAGCATCTGGGCATATTCTGTCTTAGCCTGCGTCTCCATTCTTTCTTTTATGTTAAGTACATTCTGCATACTATATATGAATTTTGCCATATTATATCAGCCCTCATACCTGTTATATTTTATCACAACTTATCGATAATTGGTATATATTTACATTAGATATATTAAGATTTCAACATTTATCGTCTTGCCTGTGCTCTCTGTGGTGCTTTTGGCTGTTCGCCAAGCTTCAGGCTTCCATTCTCAAAATCCTCATAATCACTGAACAAATCATATAAAGCATTCAATTCTTCATCCAGTGAGAACTTCTCATCTGTCTGCTGCATAAGAAATCTGTTAACAGCATCTATCTTGGATATCGCATAATCAATATTCCTGTTCGAGCCGCTCTTATAAGCCCCAATATTAATAAGGTCTTCCGCTTCATTATATGTAGCAAGCACTGTCTTTAACCTGCCTGCTGCTTTCTTATGTTCCTTGGATACTATCTGGCTCATACATCTTGATATACTTTGAAGCACATCAATAGCAGGATAATGATTCTTATGTCCTAACTTTCTTGAAAGCATTATATGACCATCAAGGATACTTCTTGCCGTATCTGTAATAGGTTCATTAAAATCATCACCATCAACAAGAACTGTATACAGACCTGTAATTGAGCCTTTATCTGACATACCTGCTCTCTCAAGCAGCTTAGGCATCTCACTATATACACTCGGTGGATAACCTCTTGTAACAGGTGGTTCACCAGATGCAAGTCCAATCTCTCTTTGTGCCATAGAGAAACGTGTCAATGAATCCATCATAAGAAGAACATCTTTTCCCTGATCCCTGAAATATTCTGCAATAGCTGTCGCTGTCTTAGCAGCCTTATTTCTTATAAGTGCCGGCTTATCTGATGTAGCAACTACAAGAACACTTCGTTTCATACCTTCAGGACCTAAATCCCTCTCAACAAATTCTCTTACTTCCCTGCCTCGCTCGCCTATAAGTGCAATAACATTAATATCTGCCTTTGTATTTCTTGCAAACATACCTAGCAATGTACTCTTACCTACACCACTACCTGCAAATATGCCAATTCTCTGTCCTTTACCTACTGTAAGCAGGCCATCAACTGCCTTAACTCCAAGTGGAAGAATTTCACTGATAATCTCTCTTTCCATAGGATCTGGTGGTGCAGCTTCTACCGAATAAGCACTCTCAAGGTTAAGCTCTGCACCGTCTGTAGGATTGCCAAGTCCATCTAAAGTATGTCCTAAAATATCATCTCCAACCTTAACCTCTAATGGTTTTTCAGTATTCTCAACAATACTTCCAGGTCCAATTCCATCAACAACATCAAATGGCATAAGAAGAACTCTAGAATCCTTAAATCCTACCACCTCTGCAAATAACACCTGACTTCTGTCAGCTGAGTAAATTTTACATAAATCATTAAGCTTGGCATCCGGTCCTATTGACTCTATTGTAAGACCTACAATCTTAGTAACCTTTCCAAGCTTCTTATAGAAAGATTTCTCTGTCAAAGAATAATATTTATCTATATTTAGTAGTGACAAATCTTCTTCCTCCCTGTATCTGTATAACAATATGCCAGAGTACCTGCCATATAATTATCATTTTATATAGCTTTATAACTTACATACAGCTTAACAACTTAATATCCTTAATAAGATTGTTAAGTTCTATATCAAGGCTACAGTCAAATACACCTGCATCTGTCTCTATTATACATTCATTCTTCTTCATTGTTGTATCTGCAACAATATCAAGATTAATCTCTTTAGATACCGCACAATATATCTTGCCCTGATTATTTGTTAAGAACTTATAATCTTCTGGTGAAACCTTAATAACAAAATCATTGCTTGTCTCTGCATTCTTAAGGACATTACCGATAAGGCCAAGTATTATATCCTGATTATCATCAGATACAACTCTTGTAACTTTTCTGAATACATCAGTTATTGTATTAACAAGCTCTGGCTCAATAGCTGCTTTAAGCTGTTCATATTCATTTGTTAACTGTTCAGCCTTTGCTTCATAATCTCTTGCAAGCTGAGCCGCCTTATCTTCGTATTCCTGTCTTGCACCTTCTGCACCTTGTTGGTATCCTTGCTTCTTAGCTTCTTGTAAAAGCCTGTCCGCCTCCATATGTGCCTGTGCAAGAATTTCATTAGCCTCATCCTTGATACTCTGTGCTTCGTTGCTGGCATTCTCTATTATTGAAGCAGCTTGTGCTTCATAACTGGCATCAGTTGCCGCTTCTTCATTCATATCGTCTTCTGAACCTGTGAGCAGCTGTTCTACAACATCTGCCTTAAGTCCATTAACAAAACCGTCTGCATCAACATTATCTTTGTTATTCTGAATTTCTATAATATGCTTTAACTTACTTTTAACAAGGTCGTTATAATCTATAACTCTCTCATCACTACTTACTGTAGTGCCTCTTTTTAACAGATTAGACAATTATCTCGTCACCTCCGCCTCTTGCAATAACAATCTCTGCTGAATCTTCAAGCTTTCTTATAATATTAACAATCTTCTGCTGTGCCTCTTCAACATCCTTCATACGAACAGGTCCCATATATTCCATATCTTCCTTTATCATAACAGCAAGACGCTTTGAAAGATTATTAAGAATAACATTCTGAACTTCTTCTGCAGCTCCCTTAAGGGCAAGAGCAAGATCTCCATTATCAACATCTCTAAGAACTCTCTGGATTGCTCTGTCATCAAGCGAAAGAATATCTTCAAATACGAACATTTTCTTACGGATTTCATCAGCAAGCTCTGGCTCTTCGACTTCGAGAGTTTCCATAATATGTCTTTCTGTTCCTCTGTCAACAGAATTGAGGATTTCAACAATGGCATCCACACCACCAACAATTGTGTAATCCTGATTTACTAAAGAAGCAAGCTTCTTCTCAAGTACCTTTTCAACCTGCTTGATAACATCTGGTGATGTTCTATCCATCTGGGCTATTCTCCTTGCAACATCTGCCTGCTTTTCAGGTGGCAAAGATGATATAACTGCCGATGCCTGTGAAGGAGGAAGGTATGATAATATAAGAGCAATAGTCTGTGGATGCTCATCCTGTATAAAGTTGAGCAGCTGTGAAGAATCTGTTCTTCTGATAAATTCGAATGGACGTACCTGAAGGCTTGCTGTAAGTTTTCCTATAACAGCCTTTGCCTTTTCTTCTCCTAAAGACTTCTCAAGAAGCTCTTTAGCGTATCCGATACCACCTTCTGCAATATACTGCTGTGCAAGACACACTTCATAGAAATCATTGAGCACCTGCTCTTTTGTCTGTGGAGATACACTGCTAGTATTAGCAATTTCAAGTGTAAGCTGTTCTATTTCGTCTTCTTTAAGATGCTTGAAAATCTGTGCTGATTTCTCAGGTCCAAGTGCTATAAGAAGTATCGCAGCCTTTTCAACTCCATCCATATTTTTTTCGCCGTTAGCGTTCTGTCGTGCCATTTATCCTCACTCCCAAATCAAATCATTAATTCCAATCTTCATTAAGCCAGTTACGCAATAGCAATGCAACAGCTTCTGGATTCTCGTCCACGAACTTCTCGATTGCCTTTCTCGTCTCTGACTTCTCCTGTAAGTCAATATCGTCAACTGATGGCTGGTTCTCTCTCGTAGAAGCAAGCATTTCCTCAACAGAAAGCTCTGGTTCTTTTTCTTCCACTGTAAGAGGTCTTGCACTTCTAATAATCACAAGCACAAGGATTCCAAGTATTGCAGCTGCAAGTACAATCTGTACCCAGAACGATGCCTTGCTTAATATATTGCTTGAAGCCTTATCCTGGAATGAATTCTTCTGGTAAGCCACTACTGATATATTAGCCGGGTCAATACCTGTACCCTTTGATATAATATCCACCCACGAATTATCAACATTAAGTGTTACTGGTTCAGAATTCTCACTCTTAAATGTATCCCAGTCTTTTCCATCAAGATAACCAAGCTTCTTAGCCTGTGTCTCTTCATATGTAACATTCTTAATAAGTGTTACAGCTATAGATGAACCATTTTTCACTATAGCACCTGGGTCTGTATTAGTTGTTGTTACAAGCTCGTTAGGAAGATAATCATATTCCTTAACAGTATATGTAGATGTTGATGTTGTACCATCTGTAATATCATATGTTGTTCCACTGTTACTTGTTGTACCAGGTGTACCACTTGCACCATTAGTACCTACAGACTCCTGTTCATAAGAATGACTGTATAACCCTTCTTCTCTTCCTTCCTGTGCTGTATATTCTTTTGCAATTGTATTAACTGTATTCCAGTCAAGTTCATAATTAAGTGTTATAACAGCATCATCATATAATCCTGTTGAAACAATATTTCTAAGAAGCGAACTGCTTGTTGTAGCTTCAATCTGTGATTTGTACTTTAACTTGCTGTTCATTCCCACACCTGATGTTGAATTATTACCAGCAGCTCCATTAAATAATGTATTACCTTTGTTATCTATAATAGTAATGCTCTTAGTTGAATCATTGCCAACCGCCATAGCAAGAAGCGAAGCCATACTCTCAGCTGCATCTTCATTAATATCCTTTGTTGTAACGAGTTTAACTGCTACTGTAGCATCTGATGCTGCCTGATAAAATGAATTAGTCTTCTCAGGCATATTAATTGTAACGGAAGCATCCTTAACTCCGTCCATATCCTTAAGATCGCCCTCTAGCTTAGTCTCAAGATAATGGGCATACTGCTTGGTACTGTCCGAATCTGTTGTTGTAAAGCTTCTCTTCATAGCATCTTCAAATGTATAGCCATCTGACTGTATATTCTGGCTTGCAAGAAGCATTTTACAGGCTGTAAGCTCTTTGGAATTAACACTTACTACCATATTATTAATTTTATATTTGTGATTATTGTCCGTAAGCAGTGTAGTTACCGAATTCATCTCTGTATAATCTTCACACGTTACAAGTACCTCATACTTAGGTCTTGTAAGCACAATTGCCACTATGCTCACAACCGCTATAAAAGCAACGATTGAACCTATTATTAATACTCTTTGTTTTACTGACCAACTCTTCCAGATGTCTAATAACTTCTGAGGGATCTGTTTCAATTTATCTGCCATTATTAACTCCTAAGTAATTATATCTGCATATTCATTATTTCTTTATATGCCTCAAGTGCTTTATCTCTTATTGCAACTGTATATTGCAGGGCAATATTAGCTTTCTGCTGATACACTCCTAACTCGTGTGTATTAGTCATATTACCAAGTGCATAATCAACTTCCGCCTGCTGTGCCTGCTGAATATATGAATTGGTACTATCCAATAGTCCCGAAACAGCATTAAATACTGAATCAAATGATGAGTCATCTGTTGTGCCTGAAGCTGTATTAGTCTTATTAGTTAAAAGGTCAGACACCTTATTAACATAATCACTCCCAAGCGAATTAACTGCTGTTGTTAAATCCATATCACAATTCCTCCATCCAATCTATATTAATTAATCTTTTATCTGATGATATAATTCAATCCCTGAATTATGACTGTCCGATAGTAAGTCCCTTTGATGCCATATCTTTACTTGAGTTAAATGCTGAAATATTAGCTTCATATGACCTTGATGCATCTATAAGGTCTGTCATCTCCTGAACAACATTAACATTAGGATATGTAACATATCCATTCTCATCTGCATCCGGATGAGATGGGTCATATACCATATTCATATCTGTAGAAGTATCATCATATATAGATGTAACTTTAACACCGCTGCCCACTACTCCACCATTAGCTGCTCTTAACGCATCTGCAAATGTTGTTCCTGATGATGAATAAACTGACCTTCCAGCCATACCTGATGTAACAGTCTTTTCTGTAAATACAACCGACTTCTTAACATATGCTGTTCCGTCACTTGTTCTTGTAGTATTAGCATTAGCTATATTCTGTGAAATAACATCTGTTCTTAACTGCTGTGCTGTCATTCCTGATGCACTTATATTAAATGCCGCAAACATTGACATATCAATAATCCTCCAATCCCGCTTTAAATAAATATTAACTTCTTTAGTAAACTAACCAGTCTTATTACTTAAGTACCGCTTTAAAACGTGTAAATTCATTATTCATACTGTCAATCAAGCCATTATAATTAAGCTGTTCTGATGCAAGTTCAACATTCTCTGTTGATAAATCCACATTATTACCATCTAATCTGTATGATAAAGTAGAATTATCAGTATAAGTTCTCATAGTAACATCATTATAATTAATATTGTTAACTCTGTTAGTAAGAGATGTTGAATCTCCTCCTGAACGGCTCAATGCAGACTTTAAATAAGTAGTAAATTCCACATCCTGTCTTTTGTAATTAGGTGTATCAACATTAGCTATATTATTAGTCAATACTTCCTCTCTCGCCCAGCTTGCATCAGCTGCGGTCTTTAATACATCTACATAACCAAACATTCCCGAGCTCATATATACCCCTTTCCAATTATGGACATTAAACATAATTACACTAACTACCATTATAATAATTTACGACAAAAAAACAAGTTTTTTTTTATCTTTTTGAATATTTTGCTGTATTTTTACAAAAACACTTAATATTTTATTACTAAAATAAAAAAGAAAGAGCTGACAACAGCTCTCTCCCTCTATAACCATACAAACAATCCATTAATAATTGCTTTATATATGCAATTACCCATCCGCATATATCATAAATAATTAATCATCAAGTTTAGAAAGCTCTTCAAACACATATTCATTAACGACTTTTATATATGTTCCTTTCATTCCTGATGACTTGCAGTCAATAACACCCGCACTCTCAAATTTTCTTAAAGCATTGACAATTACTGATCTTGTTATGCCGACATTATCAGCAATCTTACTTGCGACAAGCGTTCCTTCATTGCCATCAAGTTCTTTAAATATACTCTTAATAGCATCAAGTTCAGATGTTGACAGTGTATCAATAGCTGATCTTACTATCTTCTTCTTTCTGCTTTCTTCTGCAGTCTCTTCATTAACTGAACGCATCATCTCAAGTCCAACTACTGTCGTGCCATACTCGCTTAAAATAATATCGTCTATTTCATATGAGCTGTCACTCTTATACATAAATAATGTTCCAAGCCTCTCTCCAGCTATCTCCACAGGAGCAATTAACGCCTGAAACTTCTTTACATTCTCAATTGTAAATCCTAATGTTGAAAGATTAACATTCTCCTTGGTTGACAATACACTTAACAATCTTTCGTTAAGCATCTCATCAACAAAGCCGCCTACCTTATCATATACAAGCTCACTGATTACTTCAACACCCTCATAGTATCCAGTGCCAAGGACTTTACCTTTTCTGCTTATAACAAGAATATTAGACTCAAGTATACCGCTTAACACTGCACACATATCATTGAATTCAACTCTTGCAGAATGATTGTTATGCAGAAGCTTGTTAATTTTTCTTGTCTTATCCAAAAGTTGTACACTCATCTTTTATTCCTCCATATATTAAATTACACCGATAAACATCTGTATAATCAAATACTATCACACAACTTTTGAATTTTCAACTAATTTACCACATTTTATCTGACAATTCTCTGTAAAACATACCCAAATTGTTCATTATCACTTTTTAATTTGATATATGTTACATATCAATTATCATTTTTAGCAGTATCTAATATATAACCGCACTCTTCATTGGCACATACAAGCTTGTTGCCTTTTATTAGCATTATGCCACCGCACTTAGGACACTTCTTATCCGATGGTCTCTGCCAGCTCATAAAATCACATTCCGGATATCCCTCACAACCATAGAACATCCTTCCTTTCTTAGTCTTCTTAAGAATTATATCCTTACCACACTTTGGGCAGGCAACACCAATCTTTTCAAGATATGGCTTGGTATTGTGGCACTCTGGAAATCCAGGACACCCTAAGAACTTGCCATGTGGACCATATTTTATAACCATATTACGTCCACATTGGTCACATATTACATCTGTAACTTCATCTTCTATCTTTACATTTTCAAGATCCTTTTCTGCCTTATCAACAGACTCCTTTAAATCTGGATAGAAATTCTTTATAAGCTCTTTCCACTTAACATCTCCGTCAGCAACTCCATCAAGAAGCGACTCCATATTAGCTGTAAAGTTGACATCAACTATCTGCGGAAATGCTTTCATCATTGAGTCATTAACAGCCTTTCCAAGCTCTGTTACATAAAGATTTTTCTGTTCCTTAGCGATGTAATGTCTTGCAATTATAGTTGATATTGTAGGAGCATAAGTACTTGGTCTTCCTATTCCAAGCTCCTCAAGAGCCTTTACTAATGAAGCTTCCGTAAAATGTGCTGGTGGCTGTGTAAAATGCTGTACTTCCTTAAGTTCTTCCAAAGAAAGCTTTGAATTCTCATCAATACCTTTTACTAAAGCATTAGCCTCTTCCTTGTCATCATCACTCTTGTATACAGACATAAAACCATCAAATGAGAGCTTTGAAGCTGATATATTAAAGCGGTAATCACCAGCAGCTATCTTAACAGAAGTTGTCTCATATACAGCCTGTGCCATCTGGCTTGCAACAAATCTTTTCCATATAAGCTGATATAATCTGAACTGATCCCTTGACAACGACTCTTTAATAACAACTGGAGTAAGTGTAATATCAGTTGGTCTTATCGCTTCATGGGCATCCTGTATCTTTTTATCTTCTTTTTTCTTAAGGTCATCTTTCATAAGATACTCTGCACCATAATTAGCTTCAATATATTCCTTTGAAGCTGCCTGTGCTTCCTCTGCAACTCTTGTAGAATCAGTTCTTAAATATGTTATGACACCAATAGTCCCCTTGCCGGCAATATCAACGCCTTCATATAACTGCTGTGCAATACGCATAGTCTTGGCTGTAGCAAAGTTAAGTGTCTTTGAAGCCTCCTGCTGTAATGTACTTGTTGTAAATGGAAGTGGGGACTTCTTAATCTTCTCCCCTCTCTTTATGCTGTCAACGCTATACTCACAGCCTTCAAGCTTTTTCTTGATATCTTCCATCTGTTCTTTATTCTTGATATCAATCTTTCCATTGACATCACCATAGAACTTGGCAGTTACTGGCTTTTTCTCTCCCTCTACGTCTAAGACTGCATCCATTGTCCAGTATTCTTCTGGAATAAAAGCATCTATTTCATTCTCCCTGTCACATATTATTCTCAATGCCACAGACTGTACTCGTCCTGCACTAAGACCTCTCTTTATCTTAGCCCAGAGTACAGGGCTTATACTGTAGCCAACAACTCTGTCAAGAGCCCTTCTTGCCTGCTGTGCATCAACAAGATTCATATCTATCTTTCTTGCATCTTTTATAGCTGCTTTAACTGCTGTCTTAGTAATTTCGTTAAATGTTATTCTGTATATATCCTTATCTTCCAACTTTAACGCCTTAGACAAATGCCACGATATAGCTTCTCCCTCTCTATCGGGATCGGTTGCAAGGTATACTTTATCAGCCTTCTTGGCTTCCTTACGAAGTGCGGCAAGTATCTCGCCTTTACCACGGATTGTAATATATTTAGGCTCAAAATCATTATCCACATCTATTCCCATCTGGCTTTTCGGAAGATCTCTTACATGCCCTTGAGATGCCATAACTTCATAATTAGAACCCAAAAACTTTTTAATTGTCTTCACCTTTGCTGGTGATTCCACTATTACAAGATACTTTGCCATTAATATTAACTCCTTTAATATATGCTACCACAATGCCTAATCTCTAACAAAACAATATATTCTACTGTCTTTTAGTATTAACCAAAAGCTACACTCTTGCATAACAATTATGTGCAGTCTCTTTGATTTTACCCTCTAATTCCAATTCAACTAAGGCACCGCTTACTGTCTGTAATGATAATCCTGTCTTATTAATTAGTTCATTAATACCCACTGGATACAAATCCACACAACTATACACCATATTTTTAGGTGTTGCAAGTTCAAATTGTGATACAGATTCCAACTTTTGCAGATATTCCGGTATACCGTTAATGCCTGACAGCTTATTTTTTATCCTGTCACACTCTAAAATATCCTCAGCTTTAGTCATTATATAAGCTCCTGATTTTATAAGTTCATTACAGCCCTCACTTAATGAATCTCCAACTCTCCCCGGTATAACATATACATCCTTATTCTGCTCTAACGCCTGGTCTACAGTTATTAACGAACCACTCTTTGCCCTTGCCTCAACAACTACAACTGCATCAGACAGACCGCTTATTAATCTGTTTCTTTCCGGAAACTGTCCACAGACCGGTTTTACTCCTGCCGGATATTCTGACATTACACCACCAGTCTTTTTTATATCAGTAAACAGCCCTATATTACAAGCTGGATAACAAATGTCAACTCCACTTCCTAATACTGCACAAGTATATCCTGAATTATCAAGTGTTCCTTTATGTGCGGCAGTATCTATCCCAACAGCCATGCCACTTATAATCTGTATTCCATATGAAGACATCTCATATGCCAGCCTGGCCGCTACCATCATTCCATATTGACTTGCCTGCCTCGAACCTACAATTGCCACTGAAGGCTTATCACTGTCAGGAAGCTTTCCATTATAATATAGTCCATATGGATAATCATATATTTCCATAAGCTGTGCAGGATAGTCCGCTTTCCCCGGATGTGTGAATTTAATACTGCTTTTCACTAAGGCATTATAATCCCTATATATCTGTTCATCTTTAACTGAGCTGATTATATTTTCTGCATCTTTGCAAGACAATCCGCAGCATTTTAAATATTCTGAGCCAGCGTTATATATTTCCTTAGGGGAATCGAATCTTTTCAACAGCTTACTAATCTTTCTTCTTCCTATGTTTCTAATATTATTAAGCCAATACCAGTAATATTCTTCAAGAAATTCATCATATTTTATCAACTTTTCACCTCGCAGTTCTTATAGAATAACGCTTCCGTAAGGTGCTCTTTTTCTATATTAACACTTCCCTTCAGATCAGCGATTGTCCTTGCTGTCTTTAGAACTTTATTATATGCCCTGGCACTCATATGGTGCTGCTTATACATTCTCTCCATAAGCTCATTGCACTCCACATTCAATGTACAGTATTTATGTATTTCCCTCACTCCCATCTGCGAATTATAATTAATATCAAGCTTTTTGAATCTGTCCTTTTGCATTTGTCTTGCGGCTTCAACTTTATTTTTCATATCGGTAGAATTATATATAGTATCCACATTTCCCTTATTCCTCATAACTTCATAGGATACCTCATCAACCTTAACACACATATCAAATCTGTCCCACATAGGATTGCTTATTCTTCCTATATATCTTCTTATGTCATATTCCGAACAATGGCACCTGTTCCTGTCAGGATAATAGCCGCATTTACACGGATTGATAGCTGCTGCAAGCATAAAATGTGCTGGATATGTATACGCTGCATTAACCCTTACAAGCGTTATAACCTTATCCTCCAAAGGCTGTCTTAACGCTTCCATAATAACCTGATTAAATTCCGTCATCTCATCCAAAAATAACACACCACCCTCCGATAACGTTATTTCTCCCGGTCTTGGCACAGCTCCTCCTCCAAGCAACGCCGCCTGTGTTATTGTATGGTGTGGATTTCTAAATGGTCTTTTTACCATAATTCCACCCTCACTATCCAGCAGTCCTGCGACACTATATATCTTCGTAAGCCTTAACTGCTCCTCATAATCCATATCCGGCATTATTGTCGGTATTCTCTGGGCAAGCATTGTCTTGCCGCTCCCTGGTGGACCTATATACATTATATTATGCATACCTGATACAGCTATCATCGTTGCACGCTTTGCAGCTTCCTGCCCTGATATATCACTATAATCAATATTATAACTGCACGAGTGATTATTATTTTTCACTTCTGAACCATATGTAAACTTAACCCGCGAGCGTTCCAATACATTATAAGTATCATTATTAATGTTGCCATCTGACTTATTACATTCACCAGATTTCACATCAGCCTGCTTTATATTCTTTCTACTTCCATCTATTACGGCTATATTCTTTAATATCTCTATAGTCTGGCTTAGCGTTTCAACTCCATATATATTAATATTATTCATAATTCTGCCCTCTGCTATATTAGCCTTCGGAATTATGCAGTTGTCAATTCCTGCCTCTTTAGCCGCACATACCATAGGAAGCACTCCTTTAACCGGATTAATGCTTCCGTCAAGACTTACCTCGCCTATAATCAATACATTTTCCAATATCTTTAAATCAAAACAGCCATTTGCCGCCAGTATCCCTATTGCAATTGGAAGGTCGTATATTGTGCCCTCCTTTCTTATATTGGCTGGCGATATATTAATAACTATCTTCTGCGGTGTAAGTTCAATACCCGAATTCTTAATTGCCACCCTGACCCTGTCTTTCGCCTCTCTTACCTTAGACCCAAGTGCTCCACTCATATCAAATGTCGGAAGTCCAAAACCAACGTCTGTTTCTACATTAACAATATATGCATCAATTCCGTATACAGCCGCACTTATCACTCTGCTAAACACATCTCACCCTTTTCCTTTCTCAAACTTATCACTACAACTATAACTAAAGCTATAGCCATAACTAAAACGATTATAATAACTACAATAATCATAAGTCCCTGCAATACTATTTAGTTGTAACATTTTAAATAATTGGGAATGTAATATTATAGAGCATAATATTACCAAAGAATACTCATTAATAACTGCTCAGCAATTATTAACAACAACTCACTAATCATCAATATCAGCCTGTTAATTGTTAATATTAACTAATTATTCATTAACGATAACTCACTAATCTTAAGACATACTGCCTAAGATTACTAATATTGAAATATTATTATTATCAACTGGCATAATATGTATTTCAATATATTATATATATCATATGTATACATATTATGCAAGTCTTTTTTATTATTTATTTACTTTATTAACTTCTGACATAAATCTGTTTTTTATGATTTCTCTTATGCCTGCGGCATCTTTTCTTTCTAACTTATCATAGCTTATAAAACCACCAGCCATATGCTCGTGTCCGCCACCATTACCTATATCACATAATGCTTTATTAGATATTCTTCCCGAATCGTAGCTTCCATTACTTCTTATTGACAGCTTTATACCCTCTTCTTTAGCCGAATATACTATTGCAAGATTAACACCATCCAAAGACATTATAAAATCGCATATAGAGGCAATCAATGACTCCTTGCAGTTGTCCCCTGCACTTGCAAAACAGATGTCATTCTGTATATCAACATTGGCAATTGCATAGGCATAAGCTTTTAAATCGTCATACTGTCTTACGCTTGTGTCAAGATTATTAAGAACTTTATGGTCTGCACGGTTGTAAAGATAATAGAACATATCAAGATCCAGCTTTGTAACACCACGCTTCATATCTGCTGTATCAACCTTTATTCCATAGAGCAGTGCCGTTGCCATATGAATATCAATAACAACATCATTTTCTATATAATACGAAGCTATGATTGAAGCACATGCCCCGACATCTGGTCTTATGTCCTTAAATACATATTTGCTGTCATTATATACTGGGTGATGGTCTATACAGATTGTCTTGTCTGAGTGCATATCTATTATGTTGGCATTGCCATTCTGTGCATCAACAATAATAACTTCTCTGTTACAATCCAGTTCCCAGGCACTTTTTACTTCAAGAATATCAATATTAAGAAGCTTTACCATCTTTGCGGTAACTGTATTTTCAATACTGCCCTTATATACAATCTGTGCATCTATCCCTTCTGCTCTTAAAAGATACTTCATACCATATGCACTTGCTATAGCATCAGGATCTGGAAAATTGTGCATCTGTACATACACACTGTTTCCTTTAATACAAGATATTATTTCTTCAAGCTTTGTCATCTTAACCCTCATTTTCTTAATTAATCTTTAATATCTCAAAAGAAGCCTTTGTGCCATCTTTATCCTGTTGTATTAACTTCTGTGACACAACCATTTTTAAGACTTCCTTAAGCTGTGTATTTATCTTCTCTTTCTCTGAAGGAGGAAATTCATCAATAATGCTCTGAATTATATCTTTAGTACCAGCGACATCAACAGCAGCAATAACAAAACTTCCGGCTTTAGCCGCTTTTATTACTGCTTTAACCGTATCTGGCTCACTCATTCTTCCAACCTGAATCACATCTACATCTTCTCTTATTGCAAGCTTAAGCCCCTCATCATAAGAAGCCACATCTATGCCTACCTCACGCTGGTTCACAATAGCATTTTTATGGGTGTGTACATACTCAATAGGGTCTTCCAATGTCAGTATATGAACACATTTATTCTCATTAATATAATCAATAATCGAGGCAATTGTCGTAGATTTACCGCTTCCTGCCACTCCGCCAAGAATAACAAGTCCGCTTTCGCTATCACATATGTCAATCAACTCTTTAGGAACACCTATATCCCCTGGTGCTGATACACTGTCTGTTACAAGTCGTATTGCACAGGCAGGAAGCCCTTTTTGCATAAATGCACTGACTCTGTATCTTCCTGCCTTAGGCACTGACAATGCAAATTCAATCTGCTTATTATCCCTGAACAGTTCCATCTGCCTGTCATCCATTATACTGTATATTATCTTACTACAATCTGTCTCTGACAAGCTTGGATAATCAAGATTAGCAATTCGTCCGTTCACTCTCATTCTTGGAGGCACACCAACTGTAATATGCACATCTGACGCGCCTTCTTCCCTCGCTGTCATCAAAAGTTGTTCTACTGTTATCAATTCAACTTCCTCCCACTGTATCCATAATTACTATCTGTTCTTAGATTACTTTTATTAATTCTTCTGCACACTATAACAGCAAATATTAATTATTATCTATTCTTCGACTGCTTCTATTAATTTCTCTGTATGCTGTAACGCCAGCTATTAATTATTATCTATTCTGTCTATGCTGTAATTATCTGAAAGGGCACCTATATACTCCTCATACAGTACCCCTCTGTCTGTTCCGCATATAAAACGCTTATTCTGGTTATCGTGTCCTACATTAAAATCACCATCAACTGTGATATACGCATTAGCATATCTGAATACATAGCTGACAGGCTCACTGCTCTCATTATCACTTACAACAGCCGATGCCTGAACGATAATATAATTATCCGCTTCCTGTCCTGCTGCCAAAGCCTTAAGGAAATACGCCGCATCAATATTGACATCAGATACATTTTCTTCATTAAGATGATACAGGTAATCTGTGTTGCCTGTTGCCACATACAACATTCTGTAGGTTGCATCTTCTGTTTCTTTAGTGATAGTTTCCTTAATCTCTTTATATATGTCAGCCATAACATCTTTATTAACTTTAGTATAATCATCGCAGTAAGCAGCAAGTTTATCTGCTGTATAAATCATCTCACAGGCTTTGGCAAGTATGCCGTGCCTTGCCATATCTTCATAAGATACATCACAGCTTACCTTAATACTGTCATTAAGTTTAATTGAAGATGCCTTGTCCGCAGTAAATGTAAGTGTCTTAAGATAATCATCATCCCAGTCATTGTCTATTATAATTCTGGCATCAGGGCTTATTCCTGAAAATGTTACATCAACCCCGCTGTATATGTCTATCTTTGCACCTGCATTAATGCCTTTAGCCTTATAAGTATACTGCTTCTTATTAATATCAACACCTGCATTATCTGCATAGGTATCATTAAATTCTATCTCGCAGTGGACTTTATCACCATTTTTAATATCGGTATCTGTTGTGTATACATTTATTGATTCAATGAACTTTCTAACATAATATTTCTTATCGTCATCAGCTTTCTTTCCTAAAAGCTTATTAGACAGTGCATCTTCATCTACAACAAATGTCACCGAAGCATATCCGTCAGCACCTGTATACACAGGCTTTATATAATCTCTTATGTCAAATTCATTAACCTTTATAAATACTGCAACTATCAATATCACTGCAAGGACTATTCCACCAACAGCAAAATATACTTTATTGCTCAAAGACTTATCCTTCACATCTACTTCTTTTTCTTTAAACTCTTTAATCTGCATACACCGAAAGCCTCCTTACAATTCTCTTGTGCTATATACAAGCTGTTCTAATTCCTCACCTTTCATATATGGGCTTAACACATTATACACCTGTTTATGATAATTATTAAGCTGTTCTATATCTTTATAGTTAAGATATTGTACATCAACAAGGTCTAAATCCACAGGAACCATAGTAAGCATTTCAAACTTAAGCCACCTGCCATATTCATTTTCCTTATCCTCTGTAACTATTATTTCATTCTCAATTCTTATTCCAAATCTGCCATCAGCATACACTCCTGGTTCATCTGATGTTACCATACCCGGTGTTAATACAGCAAGGTCATTTACCCCCTGTATATGCTTCCACCTAAATCCATTAGGTGCTTCGTGGACATTTAAAAGATAACCAACTCCGTGACCAGTTCCACATCTGTAATCAATATTCTCATTCCACAACGGAGCTCTTGCCATTATATCAAGATTATATCCGGTACAGCCGTGAAGAAACCTTGTATTGGCAAGATTCAACATTCCCTTAAGTGTCAGCGTATAGCACTTCTTCATCTCATCTGTAACTTCACCTAACGCAATAGTTCTTGTAATATCTGTTGTTCCACGCATATATTGTCCACCCGAATCAACTAAAAGCATCCCCTCCTGCTTTAGCGTACTGCAGTTATCCTTTGAAGCCTGATAGTGCATCATTGCCGCATTATCAGCGTATGCACTTATTGTATCAAAGCTTAATTCAATGTAATCCTTTATACCGCTTCTAAGATTATCAAGATATTCTGCCGCTGATGCTTCTGTTATTGTCTGTCCTGATTTAACTGCCTTCTTAAGCCAGAATATAAATCTTGTCACGGCAAGACCATCATCAATATGTACATTCTTAAGGTTGGTTATTTCTATGTCATTCTTCACTGCCTTAAGGAGAACCTCTGGATTTTCCTTTTCGACAAGTTCTATCTTATCATTGTCCTTAGCATAAAGATATAATCTTGTATTAACCCTCTTTTTATCAATAAGCACTTTATGTCCTGCTATGCTTCTTATATCCTCATATATATCATTATAAGGCTTAACCTCAACGCCAGCCTCTATAAGTTTATCTATACAGTCATCAAGCCTGTCTATATCTGTATACAGAACAGTCTTGTCCATATATACTGCCGCATATGCCATAATAACAGGATTACAATGTACATCCCTGCCTCTTATATTAAAAAGCCAGCATATATCATCAAGCGAGGCAATAATATGTACATCTGACATATTGTCTTTCATTGCACAACGCACATCAATAAGCTTATCTTTAATAGTCTTTCCTGAATACATAGTATCAAGATAAAATGCCTTGCTGTGTGGGAATTCTGCCCTGTCATTGTATATTTGTTCTATCGCATCAAATGAATAGTTACAATGTGCCTTGTTAAATTCAGCCATTTTCTTAAATTCTATTCCCTGTCCTGCCTGTACACATCTTCCGTCAAATCCTATTGTCATTCCCTCTTTTAAAAGTTCCCTGCAATATTCATTGAGTGCAGGTACCCCTGCACTTCCCATTCTCATAAGCTTATACTCTGTACCGCTAAGCTGTTTCTCAGCCTGCACAAAATATCTGCCATCTGTGAAAAGCACTGCAGTGTCACTTGTTATAACTGCTGTTCCTGCTGAGCCTGAAAAGCCAGAAATGAATTCTCTTTCCTTAAAGTAATCACCTGCATATTCAGAAATGTGGTAATCGCCCGTTACTACAACATAGATATCCACGCCTTTTTCTTTCATTATGCCACGTACTGCCTCAAGACGTCTGCTTATAACTGTATTATTATTACTGCCATTATTCGTAGCATTATCGTTAATTATTTTATCATCAGAGATATTATCCATTTTAAATACTCCTTTTATCTATTACGGCAGTATTATCCGACTGCGGCGGACATCTTAGCGATATATTTCTCCGCCACAGCACGACTTACTGCTTAAGCATAAGTATACCATACCCTGCTGTCGATTTTGTAGTTTTTATGTTAAGTTTTGCTATCCTATTAACTTTTTATTCTCCAAAAGGGCATATAACTTGTTAAGAGCGTGCCTTTCTATACGGCTTACATAACTGCGACTTATGTTTAACTTTGCCGCAAGTTCATTCTGGGTCATTTCCTTACTTCCAAACAGCCCAAATCTTCCTATTATTATCGTCTTTTCCCGCTCTGTCAATATATTATCCATATTGTCATATATGCACTTTAACTGCTCTGCTGTAAGCATCTCGCCTACATCATCTCTTGTTTCATCACCGACAACATCTATAAATGTTATATCATTGCCCTCTTTATCAGTGCCAATCGGCTCATATAAGGACAGCTCCCGCATTTTCTTCTTATCATTTCTTAACATCATCAATATTTCGTTATCTATACATTTTGCCGCATATGTCGCAAGACGGATTTTCTTATCAGGGTTAAAGGTATTAACTGCCTTTATCAGTCCTATTGTTCCTACTGATATTAAATCCTGTGTATCTTTCTCAGCACAAGCATATTTCTTAATCATATGTGCTACAAGGCGCATATTCTTCTCTACAAGTATATTCCTAGCCTCTATATCCCCATTACGGCTTTTTATTAACATCTCTTTTTCTTCCTGCTCTGATAATGGTTTCTCAAACACCTTCAAGAAAAAGCACCCCTACACATATTTCTATATTTTATGCGTAGGACACACCTTTATTGCATATCCATATAATTTATTGCATATTGCTCAAGTGTGCATCATCGGCACATAGTGCCTTTTATGCAACTGGGAATTCCTATTACATAAAAATACGCCAGTATGGACTATTCATTCATACTGACGCACATAAATCTTAATATATTATTCTTCTTTTCTTCTTAAAATGTCATATCTTTCAAGTTCTACACCAAGGTCAATATAAAGCTGCTGTTTAGGATGTGGACAGCTTTCCATATCAACGCCCTTTTCGTCAGTTATCCGCTTAACTGTAACTAAAAGATTAGTTCCGTCCGGCTTCATAACTTCAATCTCCTCACCAACCGAGAACTTATTACGCTGTTCTATATTGTAAAGACCTTCTTCGTTCTTATCTCCTACAATTCCAAGATAAGTGTATTCCTTAATGTATGTGTTGCTTTCATATATCTGTGTATTTTCATCTGGCTTTCCAAAGAAGAAACCTGTTGTATACTGTCTGTAAGTACATTTGCTTATCTCTGACTTGTAAAATGGAATTCTTGACTTATAAAGTTCTGGGTCTTTTAAGAAATCATCAATTGCAAGTCTGTATGTTCTTGCAACTGTAGCTACATAAAGGGCTGTCTTCATTCTTCCCTCTATCTTAAAGCTGTCAATTCCTGCCTCTATAAGCTCTGGAATATGCTCAATCATACATAAATCTTTAGAGTTAAAGATATAAGTTCCTCTTTCATTCTCATATACAGGCATATATTCGCCTGGTCTGTTCTCCTCAACAACAGCGTACTTCCATCTGCAAGGATGTGTGCAGGCACCTCTGTTAGCGTCCCTTCCTGCCATAAAACTGCTAAGAAGACATCTTCCTGAGTATGATATACACATAGCACCGTGTATGAATGTTTCTATCTCCATCTCATCAGGAATATTCTTTCTTATATTCCTAATCTCATTCAATGAAAGCTCTCTTGCTGTTACAACTCTCTTAGCACCCTGTTTCCACCAGAACTGATATGTCATATAGTTAGTATTATTAGCCTGTGTGCTTATATGAATATCTATATCGTGAAGTTCTTCCTTGGCAATTGTGAACATTCCCGGATCAGATATAATAACTGCATCTGGCTTTATAACATCAAGCTCCTTAAAATATTCCCTTGCTCCGTCAAGGTCATAGTTATGTGCAAGTATATTAGCTGTAACATACACCTTAACATCTCTTTCGTGGGCAAATTTAATTCCTTCTACCATATCCTCTTTTGAGAAATTCTTAGCCTTAGCTCTTAAGCCAAAAGCCTCTCCACCTATATATACTGCATCAGCACCAAATATAACTGCAATCTTTAATACTTCAAGACTGCTTGCTGGTATTAAAAGTTCAAGTTCCCTGCCATTATAATAATGTCCTGCCATATTATTTTCCTCCATTTATTTTTTAACGCTCAATGTAATTCCGTCTCCAATTGGTACAATTGAAGTTATAAGATTATCATTATGTGTAAGCTCATATACATACTCTCTAATTCTTGTATGTATTGTCCTGTCCCTTCTTGTGACAACATATCTGGACTCTACAAGCTCACCCTCCTGAAGTATATTATCTGTTATAAGAAGTCCGCCCTTAGGCATAAGCCTTAATATTTCAGGCAGATAATTAATATACTGTCCCTTGGCGGCATCCATAAATATAAAATCATATGGACCTTCCAGCTCTTTTAAGACTTCCATAGCATCGCCCTCTATAAGCCTTATACAATCCTCTTTTCCTGCCCTCTTGAAATTATTGCGGGCTATAGGTATTCTTTTATCATAATTCTCTATTGTATCAATTATACAACCCTCAGGCATATTCTCACTCATAAGAATAGATGAGTAACCTACTGCCGTTCCTACTTCAAGAATCGACTGTGGCTGCTTTAATTCAAGCAGCACCTTTAGCAGATTGCCCATCTCTTTTCTAATAATCGGGACATCGTCCTCAATTGCTTCCTTTTCGATTGTATTACAGATTGGTGAATTACCTCTATCAAGAGAATTAATATAAGCTACTATTCTTTCGTTGACAATCACCTTAGTAAACCTCTCATTAATATTTATTCACTATCACCAGTATCAGTTGTGCTGATGCCAGCTAATATCTTCATCATATCTGTTGGCTTCATACCTGTATTAAGACTGTATGTTCCCGCCTTAAACTTATCTTTATAATCAGATAACTTTACCTGAAAATAAAATATTTTCTCATCACTAATAAGACCTTTTTCATATAACTGGCTGGCTAACCTCTTAGCTGTTACACCATCAGCTATTGTCACTTCAACCACTTTGGCATTATCAACTGTGTCCACCGACTTCTCATTAAATATATTGTTACCAAATGTATAGGCTTTTGTTCCAAACATAACAACCACTACTACAGCAATTGCAATAAACAATGCATTAAGTGACAATGAAACAACCATTCTTATAGATTTATTATTCATAATCAAATATCCATTCCCGTCCGACTAAATATAGTTATGATGATTAATTATTCAAGAAATCAACATCGAATTCAATTGTCTCAACTACAGTTCTGCATATATCCTGAACCATACGGCACAGACAGACCTCAGACAGCAGATATCTGTTGACCATATCCTGTCTTCTCATATCTGCATATCTATTATTAAGATCCTCCTGTGCGGCAAATATATCATCAACCTTACCACTATTCTGTATATCAAAATTCTGTCTTCTGAACTCATCAATACTTCTCTTTAAATTAGGGTCTTTATCTATAATAGCCTCTAGTCTTTTATATTCAATATATTCAGGGCTTTCTTTTATAGCTTTGCTTAGTTCAAGCTTTAACTGCTCAATTCTCTGCATTAATATCTCCCATTATAACTGATTACATCTGAGCTTCCATAATAATTGGAAGAATAACTGGATTTCTCTTCATCTTCTTCCACAAATATTCGCTGAGATCATCTTTGATAATGTTCTTAATCTTGCTCCAGTCAGTGATATTCTTATCAAGACATCTAAGAACAGAATCTGTAACTATAGCTCTTGCCTCATCAAGCAGTTCTTCTGCCTCTCTTACATATACAAAGCCTCGAGTTACAATATCCGGTCCTGCAACAAGCTGTCCTGTATACTTCTCAAGTGTGAGAACAACAATTATAATACCATTCTCTGCAAGATTCTGTCTGTCTCTTAATACAATATTACCTACATCACCAACACCAAGTCCATCGACAAGAATAGCTCCTGTGTGAACCTTTCCAACGATTGCAGCCTTCTCATCACTAAGTTCAATAACATCACCTGATTTGGCTATAATAACATCTTCCTTATCATATCCAAGTGACATTGCAACTTCCTTCTGTGCTATAAGGTGTCTGTATTCACCGTGTACTGGTATAGCATACTTTGGCTTAAGAAGTGAATATACAAGCTTTATCTCTTCCTGACAGGCATGTCCAGATACATGTGTATCCTGGAATATAACCTTAGCGCCCTTCATTCCAAGTTCATTGATAACTCTTGCTACAGACTTCTCATTACCAGGAATAGGTGTTGATGAAAATACAACACAGTCGCCCGGCTGGATAGATACCTTTCTATGAAGGTTAGCTGCCATTCTTGAAAGGGCTGCCATTGACTCTCCCTGACTACCTGTTGTAATAAGCACAATCTGCTCAGGTGTGTAATTCTTCATAGCCTCTGTCTCTATAAGAGTACCATCTGGAATATGAAGATATCCAAGATCTTCAGCAACATCTATAATATTGACCATACTACGGCCTTCTACGCATACTTTTCTTCCATATGCAACTGCCGCATTAATAATCTGCTGTACTCTGTCTACATTAGAAGCAAATGTTGCAATTATAATTCTGCTGTTCTTATTATCATTAAATATCTTGTCAAATGTACTTCCTACAGTTCTCTCTGACATTGTAAAGCCCGGTCTTAAAGCATTAGTACTATCGCACATAAGTGCAAGCACGCCCTTCTTTCCAAGCTCTGCAAATCTCTGTAAATCTATTGGTTCACCATTAACTGGTGTATAATCAACCTTAAAGTCACCTGTATGGACAAGAATACCTGCTGGAGAGAATATTGCAAGTGCAGCTGCATCTGCAATACTGTGGTTAGTTCTTATAAATTCCACCCTGAAATCACCAAGAGTAACTGACTGTCCATATCGTACAACTTTTCTTTTAACTTCACGAAGCATATTATGTTCTTTTAGCTTAGACTCTATAAGTCCCATTGTAAGACGTGTAGCATATATAGGAACATTAACTTCCTTTAATACATAAGGAATTGCTCCGATGTGATCCTCGTGGCCATGTGTAATAACAAACGCTTTAACCTTATCAATATTCTCCTTAAGATAAGTAACATCTGGAATAATAAGGTCAATACCAAGCATTTCTTCTTCTGGAAAGCTTAAACCGCAATCCACAACAACAATACTGTCATCGTATTCGATGGCAGTTATGTTCATTCCAATCTGTTCAAGGCCTCCAAGTGGAATCACCTTAACAGAACCGACATTTTCTTTTTTCATTAAGCACCTCATTCTTTATTCAATTATATAAGTTCAATATCATCATCCATAAGTTCCGCAAATATTCTGCTGATTGCATCAAATTCTGTATCATCCTCAACAAATTCATATACTGCATCTGCATCTGCTTCACTTGATGTGTCTTTTAAAATGTAACATTCCGCATCTGTATCTTCCTCATCAGAAGAATCTGTTACTAATAAATAATTAACTCCATTCGCTCTTGTCTCTTCAATAATATATAATTCAACATTCTCGTTATCATCTGTAACAAATGTGAGCTTTTCCATATTAATTTAAACCACCTTTATTAATTCATTTACCTGCCTGCATTAGCCTGACAGTCAAGATAACCTTGTAATATAAACACAGCAGCAATCTGGTCAATAACTGCCTTTCTGTTCTCTCTTCTTACGCCGCTTTCCATAAGTGCCTTCTCTGCTGAAACTGTTGTAAGTCTTTCGTCCCACATAATGACTTCAAGCCCTGTTCTTCTCTCAAGATTCTTAGCAAACTCTTCACAGGCTATAGCTCTCTCACCTACAGTATTATTCATATTCTTAGGGAGTCCGACAACTATCTTCTCAACGTCATTCTCCTCAATAATAGCTTCTATTCTGGCGTATGTCTTTCTAAGCTTATTCTCTTCTTTTCTTGTGATTGTCTCAACAGGCTGTGCTGTAATGCCAAGTGCATCGCTTAACGCCACGCCCACTGTCTTTGTTCCATAATCCAATCCAATTATTCTCATAACTTAATTATAAACCCTTACCCTCTATGAAGTACTTGATAACCTCTTCTACAAGTTCATCTCTTTCTACCTTCATAATAAGGCTTCTTGCATTGTTATGACTTGTAATATATGTTGGATCTCCTGACATAATGTAACCTACTATCTGGTTAACAGGGTTATATCCTTTTTCTTTTAATGCAAGATATACTTGTTCAAGTATTCCTTCTACTGATATTGTCTTTTCTGGCTGTGTTCTAAAAAATTGTGTATTATTATCTATCATATCTACCACGTCCCTTTCGTATACCTTATTATAATATAACATATCATCAAATAAAACAAGAGAAAAATCAAAAACCACCATCTGATGAATAACATAATACTATCATTCATCAAATGGTGTTTAATTTGCTATACTATATAATCTTCCACTTAATATGTCAACATTTAATTCAATGCCGATACGCTGTTTTCTGGCATAATTCCTACTGATATATTAAGATTTCCATTTCTTACCCTTAATTCGTCAATGAAATCTTTTTCTGCATCATCATTTTTTAATCTGATTTCATATGTAAGCTCATACATTGTGCCCATATTAGTTGTCTTAACTTTATTTAATCTGTTCTCAGACGTGTATTTATCAAACAGATCATCAAATACCGAATTATAGTTAAGGCTTTCTGGAATAACAATTTTAAGCTGCTTACGTCCTTCATTCCTATCTACAAAACCTAATGCTGATATAAGTATTAAAAGCAAAAGCATAACTGCTGTAAATGCTGCTGCAAATGTTACATATCCAAGACCACAAGCAAGACCTGCTGCCATTGTAAAGAACACAATTGAAATATCCTTAGCACTTCCCGGTGCACTTCTGAATCTTACAAGTGCAAATGCTCCTGCCATCGAAAATGCTCTTGCAACATTGCTTCCCACAAGAAGAATAACGACTGATACAACCGCTGGAAGCATTAAAAGACCAATTATAAAATTCTTCTGGTAACCTTCTTTTTTGCTGATGTACATATATACAATTGCAATAATAACTCCGATTACGATTGATGCACCTAAAGATATTGCCGCCTGGCTGATATTTATTGAATTATCCGCTGTTGATGTAAATATTGATTCAAACATAATATTGCTCCTTTTAATTTATACTTTTATTATTAGATACATATTGCACTTTTTCCATACTGTCCATACTGACAGCCATATACATTACCGTATTCCTTTGCATATTCATTAGGTGCTATCTGGTTACTCAATTCCTCTGTATCTTTATCATAACCTTCAAGCACATATCTTTTATATTCTGTTCCATATTTAGAGAATGAAACAGGATATATATGCAGATCCGAAAGACATCTTGTAAACCACATCGGTACTGCACCGCTTATTTTAATCTCCATAAGATACAATCTGTCAGGAATAAGCTTATTGCCATAGCTTCCGCTCTCAAGCCTTACATCGCCTCTCCTTGTTGTTATATTAGTATCAAATGTGACTCTGAAATCACCATCATTTTTTTCAAAATAAGCATACCTGTCATATGAAAGATATACCTTTGGCTTTAATGTATACATTTTCTTAAAATAATCAATCTCTTTAAGCACCTGTGTGTTAATACATTGTGTGTCACTCTCAGGATACACATCACTTTCCATATACTTATATGCGTCTTTTAGTACAATTGATGTTCTGCGTTTATTAACAATGCCATTATATTTCTTCTTAATCTCAAGAAATACCCTGTCTTCTCCACAAGGAGTACCATAGCTTCTCATTCTGAGTTTCTCCTTGTATACAGGCTTCTCAATTGAACTTCTTATAAGCCTGTTGTCATCAGTATCATAATAAATGTTACATATACTATAAAATTGTCCATTAAGATTATATTTATCCGGCTCCATATAATCATTTATTCGTTCAAGCAGCCTTCTGAAAGTGTGTTCATCAAGTATATATTTTTTCTCATATCTGTTAAATACTTCAATTGCCATACACTGGTCTCCAATCTTTCCTGCACATCTTAATATCCTCTGCAAGTTACTTCACAACGCGTTTTCCTGTGAACAATTGTATATTACTTGGAAATTGTGACCAAATGATGTAAAAAATAAGTAAAAAATGTGATATTGCTGTGTATTCTGGCATTCGCAATCTTAATATCCCAACGACTTAATTCTTTATGACTATATGAAATCACTCTGTCTTCTAAATATATCCATACAACTATATAAAGGAACAAAAAAATCCGGCAGTACACTGCTTAAACGCAACATACTGCCGGAGTATTTATAAGTATTAATCTTAATTCAACTGCTCACTAACTGGTCTATTCTGCCAATTAATATATACATTCTAGTAACCTACCGCTGGTGCGAAGGTTTCCTTAACTGCACAATACTTGTCAGCAAGGCATACAAGCCAGGCTTCCCTGCACATAGGTGGAACTATCGTAAGAGGAAACATATGTCTTGAGATTATATTTCTTTCTATATCGCCAAGATTATATTCCTTCTCTGCATTCCTTAGTGCTGTTGCAGGATGTGTAAAGCCGTGGAAATGATGTCCCTTTCTCTTTATGTGCCAGTCATATAAGAAATAATCGTGTAGAAGTGCTCCTCTTATAAGTGCTTTCTCATTCACCTTTAAATGAAAGAATTCTGCAAGCTTAAGACTTGCTCCTGCCACACCTACACTATGCTCATATACTGTTGTTAAACCGTGCTGTATAGCATTCTTCTCGTGTGCAAGATTGCCTTCCTGCTCTAATTCAGAAAGCACAAAATTAAAAAGCTGCTGTCTTTCTTCTGATAACTTCAATTCATTCTCCATTCTGATACTCAGCCATTAAGCTTCATATCATATTAATATCCCACATACAATAAGTTACTTTATATGAACAGGAAATTCAAGTTAGTCTATATGAACCTTTCATCCCATCCGGCAACATTATAGCACACATATATTCATATAACAATATATTATCACACAATATTTATACAACAATATTTATACAATATGTACGTCCATCTGGTTAAATGGAATTTCTATGCCGTTCTTATCAAATTCCGACTTGTATTCTTCAAGAAGTGCAAATCTTGTATCCCAGTAATCTTCTGTCTTTACCCACGCTCTTGTCTCAAGTGTCACACAGCTTTCATCAAGGCTCTTTACTATAACCTTCACTTCCTTATCCTTAAGGATTGAATTATCAGCCGCAAGAATATCACTTAATATATTCTTGGCAAGCTTTAAATCAGATGAGTAACCTATAGACATCTCGATATCAAGACGTCTGTTATCTTCAGCCCCCACATTTACAATATTAGAATTAGATAATGCACCATTAGGAAGCATTACCACCTTGTTATCAACTGTTGTGAGCTTAGTGTAAAGAAGCTCTATAGTTCTAACAGTTCCCTCAAGATTACCAACTACTATATAGTCACCAACCTTAAATGGCTTAAATATAAGTATAAGCACTCCGCCTGCAAAGTTAGAAAGCGAACCCTGTAATGACATACCTATTGCAAGAGCCGCTGAACCAAATACAGTTACAAGTGAAGTTGTCTGTATTCCAAGTTCATCAATAACCATAAGTATAAGCACTGAATAAAGTGCAAATCTTATTATTGACATTGTAAAATTAACAACACCTGGGTCTAAGCTTCCTTTATCAAATACTTTCTTTAAGAATTTCATACAAAGTGCTATTACTTTCTTACCAACAAACCATATGATAATAGCGAATAAAATCTTCCATATTCCAGTAAGTCCCCAGTGTGTAATCTGTTCAACTATACTTGTTATCTGCTCCATAACACATATGCGTATATCGTAAACACCTTATCTTTCATATTTACTAATATACTTTCTCCTTCCTTTATAATATTGCTGGTTCTCATACTATCCAGTTTTTTAATTTCCAATGTCAGGATTATATGTCTGTCCTGTCCCCATATGTTCCAGTTTATTTTTTAAGCTGACTTAACCTAAGCTTCATTTCCTCGTCTATTCTTTCGCTTTCCTTAACTGCTTCTAAAGCTTTCTTCTCAGCTTCCTTTCTTGCATTCTGTGCAAGCCTTAAGCTTTCCTTGGCTTCCTTCTCAGCATTTGCCGCCCTCACAGCCTCTTCTTCCGCCTTATCAGCAAGTTCTCTTGCTAAATCAACTCTTTTTTCTGCTTCAACCTTAGCCGCCTTAGCTTCATTTTTAATCTGGATTTCTTTAATCTCAATATCAGTATATGATTCATACTTATATACAACCATTGCTGATGCTGGTATATCAACAAACATCTTATACCTATCATTGCTGTCAGCTTCAACCGCTGACTTCACAACAACAGCTTCCACCTTGCCATCACCGCCATATTCCTCATTGTCACTGTTAAATACAAGCTTGTACTTTCCAGCCTTAGGTACATTTAACTCATAAGCCTTTCTTTCAACCGGAGTGAAATTAACTGCCACTATGTCCATATCATTATCTGACGAATATCTTGCATATGAATAAACTGTTAATTCTGCATTATAATTATCAACCCACTCAAAACCATCTGATGAGCTGTCTGCCTCATACATTGAATTATCTGTTGTATACAATGTGTTGAGTGCCTTTATATATGCTTTCATCTGCTTATACGCCGGTTCTTCAAGTCTGCTTAAAATCTGCATTTTATCATCATCTACAGACACTAATGCACCTGTATCATTGCCATAAGACACACATACTGGTCCTGGGTAAGTATATATATATCCTAATACTGCCCTTATATCAGAAAGTCTCTGCTTATCGTCATTGCCAGATACCATTGCATATAAAGTATCATCTTTTAATGCCTCGTAAGTAAGGTTGGTAATAAAATGTTCCTTATAATGATATAACATTTCATAAGTAACCCTGTTATACATTCCCTTTCTAAACAATGGATCCTGCTTTACAAACTCAAAGAATTCCTCATTAAAGCCATCATTTAACTTATAATCAAAACCAAGACTGTCCTCATTATCATTATTTCGTGTAACGTCTGACCACAAGCTCTTTTCATCTGCTATAGTTATCACGCCGTCATTTCTCTTATGGACATATTCATTCATCTGCTTTATGAATTCTATGGCATCAAGATTTTCATTGCCGCCATACATATTAGGCGTCCATTCGCCAGGATTCTTGCCATAATCAAGATATAACATCGTTGCTGTGTCTGTAATCTTAATTCCGTCTATATTATATTCATCAAGCCACATAGCTATAGCTGATATAAGGAAGCTTCTTACCTCGCCCTTCTCATAGGCAAATGTTGTTATATTCATCTGAGGCTTTTCAATTATCCTTGGCTTAAGATAACCATAACAGTCACCACCATCATAATTAACTATACTTCTTATATCAATGCCAAAATAAGCTACATTAAAATCAATAATTACACCTATTCCGTTATTATGAAGTTCCTTAATCATATGCTTGAAATCTGTAGCTGTTCCATACTGTGATGATGGTGCATAATAACCTGATGCACCATAACAATAACCTGTCTTTTCAAAAATACTGTCACTGCCCTTTATAAGAACATAAGTATATCCTGTATCTTTAACATACTCTGTAATATATCTGGCTATATCCATATAATTAACCTTAGCCTTATTCACAGGAATATTATCATATGCAATCTCAAGTATAGACAAAGGCTTATTAACACCCTTTATCTGTTTTCTTTGCTTTACCCATTTAACATTATCTTGTACAGCCTGTGGCTCACCTGTTACAGAGTGTGCATCTGCGTACTGTGTAATCTGTCTGGCATACGGATCAAGCTTTAATACAGTATTAGCACCTTTGAACTTTATCTCATACATATATTCCTGTCCAGCTTCAAGTTGTGGAATGAATATTTCATATATACCATTGTCGGTAATACGCTCCATCTGGTATATCCTTCCATCCCAGCTATTAAATTCGCCTACAACACTTACTCGTAACGCATTAGGTGCCCATGTTCTAAAAAGCACACCTGAAATGCCGTCTTTTTCGCACACCTTATTACCAAGAAGGTTATATGCATTGTATTCAGTTCCTGCTGCGAACTTGTTAAATATAACTTCTGACTTATCAAATCTGCCAAATGAATATGGGTCACGTAATCTTGTAATATGCCCATTCTTATCTTCAATATTAAGAACATATTTAACATTTTTCTTAATCGGTATTAATGCCGCAAAAAATCCAGCATCATCAACTTTTTCAAGTTGTATGGCTCTTTTTCTTTCACTTACTGATACACTTACAGATACAGCATCCGGTCTGAACACCTGTATAAGATACCCCTCTTTTACAAGGTGGCCGCCTAATATACTGCAAGGCTGACTGCTTTCCGAATACACAATTTCTTCAATCGCAGGCCAATCCATAAGCTTATATAACTTATTATCCATACCCTTCTCCATTTCTATGGCTGTTTCTTATGCCATACGGTTCATCCACTGTTCAAACAACTTAGTCCATTCATATACTTCCGGCTGATAATGTTTGCCACCCTTTGTAGCAGTTTCTTTAGTTCCAAGTCCCAATCCATGACAGCCATCTGGAAATACGTGATATTCAAACTTAACATTATTCTTTCTTAATGCTTCTACAAACAAAAGTGAATTCTCTAATGGAACAGAATTATCATCAAATGTATGCCATACAAAGCTTTCCGGTGTATCTTTAGACACCTTATTCTCTAATGATATATCATCTATATATTTATCATAGTTTTCACCAAGCAGCTTTACAAACGAACCCCTATGTGAATTTTCCCCAGCTGTTATTACAGGATAACCTAAAAGAAGTCCATCCGGTCTTACATATTCCTTATCACATCCCAGGTATTTTTTTGCAAATGATGCAACCATATCACCACTCCACATAGTACCAAGACATGCCGCAAGATGTCCTCCAGCTGAGAAGCCTGCAAGTATAATTCTGTCAGGATTAACATCCCATTCCTTAGCGTGATCCCTTACCCACTTAACTGTATAAGCCGCTTCATATACCTGTGTCGGATATACATATGGTGCAAGGCTGTATCTTAATACTACCGCATTATACCCAAGATCCAGCATTTTAATAGCCATAGACTCGCCTTCTCTTGGTGAATGATGGTCATATCCACCACCTGGACATATTATAACAAGTGGTCTGTTAAATGGGTCCTGATAATCCGGGTACATTTCTTTAATATATGTTGTTATTGTTGCTTTTTTATCCGGTGTCTTTAACCCAAGTTCCTCATATGGAAGTTCAATATCGTATACTTTATGTAACATAATAATCCTCTTTTCCATTCTATATTCTTTACATCTATTTTGAACCATATACTTATTCTTCAATCTTATGTATAAACAATCCACTTCTTAACTTAGGCTCAAACCATGTAGACTTTGGTGGCATAAGCCTGCCCGCATCGGCTACTGCAAAAAGCTCTGCTATGGAAGTTGGATACATTGAAAATGCCAGCACGCAATCAGTATGACATCTTTTCTCAAGCTCCAAAAGTCCTCTTATTCCGCCAACAAAATCAATTCTCTTGTCCGTCTTAGGGTCATGTATACCAAGTACAGGCTCTAACAGGTTATTCTGAAGTATTGCAACATCAAGCCCATCTACAGGATCATCTGATAATATATCCTTCTTAGCCTTAAGCTTATACCACTTCTCATCAAGATACATTCCAAATTCCGCCTTATAAGCCGGTTCTACTGCTGCAGCACTTTCTTCTATTTCAAACTTTTCTTCTATCTTCTTAATAAATTCTTCTTTACTGTAACCATTAAGGTCTTTTACAACTCTGTTATAAGGCATTATCATAAGTTCTTCATCTGGGAAAAGAACTGAAAGGAAATAATTAAATTCCTCCTCACCTGTATAATCAGGGTGTTCTTCCCTTCTCTTTAAACCAACCTTAACTGCTGATGCCGCCCTATGATGTCCATCTGCTATGTAAATATCATCTATTCCTGCAAATGCTTTCTCAATATTTTCTACTGACTGTGCATTTGAAATCTTATACACCTGATGTCTTATGCCGTCTGGTGAGGTAAAACTGTAGAGCGGCTTTGTTTCCTTGGCTTTGGCTACTTCGTTTCTTATAACCTCATCAGCCCTGTAAGCAAGGAATATAGGTCCTGTCTGTGCAGAACATCTGTCAACGTGGTTAATTCTGTCCTGTTCCTTATCAGCCCTTGTATTCTCGTGCTTTTTAATAATATTGTTATTATAATCATCTATGGAAGCACAGGCAGCTATTCCTGTCTGTGTTCTGCCATTCATTGTAAGCTCATACACATAATACGCCTTATCTGTATCAGTAATAAATGTACCATCTGCAATTCTGCTATCCAAAAGCTCCCTTGCCTTGTCATACACACAGTCTGCATATGTATCTACACTGCTGTCAAACTGTGTCTCAGCCCTGTCTATCGCAAGAAATGACAATGGCTCACGTTCTACTTCCTTTAACGCTTCCTCTCTGTTGTATACATCATAAGGAAGTGCCGCCACTCTGTCTGCAACCTTTTCATCAGGTCTTATACACTCAAATGCTTTAATAACTGCCATACTGCCTCCAATCTGCCCTGCATAACAGGGCTTTATCTTATTTTATACTTAATTATCTTATTCATACTAGCATTGTATATCAATAATTCGTATAACATATTATACAAATACACAGGTAGTGTCACTTTACCTAATGGCTGATATGTAATAATTCGTGTGCCTTGTGTGATAATGGCTCACCAAAATAATCTTTGTAGCACTGCATTACTGATGGATTTTCGTGTGAAAATCTGAGATTATTCACTTTATCAAGTCCATAAAGCACCTTGCTTCTATTGGCTACTTTGTTATCATCATCTTTAATAGGCTGTCCACCACCATTAATACATCCACCAGGACAAGCCATAACTTCAACAAAGTCATAATGTGCCTTGCCTGTTGCAATAGCTTCCATAAGCTTTCTTGCATTAGAAAGACTGCTTGCAACCGCAACCTTAAGTATATTGCCATTAATTGTAAACTTAGCTTCCTTCCAGCCGTCAAGACCTCTTACACACTGGAAAGCATCAGGTTCTGGATTAGTCTTATTAACAAGGTAATAAGCACTTCTAAGTGCGGCTTCCATAACTCCGCCTGTAGCACCAAATATAACACCTGCTCCGCTTCCTACACCTAATGGGTCGTCAAATTCTTCTTCCTCAAGTTCCTGAACTTTTATAAAGAAAGACTTTAACATACGTTCCACTTCTCTTGTAGTAAGAACCGCATCAACATCTTTACCATTATCCCATGTACATTCATCTTTCTTGGCAAGACAAGGCATAAGTGATACACAGAATATTCTTTCAGGCTCTACGCCCAGCTTTTCTGCATAATATGACTTAGTCACCGCTCCAAACATCTGCTGTGGTGACTTTGCTGTTGAAAGCCTGTCCACATACTGAGGATATTCCTTCTTTATAAAGTTGACCCAGCCCGGACAGCACGATGTAAACATTGGAAGTCCTGACTCCTTAATCTCTGGAAGTCTTTCAAGAAGTTCGCTTCCCTCCTCCATAATAGTAAGATCTGCTGAAAATGTTGTATCAAATATGTAATCAAAGCCAATCCTTCTAAGTCCTGCAACAAGTCTTTTGGCTGTTGCGAAATCTTTAGAAAGTCCAAAGCCTTCACCCCACGCTGTTCTTACAGCTGGTGCTATCTGAACGACTGTTATAATATTCTCATCTTCAACTGCATCAAGAACACGGCCTACATCATCTCTTTCCCTTAATGCACCTACCGGACAGTTCACAACGCACTGTCCACAAAGAGTACAGTTAGTCTCCTGAATAAGCCTGTTCTTAGCCACATTTACAGTTGTTCTTGAACCTGTATTAACCACATCCCATATGTGCATACCCTGCACATTATCACATATCTGTACACAACGCATACATTTGATACATTTGTTATTCTCTCTTATAAGTGGAAATGTCTTATCCCATTTATTCTTTTCAAGAATAGAGTCATAAGGCATCTCAGATATATTAAGTTCATTGGCAAGTGACTGTAATGTACAGTTACCGCTTCTTACACAGGAAGCACATTCATAATCGTGCTGTGAAAGTATAAACTTAACATTAGTCTTTCTTGTTGTACGTACCTTTCTTGTGTTAGTACGGATAACCATACCTTCCTGAACAACATTATTGCACGCCGTAACACATCTGTCCTGTCCCTCAACCTCAACAACGCACACACGGCACGCACCTATTTCATTAACTTCCTTAAGATAGCAGAGTGTAGGTATCTCAACGCCTACTTTTCTTGCAGCTTCAAGGATAGTTGTACCATCTTCTACTGATATAGCTATACCATTAATTGTTGCATTTACCATTGTTCTTCTCTGCCTCCTCTGAATGCTCCAAATCCAAAATGGTCACATCTTAGACAGCGTCCAGCCTCCTGACACGCTTCCTCACAAGAAAATCCATATTCGATTGGCTCAAAATCATTCTTTCTTTCTGCCGCATCTCTTAACGCAACCTCAACTCTTCCACAGGCAACCTTATCTTCATTGCTTGCATACGGAATTTCAACATCACATGTAATCTCGTGGTTAAATCCTAAATATTCATCTATATTAGCCGCCGCAACTTTACCTGCCGCAATAGCCTTAATAACTGTCGCTGGTCCAGTTACACAGTCACCACCTGCAAAGACACCCTCAGACATTTCTCCGTCCTGTGGTGTAATATTACCTGTATTAAGTGCTGATATAACACCTCTCTGAACCTTAATACCGTGTTCCTCGAAGCTCTTAGTCTCTATACCTTGTCCGATAGCAACAACTATAAGGTCACTTTCTAATAAAACCTCATCTTTAGCCGCTGCCTTAGGAGCTGGTCGTCCGTGTGAAACCCTTGATATCATCTGTGGCTTTACAATAAGTCCTATAGCATTACCTTCTTCGTCCTGCTTAATACGCACTGGTGACATAAGTTCAAGAACATCACAGCCTTCCGCCTCTGCACCCTCAACTTCTTCTTCAAGGGCAGTCATATCTGCTTTACGTCTTCTGTATACAATGCTTACCTTGCTCGCACCAAGTCTTATTGAAGAACGGGCAACGTCCATTGCCACGTTACCACCACCGATAACGATAACCTTCTTGCCTGTATAATCTGGCATATCTCCATCACCGATAGCACGAAGCATCTCTACAGCAGATGTAATGCCGCTCTTGGCATCCTCGCCTTCTATACCAATCTTTTTATCAGCGTGTGCTCCAATTGATATGTATGTAGCATCGTATTCTTTGGTTATATCATCAAATGATATATCCTTTCCTACGCTTATATTCTTCTTAACTTCTATTCCTGTTGAAAGTATTGAGTCAATTTCCTCGTCAAGCTTCTTTCTTGGAAATCTATAATTAGGAATACCATATCTTAACATTCCGCCAAGCTGCTTTCTCTGCTCAAATATAGTAACCTTATGTCCCATAAGTGCAAGATAATAAGCCGCACTAAGACCACCCGGTCCGCCACCGATAATAGCAACCTTCTTGCCTGTCGGTGCTTCACATTCTGGAACCGGAACAATACCTGAATTATCAACAGCCATTTTCTTAAGTCCACGGATATTAACAGGTGCATCTATAATTGTTCTTTTACATCTGTTCTCACAAGGGTGCTCACATATATAAGCACAGGTTGTTGGCATTGGGTTATCCCTTCTTATAAGTCTTACCGCATCAGCATATCTTCCCTGCTGTACAAGTGCTATGTAACCTGGAATATCAACACCTGCAGGACATGACTTAACACAAGCAACCGGCTGGTTACTGTTGCATGAACAGAAACCATTATGTATATGTGATTCAAAATCATCTATACAGCCATCAACTGACTTTAATGCAAGCTTTGCAGCTTCATATCCAATTGCACAGTCTGCTGAATAATATATACCTTCTGCTGTAAGCTTAATATTCTCTACTGTCTCCTCATTTGCCTCACCATCAAGAACATTATCAAAAAGTCTTGCAAGCTGTCTTAAGCCTACACGGCAGGGAACACATTTACCACACGACTGTGCAAGACACATTTTTATAAATGACCTTGTAAGGTCAACTGGACAAAGCCCAGGAGGACTGGCTACAATTCGTCTTTCAAGATCCTGATACAAAGACTCCATTGTAACCTGAGCCTTATCTTTAGTTAATATCGTTAATCTACTCACTAATAAATAGACCTCGCTTTCTATAATAATATTACTGCTTTCAATCTGCAATCCGACATCAATATACCTCTTAATATCAACATATAATTAGACACCAATGTATCATTTAATATCAATATATAATCTGATATCATCATTGCAGCTTTCTTCTATATCCAATCTATTATAGTGTAACATTACCATTAATAATTGACAACAAAGGTTATTTCTTTAACAAACCAACACAAATACCATATTTTACATACAATTCTTAATACAATGTGCTGTCCTGCAAACTTTTACAACTAAACACCTTATTATCCATATAATACACGATATCACTATAAATACACCATACAATTAACTTAATCTAATATTATACCGCCACGCACTATTATGCAAGCAGAAACGATTTCGGCATTTCACACTACTATGCAGGAAAAAAGCAGGTGCAAAACGAATTTCACACCTGCCAAAATAAATTATATAACATTTATTATTCTTAATTATCCAGAATAAATTGTTGCTGCTAAGTTTTGTAATTACTTAACAACTCTTACCTTAATAACACCATCTATAGCTGAAAGCTTAGCTGTTACATCTTCTGTGATAGCTGAACCTGTATCAAGAACAGAGTAAGCATAATCTCCTCTTGACTTGTTATCCATAGATTCGATATTAATACCTGCATCACCCATAACGCTTGTAAGCTTGCTTATGATTGCTGGAACATTCTTATGGCATACTGTAACTCTTCCTGCTGATGTACATACGCCACAATCACAGTTAGGATAATTAACAGAATTAACAATATTACCGTTCTCTATGTAGTTTCTTAATTCCTTAACTGCCATAACAGCACAGTTATCCTCTGCTTCTTCAGTTGAAGCACCAAGATGAGGAAGTACAATAACACCTTCCTGACCTGCTGTTGTTGTATTAGGAAAATCTGTAACATACTTAGCAACCTTGCCAGACTTAATAGCATCAAGAATAGCTGGCTCATCAACAAGTACATCTCTTGCACAATTAACAACGACTGTACCCTTCTTCATCATATCAAATGCTGCCTTATTAATCATGCCCTTAGTACTATCAAGTGCTGGCACATGGATTGTGATATAATCACATTCCTTGTATATATCCTCAACATTAACAATATGCTTAACTTCGCTTGAAAGATTCCAGGCTGCATTAACTGAAAGATATGGGTCATATCCATATACTTCCATTCCAAGGCTTATAGCTGCATTAGCAACTAGCTGTCCGATAGCACCAAGTCCGATAACACCAAGCTTCTTGCCTTTGATTTCCTTACCAGCAAATGCTTTCTTAACCTTTTCTGCTGACTTTGCAATATCTGCATCATCTTTATTATCTTCTACCCACTTGATACCGCCAAGTAAATCTCTTGAAGCTAAAAGTAAAGCTGCAAGAACGTGTTCCTTAACCGCATTAGCATTAGCACCTGGTGTATTAAATACAACGATACCCTTATCTGCACATTTATCAAGTGGAATATTATTAACACCAGCTCCAGCTCTTGCTATAGCAAGAAGATTATCTGGTAATTCCATATCGTGCATCTTAGCACTTCTTACAAGTACTGCATCCGCTTCTTCAAATGCTGCATTAGCATTATAATCGCTTGAGAAAAGGTCAAGACCTACAGAAGCTATATTATTAAGACAATTTACGTTAATCATTAGGCATTCTCCTTTTCGAACTTCTTCATAAATTCAACTAACTTCTCAACGCCTTCGATTGGCATTGCATTATAGATAGAAGCTCTCATACCGCCAACTGTTCTGTGACCCTTAAGATTTACAAATCCAGCCGCTTCTGCTTCTTTAACAAATTTAGCATCAAGTTCTTTATCACCTGTTACGAAAGGAACATTCATAAGTGAACGGTCTTCCTTAACAACTGTTCCCTTAAACATCTTAGACTCATCAAGGAAATCATAAAGAATTTTAGCCTTCTTTTCATTGTGTTCTTTCATAGCTGAAAGTCCACCCATCTTCTTAATCCACTTAAATACCTTGCCGCAGATATAGATATTGTAGCAAGGAGGTGTATTATAAAGAGAATCTGCATCTGCCTGTGTCTTCCACTTTAACATAGTTGGTGTTCCAGGAAGTACATCATCTGTTATAAGGTCTTCTCTGATAATTGCAATAACAACACCAGCAGGTCCGATATTCTTCTGAACTCCGCCGTATACTACACCATATTTTGTTACATCAATTGGTTCTGATAAGAAACAAGATGAAACATCTGATACAAGTATATGTCCCTTAGTATTAGGGAGTGTCTTATACTTTGTTCCATATATTGTGTTGTTCTCACAGATGTATACATAATCTGCATCCTCTGGAATATCAAGATCTGAACAATCTGGTATGTATGAATATGTCTTATCCTCTGAGGAAGCTACAGCAACAGCCTCACCATAGATTTTAGCTTCATTAAATGCTTTCTTAGCCCACTGGCCAGTGATAATATAAGCTGCTTTTTTGTTCTTCATAAGGTTCATTGGAACTTCTGCGAAGAACTGCGATGCACCACCCTGAAGGAATAATACCTTATAATTGTCAGGTATATTCATAAGCTCTCTTAAGTCTTTTTCAGCTTCTTTGATGATGTTATCGTAAACCTTGGAACGATGGCTCATCTCCATAACCGACTGACCAGAACCCTGGTAATCTAACATCTCATCTGCTGCTTCCCTTAATACTTCTTCGGGTAATACTGCTGGACCTGCACTAAAGTTATAAACTCTTGCCACTTTCTCTTCCTCCTGATTCATTTCAATAATTAATCATAAACATTTAATCATAAGTAAATATATTCAAAATAACTTAATATATTAAAAATTTATTAACATTTATTCTATTCCTGCTAAATCGCTCTGTCAAGTTAATATTTTATCATAATAAAGTATTTGCTGTACTTTTTTTAATACCAAAAGGCTGATGCTTAATTAGCACTCTCCTTTTTATTAAGATCATCTCTGTCAAATGCTTCTGATATAGGTGCTCCAGGTGCAACCATAGGGAATACCTTATCATCTTTGCATATATCACATTCAATGACGCAAGGTATATTAAGCTCGATAGCTTCTTTAAGAGCCTTCTCAAAGCTTTCTATATCTGCTACACGGTATGCCTTAGCTCCCATACCTTCTGATACCTTAACAAAATCAACCTGATCGTTAAGTACTGTTGCAGAATAACGCTGTCCATAGAAAAGATCCTGCCACTGGCGTACCATACCAAGAACGTGATTATTAAATATAACCTCGATTATTGGAATATTGTAACGTGTAGCTGTTGCAATCTCATTCATATTCATACGGAAACAGCCATCTCCTGCTATATTAATAACAACCTTATCACGACAGCCAACCTTAGCACCTATGCTTGCACCAAGTCCATATCCCATTGTGCCAAGTCCACCTGATGTAAGAAGTGTTCTTGGACTTTTGAACTTATAATGCTGTGCAGCCCACATCTGGTGCTGTCCTACATCTGTAGATATAATTGCATCTCCGTTAGTAATCTCATATATCTTTTCCATAATATATGGTCCATTAAGAACATCTTTTCTATACTTCATAGGGAACTTTTCTTCATAATTTTTGATATGTTCCATCCATTCTGTATGCTCTGACTGCTCAAGCTTGGCATTAACTCTCTTTAGTATCTCAGCCGCATCACCTATTACAGAAGCATCTGTATGTATATTCTTATTAACCTCAGCCGCATCTACATCAAACTGAAGAATTTTCGCATTCTTTGCAAATTTCTTTGTATTTCCTGTAACCCTGTCAGAAAATCTTGCACCGATTGTAATAAGAAGGTCACATTCTGACACACCAAAGTTAGATGTCTTAGTTCCGTGCATACCAAGCATACCTGTATAATGAGGATCTGAACCATCAAATGCACCTTTACCCATAAGTGTATCGCATACAGGTGCATCTATCTTTTTAACGAATTTTCTTAATTCATCCGAAGCTTCTGATGCAATAACTCCGCCGCCAACAAATACATATGGCTTCTTAGCAGCTTTAATCATAGCAACTGCATTTTCTACATCTTCTTCTGTGATTGTATCTGTAACTCTCTCAATTGGCTTAGGAGTTTCTTTAATGTAATCACACTCATTAGCTGTTGCATCTTTAGTTATATCAACAAGAACAGGACCCGGACGTCCTTCCTTAGCTATCTTAAAGGCTCTTCTTAATGTAGCAGCAAGATCCTTTACATCTTTTACAATAAAGCTGTGCTTAGTAATCGGCATAACTATTCCAGCTATATCTACTTCCTGAAAACTATCTCTACCAAGGAGTGGAAGTGTAACATTACATGTAATGGCAACGATTGGAATTGAATCCATCATAGCTGTTGCAATACCTGTTACAAGATTAGTGGCACCAGGTCCTGATGTCGCAAAGCATACACCAACCTTTCCTGTTGCTCTCGCATATCCGTCTGCGGCGTGAGATGCACCCTGTTCGTGAGATGTAAGGATATGTGTTATCTCATCTGAGTGCTTATATAACGCATCATAGACGTTAAGAATGGCTCCACCTGGGTATCCAAATACAGTATCTACACCCTGTTCTTTTAAGCATTCAACTATAATCTCTGAACCATTTAATATCATTAGTCTGTCTTCCTTTCATTATATTTATCATTCTATTTTATCTAAATATACTTATTATGCCTCTGGTGTCTTTAAAACAGCACCTCTGTTACCTGATGTAACCATTGAAGCATATCTCTTAAGATATCCTGTTGTTACCTTAGGTTCTCTTGGCTGCCATTTTGCTTTTCTTGCAGCAAGTTCTTCATCAGAAACTTTAAGTTCAAGCTTTAAGCCTGGAATATCAATGCTTATGATATCGCCTTCCTCTACTAAAGCAATAGGACCGCCTACTGCTGCTTCTGGTGAAACGTGTCCGATAGAAGCACCACGGCTTGCACCTGAGAAACGTCCATCTGTAATAAGTGCAACTGATGAACCAAGTCCCATACCAGCAATAGCTGATGTTGGGTTAAGCATTTCTCTCATACCAGGACCACCCTTAGGACCTTCATATCTGATAACAACAACATCACCAGGTACAATCTTTCCACCCTTGATAGCTGCAATAGCATCTTCTTCACAGTCAAATACTCTTGCTGGACCTTCGTGTACAAGCATTTCATCAACAACTGCTGAACGCTTAACAACTGAACCATCTGGTGCAAGGTTACCAGAAAGAACTGCAAGACCTCCTGTCTTACTATATGGCTTATCAACTGGTCTTATGACTTCTTCATCTTTATTATAAGCCGTAGCAATGCACTCACCGATTGTCTTTCCTGATACTGTCATACAATCTGTATTAAGAAGTCCAATATCAGCAAGCTCATTCATAACTGCATATACACCACCGGCTTCATTAAGATCTTCCATATATGTAGGACCTGCTGGTGCAAGGTGGCAGAGGTTAGGTGTCTTTTCGCTTATTGGATTAGCGAACTTAATATCAAAATCAAAACCAATCTCGTGTGCAATAGCTGGAAGATGTAACATACTATTTGTTGAACAGCCAAGTGCCATATCAACAGTAAGTGCATTCATAATAGAATCCTTTGTGATAATATCTCTTGCTGTAATACCCTTATTAACCATATCCATAACAGCCATACCAGCGTGCTTAGCAAGCTTAATTCTCTCTGAATATACGGCTGGGATTGTTCCATTCCCACGAAGTCCCATACCAAGAGCTTCTGTAAGACAGTTCATAGAGTTAGCTGTATACATACCTGAGCAAGAACCACAAGTAGGACATACCTTTTCCTCAAATTCAAGAACATCTTCTTCTGTCATTGTTCCAGCGGCATATGAACCAACTGCCTCAAACATAGATGAAAGACTTCTCTTCTTACCCTTTACGTGACCTGCAAGCATAGGACCACCTGATACAAATACTGTAGGAAGGTTAAGTCTTGCTGCTGCCATAAGAAGTCCCGGAACGTTCTTATCACAGTTAGGTACCATAACAAGTCCGTCAAACTGATGTGCAATAGCCATACATTCTGTTGAGTCAGCTATTAAATCTCTTGTTACTAAAGAGTACTTCATACCAACGTGTCCCATAGCAATACCATCACACACTGCGATAGCTGGGAATACTACTGGAACACCACCAGCTTCTGCTACTCCTAACTTAACTGCATTAACAATCTTATCAATATTCATATGACCTGGTACTATTTCATTATATGAACTTACAATACCAATCATAGGTTTCTTCATCTCTTCTGCTGTGAAGCCAAGTGCATTAAAAAGGCTTCGTGCAGGCGCCTGCTGCATACCGCTTCTTGCGTTATCACTTACCATAACTATTCTCCTTGTAAATCTAATTCTTTAAGTTAAAATGTTCTCTTAGCTCGCATATTTACATAAAATACATAACTTATTCCAATATTCGTTAAGCCTTCATACATTATACTGCTTCACTAATTATCCAGCTTTTATACATTATGCTGCCAGGAAACATTTATCATTACTGTCTATACTTTATTTATACTCTCTCTGCTATAAGGTCACCCATCTTGTCTGTTCCGACCTTTGTGCAGCCTTCTGAATAAATATCTGTTGTTCTGTAGCCTTCCTTAAGGACTGCTGCAACTGCTGCCTCAATGGCATCTGCTTCCTTATCAAGGTCAAGTGAATATCTTAACATCATAGCTGCTGAAAGGATAGTTGCTATAGGGTTAGCTATATTCTTTCCTGCTATATCTGGTGCTGAACCATGGCTTGGCTCATATAAGCCTAACTTAGTCTTACCAAGGCTTGCTGATGATAACATACCGATAGAACCTGTTATCATACTTGCTTCATCTGAAAGAATGTCACCGAACATATTCTCTGTAAGAATTACATCAAACTGTCCCGGATTCATAACAAGCTGCATAGCACAGTTATCTACAAGCATATCCTCTAATTCAACTTCTGGATAATCTTTAGCAACTTCGTGTACAATCTTTCTCCAAAGTCTTGAAGAATCAAGTACATTTGCCTTATCTACACTTGTTACTTTCTTTCTTCTCTTCATAGCAATTTCAAAGCCCTTGATTGCTATCCTTCTAATCTCTTCTTCATTATATGTAAGAGTATCTATGGCAGTCATAAGTCCGTCAACTTCTTCTGTGTGTCTTTTACCAAAGTAAAGACCACCAGTAAGCTCTCTCATAATAACCATATCGAAGCCATCTCCGATTATCTCTTCCTTAAGAGGGCAGGCTGCCTTTAACTCATTGTATAAATATGCAGGACGAATATTAGCAAATAACTCCAAATCCTTACGAATCTTTAATAATCCAGCCTCTGGTCTTAGGTCAGGTGCAACATCATACCATCTTGAGTTACCCACGTTTCCACCAACAGCACCAAGAAGCACTGCATCTGAAGCCTTAGCAATTGCTACTGCCTCATCTGTAAGAGGTACTCCACACTCATCAATAGAGCAGCCTCCCATTAAAATCTTCGTATAATCGAACTTATGTCCATATTTGTCAGCCACTGCATTTAACACTTTAACTGCTTCTGCGACTATCTCTGGTCCGATTCCATCACCGGGAATTAAAGTTATTTTACAATCCATAACGTATCCTGCCTTTCCTTCTTGTACTAACGCCCTACTTAAGTTTATTAACCCACTTTCAGGCTATTGGTTAATATATTACTCCATAATAGTGCATTTTTCAAGTATTTGTACAATATCGACAGTACCAAAACACCCATTTTTATCAAAATAGAAAAAGCTCATTCTCGCACCGTATTCGGTCGTTTGCATCAACCCACATCTTCGTGCGGACGCATATTATCGTCATATGATATTTTTTGTATAACAGAGAATCCTATCAGAATTTCCCATTACACAAAAAAGCTTCCAGCACCATTTACCGGCACTGGAAGCTAAATCTTTTAATTCTGATTTATTATTCTCTCTGATTATTCTTCTGATGAAGCTGGCTTTTCTACCTGAGCAATTGCTTTCTTCTGCATTGTTATACGGCAGTTCTTATTGTTACCAAATTCAACGATAACATCATCTTCTGTTATATCAAGAATAACACCATAGAAACCACTTGTTGTAAGAACATAATCACCTATCTCCATAGAGTCCATAAGCTGCTGCTGTTCTTTCTGCTGTTTCTTCTGTGGCTTAATTGCGAAAAAGTACATTAATGCACCAAGTGCAACTACATATACTACAATAATACCAAGCTGTCCCATATATATTCCTCCTAATTACTTGCCTTCATACAGGCTCAATATTGTTATAATACCTTAATTGTGGTCATATGTCCATTGTTTAATGATAAATTTATAGCATTTTTATGATTTTAAATATTTATGCACTGCCATTAATTACTTCTTATCATAAGTCTTAAGCAGATATAATCTTTCATCCTTAAAGCTCTTATAATTTCCTGCATCAATAGCCCCCCTTATGTCTTCCATAAGGTGATTATAAAAGTAAAGGTTATGAAGCACACAAAGTCTCATTCCAAGCATTTCCTTAGCCTTAAGCAGATGTCTTATATATGCTCTTGAATAATTCCTACAGGCTGGACACTGACAGCCCTCCTCGATAGGTGATGTATCCTTTTCATACTTTGCATTGAAAAGATTAATCTTTCCAAACTTTGTATACACGTGTCCGTGACGTCCATTTCTTGATGGATATACACAGTCAAAGAAATCAATACCCCTGTCAACCGACTCTAAGATATTAGCTGGTGTACCAACTCCCATAAGATAAGTTGGCTTGTTCTGTGGAAGGTATGGAACAACCTCGTCCAGAACGTGATACATTTCTTCGTGTGTCTCACCAACCGCAAGACCGCCAACTGCGTATCCGTCAAGATCAAGCTCTGATATGCGCTTTGCGTGGTCAATTCTTATATCATCATAAATTGCCCCCTGATTAATACCGAATAACATCTGACTCTTATTTATAGTATCTTCAAGTGAATTAAGACGATTCATCTCCTTCTTACAACGCTCAAGCCATCTTGTAGTTCTCTCAACTGAATTAATAATATACTTTCTATCAGCCTTAGCAGGCGCACACTCGTCAAATGCCATTGCTATAGTCGAACCCAGATTAGACTGAATCTGCATACTTTCCTCTGGCCCCATAAATATCTTATGTCCATCTATATGTGACTGGAAAGTTACTCCTTCTTCCTTAATCTTACGAAGTCCCGCAAGTGAGAACACCTGAAATCCGCCCGAATCTGTAAGAATAGGCTTATTCCAGTTCATAAACTTGTGAAGACCTCCAAGCTCTTTTATAAGCTTATCACCCGGTCTTACATGGAGGTGGTAAGTATTGGATAACTCTATCTGTGTTCCTATTTCCTGTAAATCTGTTGTAGCAACTGCACCCTTAATAGCAGCCACTGTACCAACATTCATAAATACAGGTGTCTGCACAGTTCCATGAACTGTTGTAAATTCAGCTCTTTTTGCTCTTCCATCTGTCTTTAATATCTTGTACATATTCTCTCTTTCCTTATATATAATCTTAAATTAATTGCCCTTAAATATACAACCTATATTTCTCAACAAATATATATAATCTGCATCTCTTAATAAAATGCAATCTATATATCTAACAAATATATAACTCTTAATCACTCTGTTCTATAATAAATAATTCCTGATTAATCTCTCTTATAAAACTCTGTTATCCTGTCAATTCTTGATGTCATATTGGCAAATATCATATCCACAAGAGTAACTGCTGTCATCGCCTCAACAACAACTACAGCTCTTGGAACTATCATTGGGTCGTGTCTTCCCTTTATAGATATCTCTATATCTTCACCTGATTTATTAACAGTTTCTTGAGTTCTTGCTATTGAAGGTGTAGGCTTGACTGCCGCTCTTATGATTATATCAGAGCCATCGCTCATACCACCAAGCACACCACCACTGTGATTGGTCTTTTTGACAATCCTTCCATCTTTAATAGTAAAGCTGTCATTATTCGTACTTCCTGTACTGTCTGCTGCTGCAAATCCATCACCAATTTCAAAGCCTTTTACAGCACCAATGGACATTATAGCCTTTGCAAGATTAGCATCCAGCTTCTCAAATACAGGGTCTCCAACACCAGCCATCATACCAGTTACAACACACTCAATTATTCCACCCATTGAATCCTGCTCTTTCAGCTTCTCATCTGCGTACTTCTCAACCTGCATAGCAGCATTACTGTCTGGCATATTAAATGCGTTATTATCGCGTTCTTTCAAATCAAAATTATTATAATCTATATTAATTCCACCAATTCTAGATGAATATGCACATACCTTTATTCCAAGTTCCTCTAATATCTTAACAGCTATTGCTCCTGCCGCAACCCTGCCTATAGTTTCCCTTCCAGAGCTTCGTCCACCACCTCTGTAATCCCTGAAACCATATTTCTCGTCAAATGTATAATCTGCATGTCCAGGTCTGTAATAGCCTGCTATCTCAGAATAATCTGCTGAACGCTGTGTTTTATTATATACTACCATAGAAATCGGCGTTCCTGTCGTCTTTCCTTCAAATACACCTGACAAAATACTTACTTTATCATCTTCTTTCCTAGGTGTAGTATACTTTGACTGTCCTGGTTTTCTTCTGTTAAGAAACTTCTGTATATCTTCTTCACAAAGAGAAATTCCCGCAGGACAGCCATCAACAACAACTCCGAGTCCCTCTCCGTGAGATTCACCCCAAGTCATAAATTTAAAAATATTACCATATGTTGAACCTGCTGCCACTTATCTGCCTCCTATTCTGTATACATCTATATAAAAAACTGATATTATCTATAAAATAACACTCTATAGATAATATCAGATTTCTGTTAATTATTCAAAACATTTTCAAGATTAATTCTAAGCTCATCTAACTGATGTGCTAAATCTGCATTCATCTTCTCTGGCTTACACTTGACAACAATTCTTTTCAACTGGTTCATAGCTTCCTTTACAGCCTTCTTCTTAGCTTTATCCCATACCTTTTTATTCTGGCTGTATTCGCCCTCAGCTCTCTTTAAAGTATTCTCAGCTTCAATATGCGAATTCCAGTATTCCTCATTCTTCTTATCCTGCTCGCCATACACTTCCGCTTCCCACTTAGCTCTCTCAATCTCTTCCTCTGACATATTAGAGCTTGAAGTTATCGTAATAGACTGCTCTCTTCCAGTTCCAAGGTCTTTAGCTGATACATTGACAATTCCATTGGCATCAATATCAAATGTTACCTCTATCTGTGGAACACCTGCCATAGCCCTCTTGATACCATTAAGCTTGAAATTACCCAAAAGCTTATTATCCCTTGTAAATCTTCTCTCACCCTGAAATACCTTAATATCTACTGATGTCTGGAAATTACCAGCCGTAGTAAATATCTGGCTGTGTCTTGTAGGTATTGTAGTATTACGCTCTATAAGTCTGCTTGCAATTCCTCCAACAGTCTCTATTGACAAAGACAAAGGTGTTACGTCCATAAGTATAATCTCTGATGCCGCTGAGCCTGGCATAAGCTGGTTGCCAAGCTTACCACCCTGAACCGCCGCACCAAGTGCCACGCACTCATCAGGATTAAGATTTCTTGATGGTTCTTTTCCCATAATCTGCCTTACCTTATCCTGAACCGCCGGAATCCTTGTTGAACCTCCAACAAGAAGCACCATTCCTATATCATTCTTATTAAGTCCTGCATCATGGAGAGCATTTTCAACAGGAATAACTGTCTTATCAACCAGATCAGCCGTCAGCTCATTAAACTGCTGTCTTGAAATATTCATATCCATATGATGTGGTCCATCTTTAGCCATCGCAATAAATGGGAGATTAATATTGGCATTAAATGCAGACGACAATTCTTTCTTGGCTTTCTCAGCCTCTTCTCTTAATCTCTGCATAGCTGAAGCATCTTTAGACAGATTAATTCCATCAGTCTCTTTAAAGCGTTCAACAAGATAATTAACAAGCCTTGCATCAAAATCATCTCCACCAAGATGATTATCACCTGACGTTGCAAGCACTTCAATAACATTATCCCCTATATCAATAACCGAAACGTCAAAAGTTCCTCCGCCAAGATCATAAACAAGTATCTTCTGAGGATTGCCATTATCAAGCCCATAAGCAAGTGCCGCACTTGTTGGTTCATTAATGATTCTAAGGACATTAAGTCCTGCTATCTTGCCCGCATCCTTAGTAGCCTGTCTCTGTGCATCATTAAAGTAAGCAGGTACAGTAATTACAGCATCTGTCACTTCCTCGCCAAGGAATCCCTCTGCATCTTTCTTTAACTTCATCAGAATATATGCTGAAATCTCCTGCGGTGTATATGACTTTCCATCAATCTTCTTCTTATAATCTGTACCCATATATCTTTTGATAGAGAAAATGGTTCTATCTGAATTAACTGATGCTTGTCTTCTAGCTGTATCTCCAACAAGACGTTCTTTGTTCTTGGTAAATGCAACAACTGATGGTGTCGTTCTATAGCCCTCACTATTAGTTATAACTGTCGGTGTATCACCTTCTATCACCGCCACGCAGCTATTAGTTGTTCCCAAATCAATTCCGATTACCTTGCTCATAATTCCTCCAACACTCTCAGATTGTCTATAAATCACAATACAATTCCATTAATGATATTAGTTTATCACATTTATCGGGAATTACCATTAATAAAAGCGGAATTAATTAGAAAAATTATATAAACTTATTTACTTATATTCCATACTCTTATCTGTAACTATGATTAATAAATCTCACAGTTATAAATATATCCGCAGTCGCAGCTTACAACAAACCTCTCACCTCTAAGTGTATTTGTAATTCTAGGCATTGTTCCACATTTGGGACATCTAACTTTAATTTCCCTGTTTTGCATCATTTCTCTTTCTGCTTGTCTTGCTAATATAATCGCCTCTTCCTGTATCATACAACCACTCCCCTACATTTATAAAACAATTGCTTTTTACCATTCAAAATAACATACTCCTAAAACTTACTGCTGTATTTCCAAGCAGGTTATAATGTTTTGTTACCATTCAAAATAACACACTCCTAAAACTTCATCTCGTTATGTATGACAGACTGCATAGTTTTGTTACCATTCAAAATAACACACTCCTAAAACCTTTCTCTTAGGTGTGAATTATGACAAGGGTTTTGTTACCATTCAAAATAACATACTTCTAAAACTATCCTCTGTTATACATTGGCAAGATACGCGTTTTGTTACCATTCAAAATAACATACTTCTAAAACCAATATTCACAAGCCATTTTCATACCTCACGTTTTGTTACCATTCAAAATAACATACTTCTAAAACTAGCTGCTATATTATCATAGTCATCTATTAGTTTTGTTACCATTCAAAATAACATACTTCTAAAACTAAGCAATGTGCGACTGCCAGTTTCTCATTGTTTTGTTACCATTCAAAATAACATACTCCTAAAACATATGTAAGCCATACAAAGACTTGCTTATGGTTTTGTTACCATTCAAAATAACATACTCCTAAAACGGCATACGCGCACTAAACGACGCAAGGAAGGTTTTGTTACCATTCAAAATAACATACTCCTAAAACCGATCGGCGGCGTGGCAGCGGCATCAGTAAGTTTTGTTACCATTCAAAATAACATACTCCTAAAACTTCTTCTGAATTGATGAGTTGATGTCTAACGTTTTGTTACCATTCAAAATAACATACTCCTAAAACTATTGTTATTACAAGGTTTTCCGTCTCCCTGTTTTGTTACCATTCAAAATAACATACTCCTAAAACATCAAATAGAGTTTTTCAGGTGCTAGCGACACACCCGTATTTTGAATAGTAACATTTTTATTTATTATACAACACAATTTCATCATAATCACTATCAATATACAATATTTTTTCATTTTCAAGCGGTTCTTTTTCTTCGCCTGTTTCTATAAGCAGTTTATTAACCTTTTTGTACATAGCATATTTGTATATCTCATTTAATTCATCATCACTCGGATATAATTTTAGATTAACAAATACTAATAATTTAGCGACAGAAAGATATTCAACAACATCTATCAATGAAAATACCGTATCTATTATTTTCCCTTTATTATTTGATATCTTAAGCCCTAATAATTTCAAATACTCTTGTATCCCGATACTTTCCTTATAATTGAATTCAAACGGAAATTCATTGAATACATCTAATACATTTAGCTGTAATTTTTGAAAAATGGTCTGGAACTCTGACATCCTTTCAAATTCCTGCTTGTATATTTTTTCTATTTTATTATACAAAGCACTCTGTATTTTCTTTTGATTAAAATCAATATTAAATACATCAATAATCATCAGCACTTCTTTTTCAATCTTAATCTCTATGTCATTATCTAATATAATTATTCGTTCTTTAGTATCCTCAATATTGTTGATATTATCATTAAGACTGTTTATGACATTAGTAAATAATTTTTTATCCTGAATTTGAAGTACATTAATATATTCTTCTTTAAATATTATATCATTTTCCAGCGAAAATATCTTCATTATCATATAATAATCAGCCTTTCCTCTCCATCAACAATATTTTCCTGTTCACCACCTGACACATATTCAATTCCACTAAACTGCTTTTCAGTTATAACAAGCATTTCTACCAAACCTTCCTGTGGTTTATTCTTTCTTATCTTATTCTTCATAAGATTAACCATAGTTCCGTTTAGAACAAGCTTTGTATACACAGATTCCTGCATCATAATAAATCCTTCCTGAACAAGAAACTGCCGGAATTTTCTATAGTCGTGTCTGTTTTTATCTATTATTGTGGGCAAATCAAAAAACACCATTACTCTCATAAATCTACTAATCATTCAAATTGATATATCATTGATGCAATAAAACTTTTCTGTTCTATCGCATTAAACATTTTGTCAAGATATATCTGAATAGCATTTGTAACTCTTTATTAAAATTTGATAATAGAATTCCATAACCATAATTTAGTGCCGCATTAATTGAATTGACATCATCTCTTGAAAATTCTTTGCCAAACAGACTATTAAAATACACTTTAGCTGCGTGTGCTTCCCTGTTTGTCATATCAAATGGCTCTATTTCTTCTGCATACTTCATTAATTTAATATTAGCTTCAAATCCATATTTAGAAAGCATTTCTGCCTGATTTAATATTTTCTGTTTCACAATATATGTCCATATTTCCTTGGCATACTCCATATCCCATTGAATCTGCTTACGTATTTTTTTACTAGAGTTATAAGCTCCATAATATGACATTAATTCACTGCATGGATTTCTTTTTTCATCACAGAATATAACTTTTATTTTTCTTTTAACCAGCTCACATAGAAGATATGATGTCAATGATACCTGAGTAGAATCAATTATAACAGTATTAATTTCACTCAGGTGTACCATCCTGACATCTTCACCTCTTGATATCATATAACCATTCTTATAACTTAATTTAACATGACTTTGTACTACTATCGTCCTCCAGCTCAAATGTTGTTCTCCTCTCGTATAAACCCGTAACTGACTTATCTACAAGCGTAATCTTTTTACCAACTTTTTCTCCAGTCTTTCGGCCCATTCTATTGGACAATCCTGTTGCATACTTTCCTAAATATGGATAGTCGGAGTCTGGCTGAACAAGCTTAATCATCTCTGCTATAAATTCTTTCTTATCCTTTACATCAAGTTTATCGAATGAATTATTTTCCTGTATCCTAACCGCTTCTTTAGAAAAGCCTTTGTATTCATCTTTAATTTTAGCTATAAGCAAATTATATAGTCCTATCAACTGCTCATCTAATAACTCTGTCTGAATATACTGCCATTTATCATTTTTACCATATTTAATATAATTCAACAGTCTGTTATATTGCTGATTAGCTCCGCCAAGCACAAATTGTTTTGAATTAATCACCTCTGTTGCACTAACAAGATAATATTCCTCTCCATTTTCTCCTATTATCATCTGATATTTAGGAACTTTATTTCGTAATATTTCAACATCTGCAACACTATTTTTATTAGCTTCATTTAAAATGTCACACACATAATCATAAAGATTAATATCATTGTTTTTAATACCTCTTGCAATATATACAGGTATTTCAACGAATTCCATATGATACTCTTTTTTAACACTCTTCTTCAGTGCCTTTTCGATACAATATTTTACAAGTACAAAATAAGCTTTTTCACCACCTTTATATCCTCCATACTTTCTTGTATCAAGTTCTTTAAGATTATTGGCACCACGCATATTATTGCCCTGTTTTAAAGGTACAAGCTTGCTGCCTGCTTTATCCTCTCTTGGATATTTAGTTTCACTATAAAATGCTCCCGTATTTTCTTCTACCTTTTTAGATATAAGAACATCTCTATAACAGAATATTTTTCTCATATAGGCTATAATATCTTGACCATACCAGTCTGCTTCCTCATTATTACTGCTGAATTTACCAAGCGTTGCAAACCAGTTTACTCCATTATTGTTCTTTGTATTTTCATAATATTTACGCCATATTCTTCTATACTGGGAATAATTAAGCTCTTTCTGCAAACGTGGATAATTCTTCTGTATATACAATCCTATGATATTAGCAAGATATGCATCGTGTGCGTGATGATAATCATTCATATCCCTGTTTTTATAAAACATACAATTATCTTTATTTTCTATCCAGAATCCATTATTATCTTTTTTCTCATATGTAAGCATTTTCCTGACACTTGTGCTTAGACTAGCCTTTACTTCTATTACGTCAATCTGTTCATTATAATAATCGAGTATAAGATTGGCTACTGACTTTACGATCTGCCTTGTTTCGACAAGCTGTCGGTTAATAAATCCTTTCGTAAGTATGTCATCAACATTATTTTTCTGAAGATTATTATATTTCTTTTCTGATATTAATCCAGCTTTTTTCAGGTTCTTCCAGTAATCCATCATCTCACTATCAGAAAATGATTGTGTAAATGCTTCTTTTACTATCTTATTGCCTTTATTCTGATTTTCTTTCTTTAATACCAATGCCTTATTATCCAGACTATCATCATCAGATAATGAATATGGAATTATATGGTCTATCTCAAGATTTTCTGGCTCATTAAGATTTAACTCTTTACCTGTATACAAAGATTTCCCATTCTGCATAAAGTAAAGATACACCTTTTCTTCATCTAAACGTTTCTCATATTGTTTTAATTCCTTATATACTTTTTCATTATACTCATCAACCACATCCTCTTTTAATTTCTTAAGTGCCTTATCAATAGCTCTTTTTCTTGAGTCAGCTCTTTTATTCTTAGCCTTAGGGTCATCTTCCCTTGCAAATTCAATATATATCTGCTGTGGTTTTTCACCCATATATTCAATTATCTCTTCGATTGCCTTCATTGTCTGCCATATACCACGCCTGTTAGCTGGTGATGTATGCATATCCTGTATAACATCTAACAAATCTTCTGTTCCATCATATCTTGGTCGGTTATCATCTATTATCTGCTTTATCTTCTCATCTTTATTAATAATCTGCATCAAATTAGGACAATAATTACAATATAAAAATCTATCATCTGCATCTTCTAGCATATCTATGATAGTTGTTCCCATATCACCTTTTATACCTGCAAGAAATTTTCTCGAAAATCTGCCCCAGCCTTTGAACTTGAGTTTTAATATTTTCTTCAATTGTTCATCTGTCAATCTATCCGGATATTGTTTATTTATCTTTCTTTTAACTATATCTTTATCCTCAAATACGGTAAGCCAGTATATTATATCTTCTATCATCTTTTCATTTCGTTCATCTACATATCCTAATACACGTCTGAACTTATTATAACTGCTTAATGCACAAGCGAATCCATCATCACTCTGATATCCTGTAACATCATATCCTTTGTCATTAATCTTGACATAATTAATTTTATTAAGATACTCTTTAAAATTTTTATCGCTTACTTTAGCCCTTCTTTCACCAATAAATAAATCATTTATTATAGCTTTTCTGTCTTCTTTACTAAGCTTATTGTCATCTATTTTTATCTGCGATAATTCCTCTAATAACATATATTTCTGATATAACAACGACTCTTTTGGAAGCACTTTCTCATTAGGAAGATATGTACAATAATTAGTCATTCTCGTAATAAAATCTTCTGCTGTAACATCTATATCAACAACTCCCTTGACATTCCAGGGATACAGCTTTTCACTTTCTTTTCCAGTTTTTCTAGTCATCCACGCAAAATTACGGTTGCCTTTATTATGATTATTAAGTGGCCCTACATAATAAGGAATTTTGGATGTGAGCATTTTAAGTAACTGTTCTTTATTATCCTTTAATTCTTTATAATATACTCCCTGTTGTGTTAATATCTTATCCATTTCCATTAAATTTAACTGATATGGTATTGCTGAGTTATCAACATTATTTATTTTTTCAAGAAATGTCTCTTCTTCCATCTCTTTTAATATTTTCTGATAAGTTTCATCTTTTAAAGCCCTATCATCTAATATTTTCCTTATGCTTATATATAGCTGTTGCTTTGCACTATAATTCTTATTATCTTTATTAGTTAGTCTCTTTATTCCTTTAATATAATTAGCATAATTCACAATATAATTGCCGCTTTTATCCTTTTCTTTATGAAAGAAATCACTATATTCGTCCTGACTTGCATATTTATGAAATAATTGCTTTAATTCTGACAACTGCTGTTTATGTATATTATATTTAGCAACCATTGCTGATGAGATATATGTATTGTCACCTAATATGCCATGAAGCACCTTCCATGAATATATCTTTTTAAGAGCTTCAATTATAGAATACTTTTCACCAAGTACAGAGCTTATATTTTCTTCCTGCTCTTCATAATTGGCATCTGAAAACTTAGTTTTAAGTGGTTTATTATCTTCACCTGTTAATTCATTTTCACCTACTATAATTCCAACATTAAACTCATAGCCCAGAATTGCCACTGCAACTTCTTTAGAATACTTTTTACTGTAGTCTGCCCTCATAAACATAGCTGCTATAAGTTCTTTTTTATCTTTATTTTTTATCTCATTATCAGCCAGACACTTTTTTATTTCTCTATATACATCATTATATTCATTGCCGTCTTTATCTTCACATTCTTTTATATATGCATTAACCAGATTATTCAACTCAACAAATACATCTTCTACATTATCTATTGATTCGAATGTCTGTCCTTCATACAGAAAATGTCCTCTATATTTCATCATATGATGCAATGCAAGATATATTAGCCTTGCATCAACCTTATTAGTGGTGTTTATCAAATATTTTCTTAAATGATATATAGTTTTGAAATCTTCATAATATTTTTTATCGTTATATTCCTTATCATTAAATAATAAAAATGGTGCTTTAGCTTTATCACTTTTATCTTCATTCCACAAAAATGCCTCATCTAACCTTGCATAGAAATTCGGATCAATCGGCATTATCATATCTGACATTATCTTTCTTAATTCTATAATTCTCGTCCGTCTTCTATTATAACGTCTTCTTGTACTTCTTTTAATCCTGCAATCAGCCGCTGTATCTGCCGACTCAAACAATCTTACTCCCCAAGCACTATTTCTATATGTGTTGCCATTATTACCTTTCCTATTTACTTTTAGCAAATACCCATTCTCATCTGTTAAACACCAGCCGACAGAACCAGTTCCTATATCTAACCCTATGTTATACATAATTTCTTTCCTCCTGTATTATTATATTACTTTTTATTTTCCTCATTTTCTGTATTTACTCATTTAGAGTTTACATATTAGTTTTGCTAAATATTTTGTATGTAACATCATAATTACAATATTTATCCTTAACCATTATCTGTTTATCAATTGTAATGATACTCCTTTTATATCATATATTCAATATTTCAATCCATATACAACAACATTATTTTTATTTTTATTTGCAGATAAAAAAAAAGTCCAAAAATGTTACTTTTCAGACTTCTTAGTTTAGTTGCCATACGCAACTGTAATCATTTAGTTTAAAAATTTATTTTAACCTGCTATGTTATTTTGAATGGTAATAACATTATTATAGTATAACAACTACAAATAAATGTCAACACTCATATTTCATAAGCCTAAAACTATACAACAACAAATGTTTTATAACATATTATAATATAACCATATCTTAATCACCACAAAACCTTATTAAATCAGATATCTCACATTCTACATTTCATTTAATTCAAACAATATAATATCCTAATATAAAATACAATTAAACGGCAATTCTTTCAAATAAATCATACATAGCTTTTGTCAATATCTATTATATAAATTTTTAGCAAAATTGCAAGAACAATATATCTTTTCTCTACTTATAACTATGCGGCAGTCTGACCCTGAGTACCTTCCTCTTAAGCATTTTCCCATCCCAGGGAATAAGCGGATATATATAACTCTTCCCCGTTATAGTCCTGTTAAACGCTATCATAAGCACAGATATTACAACTCCTGCAATAAATCCACCAAGATTAAATATCTGTGTGAGTATAAGAGTAAGCACCCTTAAGAACTTAAATGCATAACCCATTTCAAAGTTTGTCTGTCCATAAGTTCCTACTGTTACAACCGCCATATAAAGAAGTGCCTCAGGATTAAACCAGCCTGAACTAACTGCATATTCACCAACAACAATACCTGCTACAATGCTTAAAGGTGTCGATAACATAGTAGGTGTATTGACTGCCGCAAGCTTAAGACCGTCAACTGCAAGCTCAAGTATAAGGAGCTGTAAAAGCACAGGCACGGTTATATCATCTGTTATAAGCACGAATTTCATAAATTCAGGAACCCAGTCAGGATTGTTTACAAAAAGCAGCCATAACGGAGTTAATATCCACGTTACAATAGAGAAGAAAAATCTTGTAATTCTAAGATATGAGCCAATCATTGGTGAAAAGTTAAAATCATCTGCTTCCTCTATAATATCAAAGATAGATGCAGGAATTATCATAACTGCGGGAGAATTGTCTACCATAATTACAATATTCCCGTCAAGTATTGCCGCTGTTGCAGTATCTGGGCGTTCTGAGTATTTAAACTTCGGAAATGGGTTAATCCATTTATGTGTGAACATACATTCTGCAAGGCTTTCTATATTCATAGTGAGTGCATCAACATCTATTGATTGTATAAGCTTTCTCATTCTATTAAGAACACTCTGGTCAACAGAGTCAGATATATAACATATCGCAACATCTGAACGTGAACGTCTGCCAACTCCATATAATTCCATAGAGAATCTTGGGTCACGTATCCTTCTTCTTAAAAGTGCCGCATTAGATACAAGTGTTTCCACAAAACCATCCCTTGAACCTCTTAACACCCTGTCTTTCCACGGCTCTGATACTGAACGCATAGGATACGTTCTGCAATCTATTAACAGACATTCATCAAAACCGTCTATCGTCATAATAGATACACCTGACAGAAACTGTGTTATAACATAATCAACATTTCCACTCCTTGTAACCTCTGTATAAGGCATACCTTTCTCCAGAAATATATCAAGACTTGTTATGTCCGATTCTTTCAACGAATAAAAGAACTGCATAAGCTTCTCAGCCATATCTTCCCGAACAAATCCATCTATAAAAAAGAAGCCAGCCTTACGCCCCGCAATTATTACTTCTCTCTGAAGTATATCAAAATTACGTTCTACGTTAAGACTGGTTTCCAACCTTTTAATATTCTCTTTAACATTACAGCTAAAATCACTCATTATAGGCATCCTTTCAAACAATCTCAACCAGCTAACATTACCTCACAGTGCTGTGATGTAACATCACCACCAGCCCTGAACAGATAACTATAACATTAAGATTGCCCTGTTACCGTGATTTTATTCATATCTCTTAAGCTTATTACAACAGTGTATAAATGCCGGAATCAAGAATAAATCAGCTGCTATCCACGCCGCAGGATTGGCAAGACACGCACCATTAAAACCAATATGTGGAATTAAAAGTATTGCAACAAGTGTTCTTGCAAGCATTTCAAATACACCTGCTAATATAGCAAATACCGAAAAGCCCATTCCCTGTATACAGAATCTGTATACATTAACACCTGTAAGCGGGATATAGAACAATGCTGATGCCATTATAAATCTTCTTGTCAATTCTATAATTGCAGTTTCTCCTGCATCAACGAACAGGAGTGCAATATAATCAGCCGAGAAATATAACACCACAAGTGCAACAACACTGTATACTGCACCAATTAACATTGCAGCTTTTATGCCCTTTCCGAGTCTGTCTATCTTTCCAGCACCAACATTCTGTCCTCCATATGTTGCCATTGTAGAACCAAGTGCATCAAATGGACAGCAGGTAAAGTTAAACATCTTAGAACCAGCTGTCATAGCCGCTACATATGATGAACCAAGTCCATTTACTGCCGCCTGAAGTATTGTACTTCCTATTGCTGTTATCGAATACTGAAGCCCCATAGGAACCCCTATGAAGCACAGGTTGCTTATATGTTTTTTACTTATCACTTTTTCCTGCTTAGTGCCCTTAAGTATGTCAAACTTCTTGTACATATATATTGTACAGCCAACTCCTGCTATAAGCTGTGATACAACAGTTGCAACGCCTGCTCCTGCAACACCCATCTTTACATATAATATAAGTATGAAATCCAAAGCTATATTTATGACTGATGACAACACAAGAAAATATACAGGCGTCTTGCTGTCACCAAGCGAACGAATTATACCTGACACAATATTATATAAAAATACTGTTGGAATACCTGCAAATATAATCACAATATAATTATAAGCATGCATAAATATATCATCCGGCGTGTTGAGCAGTCTTAATATCGGAGCACAGAATACAACTGACAATATCGTCATAACAACAGCAAATACTGCACTGCATACATACCCATTAAATACATATTTTCTAAGTTCACTGTATTTCCCTGCACCAAACTGCTGTGCAACCGGAATAGCAAAACCACTGCATATACCCATACAAAAACCAATAATCATAAAATTGATAGAGCTTGTTGCGCCAACACCAGCCAGTGCTGACACACCAAGCGTTTTACCAACTATCATTGTGTCAACAAGATTATAAAATTGCTGAAAAAGCATTCCAAGAAGCATTGGAAATGCAAATCCAAGAATTAATCTAAGGGGTGAACCCTTTGTCATATCCTTTGTCATTGTCTTTCTCCTTGTCCGCTAAAGTGTTCCGTTCTAATTAACCGTCACTCTGCCCATTGTTATTTTATCCAGCAGCTTGTGATTCTCAGTAACATCATATTTAATCTTAATCTTTTCTTTGTAGAAATCGCCATCATAATTAAACAACGAACTGTCGCCCTCAAAGCCTTCTTCCTGTACCTTCTGTGCAGCTCTTGTTACATATTTCTCAACAAGCTTCTTTCGACACAAGATGTTATATATATCGTCTTCTGTCAGCTTAGTATTATTATGAGCTTTTTCAGACATATCTTCATAGGTATCGTGTGCATTTGATTTGCACGATTGCTTATCACTATCTGTCAGATATAGATTATATACTGTTGACTCATATTCCATTATATAATCATACTCACATAAATCTATCGCCAGTTGTTTAGCATAATCCCTTGTAAACACACTGTCAAGTGAATTCTTAAAATGTGTATTCCAAAATTCATTAGCATCATCAGGATTATACTGTAACGCCATCTCATTTATCTTCTTTTCCACAACATACACATAATAAGAGAAATCTTTCAAAGTTATGTTCTCACTATTAATTGTTATAACATTTTCCTGTAAATGTTTCTCGTATATGAAATCTTTATTCTTATTATACCTGTATACAAGGAATCCAAGTGCAACTATAAAAGCCGCAAGGATTACCAATGCTATTACTTCTATTTTTTTGTTTTTTAATGCACCTTTTTCACTCATACAAGCCTCCAATCTTTTGTTTAAAAAAGAACCCCTTAACAATTAAATTATATGTTAAGGGGTTCATAACCATAATATCCGGATAATTATCTGTAAAGATAATTACTCAGGTATTTAATTTACAATTACTTGTATAAATCAACAAGCTTGAGTAAATGCTGATATCTCTCATTAGCAACTTCCTCAGACTTAGCAAAGAGTCTTTCTGCTCTTTCTGGGAATGGCTTAACAAGACGTGTATAACGTGCCTCATTGTTAAGGAAATCCTGATATGAGCCATCGCCTTCCTTAGATGTTAATGTGAATGGATTCTTTCCTTCAGCCTTTAATGCAGGGTTGAATGAGAAGAGATTCCAATATCCAGCCTTAACAGCCTTCTTCATTTCATCCTGGCAGTGGTTCATACCACCCTTAGCGATACCGTGAAGTTCGCAAGGAGCATAACCAATGATTAATGATGGTCCGTTGTAGCTTTCAGCTTCTTCGATAGCCTTTAATGCCTGTGCTGGGTTAGCACCAAGAGCAATCTGTGCTACATATACATAGCCATAGCTCATAGCGATTTCAGCAAGTGACTTCTTGCCGATTTCCTTACCAGCTGCAGCGAACTGGCAAACTTCACCGATGTTAGAAGCCTTAGAAGCCTGTCCACCTGTATTAGAATACATTTCTGTATCGAATACCATAACATTTACATTCTCACCTGAAGCAAGTACATGGTCAAGACCACCGAAACCGATATCGTAAGCCCAACCATCACCACCGAAGATCCATACAGATTTCTTAGCAAGGTAATCCTTCTTAGCAAGTACTTCTGGAGCTGTTGGGCATCCATCTGCTGCTGCCTTTTCAAGTTCTGCAATAAGAGCTTCTGTAGCTGGTGTGTTTGCCTTAGTATCATTCTTTGTCTCAAGGTACTTAGCTGCTGCTGCCTTAAAGCTGTCTGTTGCCTTATCAGATGCAGCCATTTCTTCGATCTTGGCAATAGCCTGGTCACGAAGAACCTTCTGTCCAAGATACATACCAAAACCATGTTCTGCGTTATCCTCGAATAATGAGTTAGCCCATGCTGGTCCCTTTAATGTATCCTTGTTTACTGTATATGGTGATGTTGCAGCTGGACCACCCCAGATTGAAGAACAACCTGTAGCGTTAGAAATATACATCTGCTCACCAAATAACTGTGTAATTAATCTAGCATAAGATGTTTCTGCACAACCTGCACAGCTTCCTGAGAACTCAAGGAGTGGCTGGTTATACTGAGAACCGATTGGTGTATTTACTAATGCTGGCTTAATATCCTTCTTACCTACGTTAGCTACAAGATAATCGAATACTGGCTGCTCTTCTGCCTGTGATTCCTGTGGAACCATCTTAAGAGCTTCTCCAGCCTTAGGACATACAGTAACACATTCGCCACATCCCATACAATCTAATGGAGATACTGACATTGTGTACTTCATTGTTGTGTCTGTTGCATGCTTAGAATCAGCAAGCTTAATCTGTGAAGGAGCTTCTGCCTGTTCCTTAGCATCAAGAATGAATGGTCTGATAGTAGCATGTGAACATACGAATGCACAGCTGTTACACTGAACACAGCTTGCTGGATCCCACTCAGGAACCATAACGGCTGTTCCTCTCTTCTCGTATGCTGAAGCACCTGTCTCAAACTGACCATCTGCAATATCCTTAAATGCAGATACTGGAAGGCTGTCACCATCCATCTTTCCGATAGGATCAAGAAGTTCGTTAACCATCTTAACTGTAGCAGGACGTCCTGTTCTTTCAACTGGCTTCTTATCATCAACTGCTGTTGCCCAGTCTGCTGGTACTTCTACCTTATGTACTGCATCAACACCTGCATCGATAGCCTTATAGTTCATCTCAACTACTGCATCACCCTTCTTGCTGTATGACTTCTTAGCAGCTGCCTTCATATATTCAACAGCTTCATCAATAGGCATTACGTTAGCAAGCTTGAAGAATGCTGACTGTAAGATTGTGTTAGTTCTCTTACCCATACCGATTTCAATAGCTTTATCAATAGCGTTGATTGTGTAAAGCTGGATATTATTCTTAGCAATATACTGCTTAGCTTCTGCTGGCATATGCTGATTAAGTTCTTCATCTGACCACTGGCAGTTAATCATAAAGATTCCGCCTGGCTTAACATCCTGAACCATCTTATAACCCTTAACAACATATGAAGGATTATGACATGCTACGAAGTCAGCCTGATTGATATAGTATGGACTTCTGATTGGGTTATCACCAAATCTTAAGTGGCTGATTGTAATACCACCTGTCTTCTTAGAGTCATACTGGAAGTATGCCTGAATATACTTATCTGTATGGTCACCGATGATCTTAGTAGAGTTCTTGTTAGCACCTACTGTACCATCACCACCAAGACCCCAGAACTTACATTCTACTGTACCAGGAGCTGAAGTAATAGGAGCTGGCTTAACCTCTGGAAGTGAAAGGTTAGTAACATCATCAACAATACCGATTGTGAATCTGTTCTTTGGCTCATCCTTCTCTAATTCCTTATATACAGCGAATACTGATGAAGGAGGAGTATCCTTTGAACCTAAACCATAACGTCCACCAACTAATGTGATATCGTTAAGACCTGCTTCACGAAGTGTTGTAGCAACATCAAGGTAAAGTGGCTCACCAAGTGATCCTGGTTCCTTAGTTCTGTCAAGAACAGCAACCTTCTTAGCTGTCTTAGGAAGAACCTTTAAGAGTGCCTTAGATGACCATGGACGGTAAAGTCTTACTTTAACAAGACCAACCTTCTCACCCTTAGCTGTTAAGTAATCAATAACTTCTTCTGCAACGTCGTTGATAGAACCCATAGCTACGATAACTCTGTCTGCATCAGGTGCACCATAGTAGTTAAATAAGTCGTAGTTAGTACCAAGCTTCTCGTTAACCTTCTTCATGTACTTTTCTACTACTTCTGGAAGTTCATCATATACTGTGTTACATGCTTCACGATGCTGGAAGAATACATCTCCGTTTTCATGTGAACCACGCATAGCTGGCTTGTTAGGGTTAAGTGCATGAGCACGGAACTCTTCAACCTTGTCCATTGGGCACATTTCCTTAAGATCTTCGTAATCCCACTTTTCAATCTTCTGAATCTCGTGTGATGTACGGAAACCATCAAAGAAGTTGATGAATGGAACCTTGCCATCAATAGCTGCAAGATGTGCAACTGGGCTTAAGTCCATAACTTCCTGTGGGTTTGTCTCAGCAAGCATAGCAAAACCTGTCTGACGACATGCATAAACATCACTATGATCACCGAAAATGTTAAGTGACTGTGTAGCAACTGTACGAGCTGATACATCAAATACACAAGGAAGCTGTTCAGCAGCAATCTTATACATATTAGGAATCATAAGTAAAAGACCCTGTGAAGCTGTGAATGTTGTTGTAAGAGCACCTGCTGCAAGTGAACCATGTACTGTACCAGCAGCACCTGCTTCAGACTGCATCTCTGTTACCTTTACTGTGTTACCAAAAATATTCTTTCTTCCTGCTGCTGACCACTGGTCAACAACATCCGCCATTGGGCTGGAAGGAGTGATAGGATAGATACCAGCTACTTCTGTAAATGCATACGCAACATGAGCAGCGGCTGTATTACCATCCATTGACTGTTTTTCTCTAGCCATTGTTATATAACCTCCTAAATCGAAATATGAGATAATAATCTCTCTATATATGTATATTAGTATTATTCGACAAAAAAGTAAAGCCATTATCTAAAATCTATTGTACCTATTTTTGTAATATTTGATTATTCAGAATGCAAAAGTATTTTTACTATATTATTAAAATATATCCCAAAAAAATCTTTTTAAAAATTTAATATTTTTTCAAAAAAGTGTTAATTTTTTCTATAAAAAGGAATATAATGCTCTAGTTAGAATAATAAGTCAGGAGATAACACCTATGATTACAAAAGAACTTAAGAACAAAAAGCTTATAATAGTAATTACTTCTGTTGTAGTTGTACTATTGCTTCTTGTAATTTTATTTTTTTCCTTATTTAACATCAATATCATTGTAAATGGAAAAGAGAACGAAACAATAGAATATGGTGATACATATACAGAGGAAGGAGCTTCAGCTTCGTATAATACACTTTCTTTTAAGAATAAATCTGTTGATGTATCAATAAGCGGCGAAGTAGACTGCTCTAAACTCGGAACATACCATATACATTACAAAGCTAAGAAAGGCTTTCTTTCATCGACTAAGACAAGAGAAGTTAAAGTCGTTGATACAGCTGCTCCCGTGATAGAACTTAACACAGTTGAGGGATATTACCCTAAGACAGGTGAAGCTTATAAGGAAGAAGGTTTTACAGCCACTGACAATTATGATGGTGATATTACCGATAAGGTTACACGCCACGAAAAGGACAATGTCGTTACTTACACTGTCAGCGACTCCTCTGGCAATAAGACAACTGTTACAAGAACTGTTGAATATAATGACGGAATTGCTCCTTCACTCACACTCAATGGTGACAGCCATGTAACAATTAAAGCCGGAACTAAATACAAAGATACCGGTGCTGCTGCCACAGATTCCCACGGCAATGACATTTCTGACAGCATAACAGTATCTGGTGAAGTCAAGAATTACCGTTCTGGTGACTATACTTTAACATATACAGCTACTGACAAATTTGGCAACACCAACTCAATTGGCAGAACTGTAACTGTTGAAGCCGTAAAGCAGGCTGACTCTGCCGCTGTCAATCCCGGTTCAAAGGTTGTATACCTTACATTCGACGATGGTCCTGGTGCTTACACACAGCAGCTTCTTGACGTGCTTGCCAAATATAACATAAAAGTTACATTTTTTGTAACCAATGTAAACAGCGGATATCAGAATATGATTGCGAAGGAAGCCGCTGCAGGACATACAGTTGCAATACACAGTGCTTCCCATAATTACCAGCAGATCTATTCAAGTGTTGGTGCTTATTTTGATGATTTGAACGAAATGTCGGATATTATATATTCGCAGACTGGAAGCCGTCCAACATTAGTACGTTTCCCAGGTGGAAGTTCTAATTCTGTCAGCAAGAAATACTGCAAAGGAATTATGACAGAACTTGCAAAAGATGTTACTGACCAAGGCTATAAATACTATGACTGGAACGTATCAAGCGGCGATGCCGGTGGAACAACAAGCACAAGTGAGGTATACCAGAATGTAATCAATGGTATCCAGAGCCATAATGTATCCGTTGTATTACAGCACGATATTAAGAGCTTCAGCGTTGATGCAGTTGAGAGCATAATCCAGTGGGGACTTGCTAACGGATACACATTCCTTCCTTTGACAACATCAAGCCCTGATGTACACCACGGAATTAATAATTAATGAGCAGCAATCAATAATATGAACCCAAAATAATATCAATCAGTATTTAATATTAGAACAAAAAACTATGTATTACATCATCTATTCCAGTTAGTTAAAATCTCTTACTTTAACTAACTGGCAGGACTTAGGTCAGTCTTATCCAATCCTGATGTAATACATAGTTTTTTTATTTTATATCTTTCCTTATTTCACTGCCTGTTAAGAGCTGCAAGATAGCCAACAGCTGAGAGTGCCGCCACATTTCCTTCTCCTGCCGCTTTAACATACTGGTAAGGTACTCCTGTTATATCACCAGCCGCATATAAACCTTTTATATTAGACGCCATACTTTTATCTGTAATTACTTTGTTATCTTCTATCTTAATTCCTGGAACTAACTGGGCTGGCTTCATCGACTCCCTTAATACAAATATTCCGTCTGCCGCAAGTTCTCTGTCCTCCATAATAAGAACCATTTTATCCTCCCTACGCTCAATTGACAGCGGTTTTCCTTTAATAATATCAATATTATCTTTTAATGAATCTTTGCCTGCCTGTAATGTATTTATATCTTTATCCTTATTATAAAGAGGCATATAATACACCTTCTTAGCCGTCTGTGCAAGAAACTCTGCTTCGCTTAAAGCCTCCTCATTAAATCCTATAACTATCGCTTCTCTTTCTTTATATAAAGCGGCATCACAGGTAGCACAATAGCTTACACCACGTCCAAGATTTTCATATTCACCTGCATATGGCTTTGTAACATCTACACCTGTTGCAAGTATAACTGTAAGTGCCTCATAATTATTCTTTTTGCCCTGTATATGAAAATATTTTCCCATTGCATACACTGCATTCACCATATCTTCTGTTATATCTATTGAAAGACTTTTAAGGTGATTGTTAAATGCCTGTGACAGTTCCTTACCTGTAACATCAATAAAACCAGGATAATTCTTTATTGTATGTGCCTTTGACACTTTATCACTAATCTTGTTATTACCTATAAGGAGTATTTTCCTGCCTCTTATCTTAGCAGTTATTGCCGCTGACACACCCGCTGGACCTGTTCCTATTATAGCTATATCATATCTTTCCATATCTTAATTCCTTTCCTGCCTTTTATGTTTAATTACATTATTATTAACAAAATGCTTAATATACCAAACATTACTTAATCGTTTTGTCTTTTAATATATTATAGACATACTAACGCATATTATAATAATTGTAAAATCAAAAAAGATGCAGACACATTTTATTGATATCGCACTGCCACTTAACAGCAGTCATATCCAAAATGTGTCTACATCTTTATGGGTAATATTAAATCAAATTTATTGGGAATTAGTCATCTTCGCCCTGAAGTGCATCGTATCCTGTTTCACCTGTACGAACCTTTACTACATTTTCCACATCATATACGAATATCTTACCATCACCGATATGACCTGTGTAAAGCACCTTTCTTGCGGCATTGATAACATCCATTACAGGAACTTTGGAAATAACCATTTCAACCTGTACCTTAGGAAGAAGCTGCATTTCCATCTGAACTCCACGGTAATACTCTGGAGCACCCTTCTGAGCGCCACAGCCAAGTACCTGCGTAACTGTCATACCAGTTACTCCGATGTCGTTCATAGCCTTCTTTAACTTTTCGAAACGCTCCTGCTTCATAAGGATTTCTACCTTAGTAATCTTATTCTCATCTGGAATATCAGATGTCTTAATCATAGCTGGAACTGAATTTTCCATACTTTCTGAACCAACTGATACAACATCTTCATATGTTATATCTGGCATACCTGCTGTACCAAGTTCAAATCCTGCATATGCACTTGTAAGTCCGTGCTCACATATATCAAGACCCTTTATTTCCTCTTCCTCTGTAGCTCTAAGTCCAATTGTTGCCTTGATTACAAAGAATACGATTGTCATACATACAGCAGCCCATGCTGCTACTGATACAAAACCTAATAACTGAAGTCCAAGCTGTGTAAATCCGCCACCGTAGAATAAACCTTCTGCCTTAATCGCACCACTCTCAATAGCAATTGCATAACCAGGGGCTTTGCTTGTAGCAAATAAACCAACTGCGATTGTGCCCCATATACCATTCATCATATGAACAGCTACTGCACCAACCGGATCATCAATGTGAAGCTTATAATCAAGAAGCCATACACCAAATACCACCAAAAGACCTGCTACAATACCTATTACTATTGCACCTGCTGCATCTGTTACATCACAAGAAGCTGTAATAGCTACAAGTCCTGCAAGTGAAGCATTAAGACACATTGAAACATCCGGCTTACCATACTTAATCCATGTAAATACCATACAAGTTACCGTTGCAATTGCTGGTGAAACTGTTGTTGTAAGGAATACCGAACCTAAATCCTCAATTGTTGTACAAGCTGCACCATTAAATCCATACCAGCCAAACCATAATATAAATACACCAAGTGCACCAAGTGGAATACTATGTCCTGGGAAAGCATTAACCTTAACTACCTTACCATTTTCATCTTTAACAAATTTACCAATACGAGGTCCTAATATCTTAGCACCTATAATAGCTGATATACCACCAACCATATGTATACAGCAGGAACCTGCGAAATCATGGAAGCCTAACTGTGCTAACCAGCCGCCGCCCCATATCCAGTGTGCTTCAATAGGATATACAAGTGCTGATATAACACCTGAATATACACAATATGAAAGGAACTTTGTTCTCTCTGCCATAGCTCCTGATACAATAGTAGCTGTTGTTGCACAGAATACTAAATTAAATACGAAACTTGAAAAATTGAAATTATCATATGCTGTAAAAATATCAAATCCAGGTTTTCCAATAAAACCTAATAAATCTTCACCTAATAATAAACTGAAACCTATTACTATGAATACTACTGTTCCTATACAGAAGTCCATAAGGTTCTTCATAATAATGTTACCTGCGTTCTTAGCTCTGGTAAAACCAGTCTCAACCATTGCAAATCCTGCCTGCATCCAGAATACTAATGCAGCACCTATAAGAAACCATATACCAAATGTCTGGTCGCTTATCAAGCTTGTTAATTCTTCTATTGCCATATTCGTTTCCTCCCTGTTCGCGCCGGCACATAATATTTATTTATGTACCCTTGACAAATACTTTTTATTGTGGTTGATGAAGTTGATCAGGTTTCATCTGGTATCATAACAGTTGTTACTAAACGGCTGCTTTATTCCTATAGTTAAATAAAACAAAAAAAGACGTGTAACCATATATAATGGATACACGCCTTTGTGCAATCAACTGTTTGATTTATGTGTTTAATTATACATATCTTTCCAAATAAGTATTGAAAAAATCGGACATATTATTGACTTTTTTAATATTTGTTTTATTATTATTTTATAAATGTAATCAACTATACTACTTATCAACATTATTTTAATGTATATAATATCAGAAGTGAAATGACTTTGACACTGATATTATAATAATACCAATTAATGCAATTATAAAATCAGGAGGGTACTTATGAAAGACCATTTACACCAGCCATTATTATTTAATCCAGCAATATATAACAGCTCAGATGGTAAACAGCACATCAATTACAAATATATAACCATGCCACAGACTATGCTTGTATACGCCATAGACAACACCACCGGCTCTGCAAGTAGGAAAGTATCCACTCTTATTCCATGCTCTAGTGCAGAATGGATAATAGGATATAATAAGAATAACAGCCGTTCTTCCTTCTACTGTATTGGACCAGTAAGCAGACGTTTTGACTATACTTTTGGAGATTTTGATTATTATTTTGGAATTCGTTTTGCGGATAAGGGCTGTTATTTTGCACCATCCGTTGATGACAGCGTGCTTCCAGCTTCAATTGCCAATCAGGTATTTGAATACGAACCTGCCACAGAGTCTTTTGAATACAGACTTATATCTGAATTAATCCAAGCCAAAGATTTTGACGGACAACTTGAAGCTTTAATATGTTTCCTTAATGTCAGCAAGAAATATATAGCTGTCCCTGACAATATCATACATATGGCTAATGAGATAAAGAAAGCTTCCGGCAATATTCATATATCTGATTTATCCGAAATGTCAGGGTACTCTGAACGGCACATTAACAGATTATTCAAATCGGCATATGGTGCAGGTCCTAAAGATTACTGCAAGAATATCAGATTTCAGAAAATCATATCTGATATTATAAATGACCCATACAAAGAAAACAGCGATTATATTGCCAATGCCGGATATTCTGACCAGGCACATTTCCAGAGGGAATTCAAGGCTTACACAGGCATTACACCTAGAACTTTTATTAAGGAATTAACCGCATAATATATTATATAACTATACTGTCAATTAAATTACCTGACTGAATTTTTCAGAGTTATAAAATATGCGTGGTGTTTACCGCCATCCAGACGATAAGCACCACGCATATTTATTTCTACACAAAATCAGACATAACAGTATTGCTTATATCTATGCCTCTGTCTGTAAGTGCTATTCTTGTACCATTCTGCCACAAAAGACCTTTTGCTATATTATCTTTTATCTGCTCTTTATATACACTGTATATATCTTTTCCAAATATATCTTTAAAATCGCATATATCAATCCCAGCAGACTTTCTTAAACCAAGAAACATATATTCAGCCATCTCATCTTCCAGCGTGAGAACCTCTATATTTTCTTTAAGGTCCTGACAGTTATTATTTATTTCTAAAGAATTCTTAAGAGTCTCTTGGATATTCTTAATATTTTCCACAATACACTCTTTATTGCTTTCTTTATTATCAGCATATTCCACACATAATGCCTTAATATAATTATTAATATCTCTGATGTTAGTATACCTTTTATGATTACATAATGAAGCTGCACCAATTCCAAAACCGATATAATCAGTTCTATCCCAATATTTAAGATTATGCTTACATTCATAACCTGCCTTGGCATAATTGGATATTTCGTATCTTTCATAACCTGCCTGACCTAATATCTCTTTAGTAAGTGCATACATTTTCCTGTCGTCATCATCATCAGGCATATCCGGATAATTGTCTATGTTATCATACAGCCTTGTGCCTTCTTCTATTATAAGACTGTATACAGATATATGCTCTGTATTAAGTGATACAGCCTCCTTTAGCACTCTGGTAAAGCTTTCTATGGTCTGACCCGGAAGTGCTGACATAAGGTCTATATTGATATTAGTAAAGCCTGCATTCCTTGCTATGGCAAGGCTGTTCTTAAACTGTTCAAATGTATGAATTCTTCCAAGCATACGAAGCTCTTTATCATCAGTGCTCTGCAATCCAAAGCTTATTCTGTTAATCCCAGCTTCCCTGTAAATGTATGCTTTTTCACTATTTATTGTACCTGGATTACATTCTATTGTTATCTCTGCATTGCCATCAACACGATATCTTTGCTTTACAGCCTCTAATATATCTTTAATATATTCAGCATTTATTGCTGACGGAGTTCCACCACCGATAAATATTGAAGTTACATTTTTATCAAGACCAGCCTCACTTAATGCTATCTCATTAATTAAAGCTTTAACATAACTGCTTTTCGTCTTATCATCTGCTGGTGCAGATAAGAAATCACAATATATACATTTTTGCATACAAAAGGGGATATGTATATATATCCCCAGTTCGTTATTATTCTTCATCTAACTTTAATACACTCATAAATGCTTTCTGTGGTATCTCTACGTTACCAATCTGACGCATTCTCTTCTTTCCTTCCTTCTGCTTTTCAAGAAGCTTCTTCTTACGGGAAATATCACCACCGTAACACTTGGCAAGTACATCCTTACGAAGTGCCTTAACAGTTTCCCTTGCTATAACCCTGCTTCCGATGGCCGCCTGAATAGGAATCTCAAACTGCTGTCTAGGAATTTCCTGCTTAAGCTTCTCGCACATCTTTCTTCCACGTTCCTCCGCACTTCCTGCAAATACAATAAATGAAAGTGCATCCACTTCTTCCTTGTTGATAAGAATATCAAGCTTAACAAGGTTAGACCTCTCATATCCCTTCATTTCATAGTCAAATGAAGCGTAACCTCTTGAGCGTGACTTTAACGCATCAAAGAAGTCATATATTATCTCATTAAGCGGAAGGTCATACTTAAGCAGTGCTCTTGTCTGTTCTATATATTCCATACCGTTGTATACACCACGGCGTTCCTGGCAAAGTTTCATAATAGGTCCAACAAATTCGGTTGTAACCATAATCTCAGCACTTACCATAGGTTCTTCCATATAGTCTATCTCTGATGGATCAGGCATATTAGACGGATTAGTAAGGTCTATAACTTCACCATTAGTCTTATGGACTTTATATATAACACCCGGTGCTGTTGTTACAAGGTCAAGGTTATATTCTCTTTCAAGTCTTTCCTGTATAATCTCAAGATGTAAAAGTCCTAAGAAACCACATCTGAAACCAAAGCCAAGTGCTATAGATGTCTCTGGCTCAAACTGGAGTGAAGCATCATTAAGCTGAAGCTTCTCCAATGCTTCTCTTAGATCCTGATATTTTGCACCGTCTGCTGGATACAGACCACAGTACACCATAGGGTTGACCTTCTTATAACCTGGAAGCGGCTCTGATACAGGTCTGTCATTATCTGTAACAGTATCACCAACTCTCGTATCCTGAACATTTTTAATACTTGCTGTAATATATCCAACCATACCTGCACTTAATTCATCGCAAGGTATGAACTGACCAGCTCCGAAGTAACCTACCTCAACTACTTCTTCTACTGCTCCGGTTGCCATCATTCTTATCTTAGTACCCTTCTTTACAGTACCCTCTACTATTCTTACAAATATAATAACACCCTTATATGCATCGTATAATGAGTCAAATATAAGTGCAGATAAAGGATTAGCTGCATCACCTGTAGGTGCTGGTATTTTCTTTACTATCTGTTCAAGAACTTCCTCGATATTAATGCCATTTTTCGCTGAAATTAACGGAGCGTCCTGAGCCTCTATTCCAATAATATCCTCAATCTCATCTTTGACTCTGTCTGGTTCTGCACTTGGAAGATCAATCTTATTAATAACAGGAAATACCTCTAAGTCGTGGTCAAGTGCAAGATATACATTGGCAAGTGTCTGTGCCTCTATGCCCTGTGCCGCATCTACTACAAGTACAGCACCATCACAAGCCGCAAGTGCCCTTGATACCTCATAGTTAAAGTCAACGTGACCTGGAGTATCAATAAGATTAAATATATATTCTTCGCCGTCCTGGGCCCTGTATACAGTTCTTACTGTCTGTGACTTTATTGTAATTCCTCTCTCCCTCTCGATATCCATATTATCAAGAACCTGCTCCTGCATTTCCCTGCTTGTAAGGAGTCCTGTCTTTTCTATAATTCTGTCGGCAAGAGTTGACTTGCCGTGGTCAATATGTGCTATAATACAAAAATTTCTTATGTTCTTCTGATTAATTACTGCCATTCGTATAACCTGCCTGTTCTAAGTATTTCATAATTCCATCAGCTATAAGCTTAGCTGTATTGTCTATATCTGTTGTTACAAGTTTATTATCCTTACTGCTGTACATATTGCCTAACTCTATTATACAGCTCGCTACTTTGCTGTGCTGGTTCAGGTAATAATCTTTGCTCTTATTATCAGGAGTACCCGTATTCACTCCCGATAAGCTTACATCTACTCCATTTAACTCTTCCATAATATCACTCGCAAGGCTTTTAGAGTTAGATGGGGAAGAGGTATGAATCCACGCACTTATTCCCTTACTGCTTCCTGACTTATCAGTAATATCCCTATGAAATGACACAAGTGCCGCTGCTTTGGCGTTATTGCATATCTCTATACGCTTGGTATAATCCACCGATGTATCAGTTGTTCTTGTCATAACAACTGTAACGCCAGCACTTTCAAGCTCATTCTTAACGCTGTCAGCTAAAGATAACATCTGTGTCTTTTCATAGTTAGTTCCGTCGTACTGTCCTGTATCACTTCCACCGTGAGGAGCATCTATACACACTATTGCCTTAGACGACCAGTTAATTGTCTTATTATTACTTTCTTTGTTATTATCCTCATTGTTCTGCAAAAGCCCATCATCAGTTACCTCATCTGATGTTGTCTTTCCTATATTCATAATTGACCTTATAGAAGCTCCACAGTCAATATATAACATTACGGCAAATATTAATATAGCTGCTAATGAAGCCACTCCGAATATTCTGTCCCACTTAAATGATGTATTATTCTTATTATTCATTTTTATCTCTCCAATCCATACCCTTTCTATTTTCTTAGAATACAAGCGGATTGTCAAGTAAAATGTTTAACAGCTTCTCACCATTTCTCTTTTTAATCTCTTTATAATCTTCTTTTCAAGTCTTGATATATATGACTGCGATATTCCAAGCATATCAGCGACCTCTTTTTGTGTCTTTTCCTCTCCATCTTTATCACTAAGACCATATCTTAAATCGACTATAATTCTCTCCCTCTCAGACAAATTGCCAATCGCCCTCTTTAATGCTTTCATCTCAACCTCATTTTCAAGGTCTTTATAACACACATCATCTTCAGTTCCAAGAATATCAGATAACAAAAGTTCATTGCCATCCCAGTCAACATTGAGTGGTTCATCAATTGACACCTCTGCTTTTACCTTGCTATTTCTTCTAAGATACATAAGAATTTCATTCTCTATACATCTTGAAGCATAAGTTGCAAGCTTTATATTCTTATCCCTGTCATATGAATTAATTGCCTTTATAAGACCTATTGTGCCAATTGATATAAGGTCCTCTACTCCAACACCTGTATTATCAAATTTCTTGGCTATGTATACAACAAGTCTTAAGTTATGTTCTATAAGCATTTTCTTAGCATAATCGTCATTATCAGTCTTTAACATTGCCAGCACATTTTTCTCCTCCTCAATATCAAGCGGTGCTGGCAGCACCTCTGTACCTCCTATATAATGAACTTCTCTTGTCCCCATCATATAAAAATTCTTAATAGAAGGTACCACCTTAAGCTGAAAACGATCTGCAACTGCCACTTTAATCACTATCTTACTCCTCTTTTCTACGGTGCTTTCTTTTGTCTTTACAGGAATACGAAAGCACCGCCGACATACCCTGTTTATTATTGCATCATATGTCCCGTGACGCTTTTGGGGTGCATATGATGAGCATCTTTGTGCTCATTATTGCATCATATGTCCATTAATAAGTGCCTGATATTCCCCTGCCTGTGATACGCATACCTCTGACAATCCTATAAGCACATTTTTATAAGCTTTCGTCTTAACATCATTGGATATGTATATGTAATCCGCTGTAATTACCTCTATCATTCCTGTGTCCATACCTACACTCCTGTATGGAATAAGATGATATCTTATTCTGCTGTAATCATTTATCTTAGAAAGAACCTTGTCAAAACATTTCTTATCCATAACATTTACTGGTTTATTACAATAATAATCACTAAGCTGGTTTCCAGTGTCTATCATTCCCTTTAATGTAATACGTTCGTCCCCAATAACCACTGTTACTACATATATCTGCATTTTTCTATTGAGCTTCTCTTTGCTTCGTACCAGTATGATGAGCATAAGATACGCCACGACTGCATATATAACCAACTGCCTGTTGTTTATCATTATATTCTTTATTACAAAGCCAACATATGTATAGTACACGAGTAAATGTATCGCACCGCCAAGAAATACTGCTATGCCAATCATTACCGCTACGCCTTTTAACAAGTCCTTTATATAACTCCTTATAGCAAACCAATTAATCTTTCCTGAACTTCCCTTGATAATATTTAATGGACTATTAATTATCATAAGCATTAATCCAGTGATGATTAAATATGTGCACCAATTAACGAAAAGCCTATATTCATCCGGAATACATATTGCAATGACTGACCATATTGCCCCCAAAGTGGAAGAAAGCAGCAGACGGGGCAGCGATGTATGATAATGCATTATTTTGTTTACCATAACCATAACAATCAAATCCATACAATAATTAATTCCAAATAATACATCAATGTATATTACAATTCACTCTCACCTCCATTGCACAATCAGGTATACCCTGCATAATAGTTTACAGAAAATGCTTTCCTGCAACGAAAATAAGTATACATAACTTAATATGCAAAATTTGTCAAAAGCACAGAGTCACATTAATTTTCTAATATAATTCGCTATGAAATAAAAAAGAATGTGTGAAACACATTCTCGCACCGAGCACGGTCGCTTGCGACAAAATACATCTTCGTGCGAGTGTGCATCATCGGCATATAGTGCCTTTTATGTAATAGGGGATTCTATTGGAATTTCCTATTACATAAAAAAGGAACGCCGAAGCGTTCCTTAATATCAATATTTCATTAACAATAATATAAGACCAATAAATATATGAACCGACAACCTATCTGTCAGATTAAATGATTATATTAATTACTTTCTGTTCTTCTGAAGGAAAGTAGGTATTGTAATACCATTAGACTTCACATTGCTTGTAACAGGGGCTGGCTGCTTAAGTCCTGGAAGTGGTGTCTGAGACTGTGCACCTGTCATACCGCCTGCTGGCTGAACTGGTGTCTGTGGAGCCTGATATGTATATGCTGGCTTTACTGCTGGTTTAACAGTCTGTCCAACTCCCTGTGTTGCCTGTGCCTTAGGTGAGAACTTCGCCATTGCAGTATTGACATTCACATCTTCAATACCTGTAGCAATTACAGTTATTGTTACGCTGTCTGTAGCTGTCTCATCATATATAGCACCAAAGATGATATTGGCATTATCACCTGCAAGTTCCTGAACATAGCTTGCAGCCTCATCTGCTTCAACAAGGCTCATATCACCAGATACGTTGATAATAACGTGTGTAGCACCCTCGATTGTTGTCTCAAGAAGTGGGCTTGTAACAGCCTGCTTAACAGCTTCAATAGCCTTATCATCACCTGTAGCATTACCGATACCGATATGTGCGATACCCTTGTCTGACATAACTGTCTTAACATCTGCAAAGTCAAGGTTGATAAGACCTGGTACATTAATAAGGTCTGTAATACCCTGTACTGCCTGCTGTAATACCTCATCAGCCTTCTTTAAGGCATCTGGCATAGTTGTTCTTCTGTCTACTATCTGAAGAAGCTTGTCATTAGGAATTACAATAAGTGTATCCACGTTCTCCTTAAGCTTCTCAATACCCGATTCTGCATTAGTCATTCTTGTTCTTGCCTCAAATCTGAAAGGCTTAGTAACAACACCAACTGTAAGGATACCCATCTGTTTAGAAATCTTAGCAACAACCGGAGCTGCACCTGTACCAGTTCCGCCGCCCATTCCGCAAGTAACGAATACCATATCCGCACCTTTGATAGCTTCTGTTAATTCTTCAACATTCTCTTCTGCCGCCTTCTCACCAATCTCAGGCTGGGCTCCTGCACCAAGTCCCTTAGTAAGCTTCTCACCTATCTGAATAGCTGTTGGAGCTTTACAGAACTGTAATGCCTGGCTATCTGTATTAATACCAATAAATTCTACCCCGCTTATATTCTCATCTATCATTCTATTAACAGCATTATTACCTGCTCCACCTACGCCGATGACTATAATTCTTGCTGATGAATCTGATTCGTTAATTATTTCTACCAAGGTTGTTGCCTCCTTTAATCAATCCTTATACATTTATCTATAATGATATAATTTTTCGCAATAAATATCAACTGATTTTTTCATTTTATTTCACTAAAAATTGAACTTTAAAGCGTACAATTCTGAATATTTACACATCATTTTAGTGTGTTTTAATTATATTCATCTTTTTTGAATATTATAGATGAACTGTCTTTTGTATAATCCTGCATATACAAAGAACCTTTAAGCCCTGCAAATTTGGTTTTCATCTGTTTTAACTCAAAAAGCTTGTCCGTATAATCATCACTCTTTCCAAGGTATACCTTAACCTCGTCTATATACAATATTACATTGTCCGATGAGTCAAAATATACTTTTGAAACATCAAGATTATACTTATCAAAGCTCTGTGTCAGATCAAGTATGTGCCTGAACACTTCATCATCTCCGACTTCAAGCTTGGAATCAAGCACTATTGAATTAAACTTAAGACCTATTATCTCAGGAACTTTTTCAAAAGTTTCTGTTGAACTTTCAACAACAATACCATCTTTGTCAAAATACATATTACAGCCCATATAACGTATATAACCAATAACTGCCTTTTCATAGACTGTTATGTACATACCTCTTGGCCACTGTATTTCAACATCATATTTCTGAATGAAAGGTATTGTCTTTTTCTTATTGCCAAACAGTGTATACAATACAGTGTTTGGTGTGTCATTTCCAAATATTCTGCTTGTCATTTCTTCATTAGAATAATGGGAATTACCCACATATGTTATCTTATCAGTTCTAAATCCAAAATAGACAGCCGCACACGCAGCTATCAGGGCTGCCACAATAATAGATATTATGAACAGCCTTTTTTTCTTTCTAGCCTTTGCCATAACTATCTCTCTAACCTAATCTGACTACTTATATTAAACACAATTCCTAACTCTGCCAGCAGGAACAGACTCGCCGTGCCTCCATAGCTTATAAATGGAAGTGTTACGCCTGTATTAGGAAATACATTGGTTACAACGGCAATATTAACTATTACCTGAATTGCTATATGGGCGAATATTCCAACTGCAAGAAGTGAACCGAACAAATCTGGTGAGTTCTGTGATATATATATAATTCTCCAGAGCATTATTATAAAAAGCATAATAACGCACGCAGCACCAAACAGTCCTAACTCCTCACATATTATTGAAAATATCATATCATTCTGCGACTCTGGTATGAAGCCTAACTTCTGCATACTCTTTCCAAGTCCCTTACCAAAAAGTCCGCCAGAACCTATGGCATAAAGCCCCTGCATAGTCTGATAGCCTTTTCCGTCTATGTACTTTTCAGGGTCTACCCATACTAAAAGTCTTGTAAAACGGAACTTCTTAAACTGGACTCCATTTTCAACAGCCTGCTTAAGCCACTGCCTGCCTGCTATATAGCCTGCCATTATAATTCCGATAATTCCGCCGTGAACCCAGTAATTAGGATATACAACAAATGTCATAACAAACACAATTCCACATACTATGATTGCACTACTTAAGTTAGATGTAATTCCAAAAAGCATAGCCGCCGGAATTACTGCACAGCCCAAAAATATTTTCGCTATCTGTGACAGTTTTTTAATCTTTGTTCCTGACGCACACATCTTAGCCGCCGCCATAATAATAACACTTATCTTAACAAGCTCTGCTGGCTGAAAGCTTATCGGACCAATATATATCCATCTTTTAGCACCGTGGCTTTCACGTCCAAATGGAATAACTGCTAACACCATTAAAAGTGATATAACAAATATCCACGGAGCGGCCTTTTTTAAAATATGGTAATCTACAAATCTTGCTATAAAAAACATACACGCAAAACCTAACAGGTCAAATATAAGCTGTCTTTTAAAATAGTATTCCGGATTGCCATAATTAATCTGCGCTGTGTAAGAACTTGTACTGTATATCATTGTAAGTCCGAAACCTACAATGAATATAAGCACAAACAAAAGACTGTAATCAAAATAGAATCCATTCTTTCTTTTTCTTCTTTTCTTTGCCATAATTAAAGCTCATTGACATATTGCTTGAACATGTCACCTCTCTGTTCATAATTATCAAACATTCCCCAGCTTGCACACGCTGGTGATAATAATACTGCATCACCTTTGTCTGCGCTGGCTGCACATATATCTACTACCTCTTTTAAATCATTAGCAAATACATAGTCCTTAAATCCGTATTTATCACAGGTCTGGGCTATTTTATTAGCAGTCTGGCCTATAAGAACAAGCTTCTTTACCTTGCCCTTGAAGGCTTTTACATACATATCAAATTCAGAGCCTTTATCATAACCACCACCTATTAATATAGTTGGTCTTACCATAGCCTCAATTGCTTTTACAGAAGCTTCCGGATTAGTTCCCTTGGAATCGTTGTAATACCATACATCATTCTTGGTAGCTACATATTCTATTCTGTGTTCTACAGCCTTGAACTTCTTTACCTGCTGTACAATTATGTCATCAGGTATGCCTGCTGCCTTAGTCATTGCTATAGCAGCACATACATTTTCATAGTTATGTGTTCCAAGAAGGTTCATATCGTGTACATTAAGCATAAGCTCATCTGTGGTGCCATCTGTATATCTTATATCATCTCCCTGAACATATGCACCAATCTCAGGCTTTCTCTTGCTTGAGAACCATACAACCTTAGCTGGACACTCACTTCCAAATCTGTATAATTCTTCGTCCTCCATATTAAGGACACACACATCATCCTTTGTCTGGTTCATAGAAATGTTTTCTTTAGTCTTGGAATAACATTCCATTGTATGATGTCTGTTAAGGTGGTCTGGTGTAATGTTAAGTATCGCACTTACAACCGGATGGAACTTGTGTATTGTTTCTAACTGGAAGCTGCTTATCTCTGCTACTGTATAAGAGTCATTACTTGTATTAAGCACTTCTCCCGTATATGAATTACCTATATTTCCAACAACAAATGTCTTCTCATTATAGGCTTTCACTATCTGTCCTACCAAAGCTGTAGTTGTTGTCTTGCCATTAGTACCTGTTATGGCAATTATTCTGCCTTTATCATAATTATATGCAAGTTCTATCTCGCCCCATACTGGAACTTCTGCTTTCTTAAACTGTTCAACAATAGGACTGTCAACCGGAACGCCCGGACTTATTACAAGAAGGTCGACCTGATTAGTTATATCCTCTGGCAGCTTTCCAATAATAATCTCTGCTTTATTGCCTTTAAGTTTCTTTGATATATCTTCCCTTGAAAGCTTTTCGTTACCGTCATATATAATACAGTCTGCACCAGCTTTGTTAAGAAGGTCTATAGCACCGATTCCACTTATTCCAGTACCAACTACCATTACCTTTTTATTATTTAATTCCATAATGTTCCTCCATTACCACGCATATAATACGTTTTTTAAACAACTGTCTTTATTTTACTCTACACCTATCCATCTGTAAAGCGGATAAACACTGTTTTAACGCTTTATTAACGCATTTTCTTACTTGTTATTAAGGTACGGAAGTATATTTTCATATAACTCTCTTATGACCGGTGCTGCAATTGTACCGCCATAATATACCCCTTCTGGCTCATCAATAAGACACATAGCAATAACCTGTGGATTTTCCACACTTGAAAATCCTATAAATGAAGCGATATACTTTCCAGAGCCTCTCGGAAGCTTCTGTGATGTTGCTGTCTTTCCACCTATTGAAAAGCCCTCTATATATGCATTCTTTCCACCGCCTTCCTCAACTACCTGCCTTAATATGTCCCTCATAGTATCACTTGTTGATTTGTCAATTGTGCTCTCAGTTGTAGAATAATAGAACTCATTATAAGTCTGCCCCGAACCATCACTTGTCTTAACTGCAAAATGAGGTGTAACAAGGTTACCACCATTGACAATTGCTGCCGCCGCACGAAGCATCTGGATAGGTGTTATCTGAAATGACTGTCCGAATGACATTGTTGCAAGCTCTACTTCACCAACGTTTTCTTTATTGTGGATAATCGTTGAAGCCTCACCAGCAATATCTATTCCAGTCTTAGACAAAAGTCCAAGCTTGCCGCAGTAATTATAGAAATTATCAACACCTACCCTTCTTCCCCATTCAATAAATGCAGGGTTGCAGGAATTCATAACTGTATGTGTAAAATCCTGTGTTCCATGGCCCGTTGTCTTATGACACCTTATGCGCCTGTCACCAACAAGCGTTGAACCTGAACAGGTATAGGAGTCACTTAAACTTACAACTTTGGTTTCAAGTGCTGCTGTTGCAGTTACCATTTTAAACACTGAACCTGGCTCATAAGTATCATTAATGCAGAAATTTCTCCACATATTATTAAGAAGATCCATTTTATTGCCTGAGCTGCCGTCATCTTCCACCTCGTAATTAAGTACATACGGCTCATTAAGATTATATTCAGGCACGTTGACCATTGCATACAACTCTCCATTATTAGGATTCATAACTATTATTGACACCCGCTTAGCATTTTTCTTTGCAAGCGTTGTATATGCTAACTGCTGGGCATATGACTGTATATTCATATCTATGCTTATATATAAATCCTGACCTCTCTGCGGCTCTAACCTTCCCTCTTTTGCATTTTTTATCTCTGTACCCCATGCATCGGTAAGTGTAAGTATCCTGCCATTATTGCCAGCAAGATATACATCATACTTAGCCTCAAGTCCGACTATTCCCTGATTATCACTTCCTGTAAAGCCAAGCACCTTGGAAGCAAGCGTATCATAAGGATAATATCTTTTATAATCCTCATCTACCTTAACTCCGTTTAAGCCGGCTTTCCTTATTACATCACCTGTATCCTTATCAACATTGGTCTTTATAGTTTCAATTGATGATACCTTTTCAACCTTTTTTCTTACAACTGCTTCATCCATGTCAAGATTGTCACAAAGCATTTTAATAACTTCTTCCGGCTTATCTATCTGGCTGTGAATAACGGATATTGTACACACAGTCGTATTGTCAGCAAGGACAACTCCATTAGTATCAAGAATTCTTCCGCGCATAGCCTTTATGGCTCTCTCCCTCTCGTGAAGCTCTGTTGCACGCACGCTGTAATATTCAGCCCTGACAGTCATTATATATCCAGCTCTTACTGTGAGCAGTGACATTATAAGCACAAGGCTTACTATAACCACAAGAAGCTTCTTTCTATGTCTTGTTCTTACAAAATAACCATATCTCTCATCTTCATTAAGCTTAATTCTTTCTGTCACTAATACAATAACCCCGAATAAACTTACTTATTATTATGAAAGTTTATTCAGGGTTATTCTTATACTTATTATTACTTAACAGCTTAATTAGATGAAGCTGTGCCTGCTGGTATCCCATCAACTGTTAATTCATCAGGACTTGAACTTGTATCCTCATATTCGTCTGAGGCATCCTTGTATACATTCATATATGGAAGAAGCTTTTCAAGTATATTGTGTGTAAGTGTAAGCACATCTGCTGAACTTCCTGATGTTCCTGTAGTTCCATATGGCTCATCAATAACTACATATATTGCAAACTTAGGATTTTCTGCTGGTGCGTGTCCTATAAATGATATAATCCACTTGTTATCCTTTCTATCACCCTTCTGGGCTGTTCCTGTCTTACCAGCAACTGAATATCCTGTAACGCCTGCTTTCTTGGCTGTTCCTTCTTCTACTGTATTCTTAAGATATCTTCTTAAAAGCTTTGATGTTGAAGCTGTAATTGTCTGTCTTACAAGATTAGCCTTATATTCCTTTACAACTTCACCATTGGCTGATTCAATTCTCTTTACAATATGTGGCTGGTAAAGCATACCACCATTAATAATCGAACAATATGCCGCCATCATCTGCATCATATTAACATTAATAGTCTGTCCAAATGAATTACAAGCCGCATCAATAGTTGTCATACGGTCACCATATACGATACCTGTTGTCTCACCTGGAAGATCTATTCCGGTTATCTTTCCAAATCCAAACAATGACTGGTAATATGCAAATCTGCTGTTACCCATCTCAAGTGCAAGATGAATCATATACGGGTTGCAGGAATTCATAAGTGCCTGCTCAACTGTAAGTGAACCATGTGAACCTATTGTACTGAACACATGACACTTTAATTTATAATCAGCTACAGTTTCAAATCCCTTGCATACATATGTATCACCATCCTTTACAACACCTTCCTCCAAAGCTGAGGCTACCGTTACTGGTTTAAATGTTGAACCTGGCTCATAACTTTCTGACACACAATAATTAGTCCATAAAGAATACAGGTTATTTCTGTATTCTTCATCAGACATATCTTTAATCTCCTCATCTGTATACATACCAGTTAATTTTCTTGGATCATTAAGATTAAAGGTTGGATAACTAGCCATTCCAAGTATCTCACCATTAGATGGGTCTGCCACTACTACTGCTGTATTCTTTGAAGGCTTTTCTTCATTATATTCTAATATGCATTTCTCAATAATCGACTGTACATTATAATCAAGTGTTGTAACTATATTATTGCCATCAACAGCATTTTTCTGAGTCTCTGTAACCTCAAGTCCCTCATCTACATAGCTATATGTTGTTCCATTGGTACCAGTTAATTCCTCATCATACTGGCTTTCAATTCCAAGTTCACCACCATTAGTGGCACTCGCAAATCCAACAACATCACTTGCAAATGTTCCAAGAGGATATTTTCTTATATAGCTGTCCTCAAACCATACACCTTTAATATTCTTTCCCTCAGTTGAATCTGCCATAAGATTTTTAAAATCTGCTATCTGATCTGTAGTAAGGTTTGATAAAAGCTTCTGATACCTGCTCTGTGAATTCTCACTCACCTTTTGCTCAAGCTCACTTCTGTTTAAATTAAAATATTTACAAAGAGCTGATAATGTAGGTTCTTTATATTCTCCGTCTGAAAGCATAAGCTTGACATCTAATATAAGATTATATACTCTCTCACTGTATGCAAGCACAGTTCCATCACCAGTTAATATCTGACCTCTCTTATAAGGTAGTTCTGTTGATGTATATGTCTGGTGATCTAACACTGCCTTCGCATATGTCTCTCCGTGTGTATAATTAATTCTGAATACCTGTCCACCTAATGCCATAAGAATTACTACTACCATTACAAGTGCAACCATTCCTTTGGTGTGAACACGTTTAAGCATAACTTTTTTTCTTCTGTACTTATTCTTTTTTAACTGTTCATCGCTTACCATAAGTACCTCTTATTATATTATTTTACCTGAATATTAATTGCTTTCAGGAACATCTTTATACTGCTTTACATATTCGCTCTCTTTAGAATCGTATGTAATAACCTGCTTCTTTTCTGGATACACCATTCCTAATTCATTAACTGCTGTATCATATATAGCATCATAATCTATGCTTGCATTAATATCTGACTCTAATACGTCATTATTCTCCTTTAATGTGCTAAGCTCGCTCTTTAACTCAGCTATCATATCTGAATTAGTCTTAGCTGCTGCCTGAACATTAAGGTACTGATAACATATAAAGAAGACAACTGCAGCAACACTCGCAACTGCAACTGTATACATAAGATTAATCTTATTATTGCGTCTTATCTGCTTCTGTCTCTGCCTTCTTATTTCTCTGTTGATTTCCTTCTGTGTCTGCTGGGATTCATCTGGGGTTTTAAGTGGTTCAGCGATATTTAATTGTCTTACCGCACTACCATATTCATACGGCACTTTGCTTACATTTCTTGAATTTCTTCTGTACTCTGCTCTACTTCTCTTTTCCACTTTACACTACCTCCCATTATACCCTTTCAAATACTCTTAACTTAGAACTCTTTGATCTGCTATTTTCATTAATCTCTTCATCTGTTGGAACTACAGGCTTTCTTGTAATCACCCTGCCCTTCGGTACTTTACCGCACACACACGCAGGAAAGCTTGGTGGACAGGTACAAGGATTCTCGTTATTCCTAAACCTTGTCTTTACTATTCTGTCTTCTAAAGAATGAAATGTTATTATACAAAGTCTTCCTTCTGGCTTAAGCCTGTCAATCATCATATCTATGGAATTCTCTAGCACTTCCAATTCTTTATTAAGTTCAATTCTTATAGCCTGATAAGTTCTCTTAGATGGATGTCCACCTGTCGCCCTTACCTTCATAGGTATAGCTGCCTTTATAATATCGTTAAGCTCAAATGTTGTCTCAATTGGCTTTTCCTGTCTTGCAGCCACTATATGCTTAGCTATATTCTTAGCAAACCTGTCCTCACCATAATCTCTTATTATTCTGTAAAGATCAAATTCGCTGTATTCATTAACAATATCTTTAGCTGTAATCTCCTGTCTTTGATCCATTCTCATATCAAGTGCTGTGTCCACATTATATGTAAACCCTCTGTCAGCCGCATCTAACTGATATGATGAAACACCCAGATCCAGCATAATTCCATCAACTTTATCTATTCCTAACTCATCAAGGACTTTGTCCATATTACAGTAATTATTTCTTACGATTGTAACCCTGTCCATATATGGTTCTAATCTCTTACTTGCTGCCTTTATGGCATCTTCGTCCTGATCTATTCCTATCAATCTTCCACCCTCGGAAAGTCTTTTAGCGATTTCGTATGAATGTCCGCCGCCGCCAAGAGTTCCGTCAACATATATGCCATCGGGTTTAATATTCAATTCATCTACCGTCTCATATAAAAGAACTGACTTATGCTTAAACTCCATACTAATCTCCTTTCCGCCTGCTATATCAGCAATTAATTATATGGTGAATCCCAGACTGTCCATATTCTCTGCGACCTCGTCCATATTGTCATCATAATTGCTTATACTGTCATTCCAGCTTTCTTTACTCCATATCTCTATCCTGCTTCCAACACCTACAAATACTACATCCTTCTGTAACGAAGCAAACTCTCTTAATACAGATGGTATAAGAATTCTTCCCTGCTTGTCTAATTCGACATCTGCTGCTCCTGCAAGAAAGAATCTTGTAAATGTTCTGGCATTCTTATTAGTAAGAGGCAGTGTCTTAAGCTTCTCCTCGAATCTCTGCCACTCTTCATTAGTGTATACAAATAAACAGTTATCAAGTCCCTTAGTGATAATAAAATTATCCCCAAGGCTTTCGCGGAACTTCGCAGGAACGATTATTCTGCCTTTGGCATCTATTGTATGTCCATATTCGCCCATAAACATAGCAATCGTTCCTCCTTTCCCCCACTTGTAACCACTTGCTACCACTTTTCTCCACTTTGAGAACAATTCTATACTGATTTTGTGCAAAATACAAGTGTTTTCCACTAATTTATAAAATTTTTTTAAACTTTTGCACTATATTATGCCCGTAAAATATACAATCATATGTATATACACATAAAAATAGTAATTTTAACACTCACACCATCTGATTGTATGTAATTAGTTGAGCTTTAGGAAAAGATATGTTAAAATACAGGTTGCGTTACTGCGTATATTTACTAAACATAAATCTGCATATGATACACATTTATGTTGGAAATGAGGAGAATATATGAAACTTGGAATAGTTGGTCTTCCTAATGTTGGAAAGAGTACACTTTTTAATTCTTTAACTAAGGCTGGAGCAGAATCAGCCAATTATCCATTCTGTACAATAGATCCTAATGTAGGAATTGTTGCCGTACCAGATGAAAGACTTGATAAGCTTGCAGCACTTTATAATTCAGCAAAGATTACACCTGCCGTTATCGAATTCGTTGATATAGCTGGTCTTGTTAAGGGTGCTTCTAAAGGTGAAGGTCTTGGTAACCAGTTCCTTGCTAATATAAGAGAAGTTGATGCAATCGTTCACGTTGTCAGATGTTTTGAGGACTCTAATATTGTTCACGTTGATGGTTCTGTCAACCCTGTAAGAGATATTGAGACAATCAACCTTGAATTAATCTTTTCTGATATGGAAGTTCTTGAAAGACGTCTTGCTAAGCAGAAGCGTGCTTCCTACAATAATAAGGACATTGCTAAAGAATGTGACCTTATCGAAAGACTTCTTAAGTTCCTTGAGGCTGGTAATCTTGCCAAGAACTTTGAATGTGAAGATGAAGACGAAGAATCATTTATGAGAGAATACAATCTTCTTACAAGCAAACCTGTTATATTCGCTGCTAATGTATCAGAAGATGACCTTGCCGATGATGGTGCTAACAATGAATATGTACAGAGTGTACGTGAATATTCTAAAAAGGATAACTGCGAAGTATTCGTTATATGTGCACAGATTGAACAGGAAATCTCAGAACTTGATGATGATGAAAAGAAAATGTTCTTAGAGGACCTTGGAATTAGTTCTTCTGGTCTTGATAAGCTTATCGCTGCAAGCTACAGAATATTAGGTCTTATAAGTTACTTAACTGCTGGTGAGACAGAGACAAGAGCCTGGACAATAACTAACGGAACTAAAGCTCCTGGTGCTGCAGGTAAAATCCACAGCGATTTCGAGAGAGGCTTTATCAAAGCAGAAGTTGTCAACTATAAGGATTTACTTGACTGTGGCTCTTATACTAAAGCCAAGGAAAAAGGTCTTGTACGTATGGAAGGTAAAGACTATGTTGTTAAAGACGGCGATGTAATATTATTCCGTTTCAACGTATAATAATATTAGTACATTAATAATTATATATTTATAATAATATAAGTTCTACAAGTCAGATAATATAGGATTTGTTCCAACTTCTGAACTTCTGACAAAGAATTATATAAAAGATGGTGGCACGAATTAACGTGTCACCATCTTTTTATCTACAGGACATAATTTTAATATGTGCTCATTATCTCCTTAAATCTCTTAACATTAGCTCCTGCATCATTCTTAAACACAGCCGAACCTGCAACTATTACATTAGCTCCAGCTTCAAGCACTGATACGAGATTTTCTATATTAATTCCACCATCTATCTCAATATCTACGTTATCAAGACCTTTTTCTATAAGCTTTGCTTTAATCTGCTTAACCTTTTCTAATGACTCCGGTATGAACTTCTGTCCGCCAAAGCCAGGATGAACGCTCATAACAAGCACCATATCCACCAATGAAAGATAAGGCTCAATAGCCTTTACTGGTGTCTCTGGATTAAGTGTAATAGCTGCTTTGACACCACATTCCCGTATCTTTTCAATTGTGGCAACAACATCTTCGCACGCCTCAACGTGGACAGTTATTATATCCGCACCACATTTTACAAATTCTTCTATATAACGGATTGGTTCTTCGATCATAAGATGAACATCAAATACTCTGCTTGTACAGCTTCTTATTGATTTGATAACAGGCATACCATAGGAAATGCTTGGAACAAACCTGCCGTCCATGACATCAATATGTATATACTCTGCTCCTGCTTCATCAATTGCTTTAATATCTTTCTCAAGATTTTTAAAATCTGCTGATAATATTGAAGGTGATAATATAGTCATTATATTCCTCATTTCTGTGTAATTAATATTATTTAACCTATACAGCCAGCCCTGGCATATAGATAATCAATTATCGCTAATCTATAATTAATATTTCTTCTTGTTCTTTACCTCGTCATATATCTCTACATAACTTGTATAACGTCTTCTGCTTATTAATCCTGCCTCAACCGCTTCCTTAACCCTGCAGTCAGGCTCATTAATATGAACACAGCCATTAAATCTGCACTGCCCTTCATATTCACTGAATTCCTCAAAATAAAATCTTATCTGTTCCTTTTCAAGTTCTGGAATATTAAGAGATGTAAAGCCCGGCGTGTCGCATATATATGTAGCATCGCTCACATTAAATATCTCCGAATGTCTTGTTGTATGCCTTCCTCTTCCAATCCTGCTCACATCACCAGTTGCACTCACTTCCTGCGGAAGTATAAGATTGGTAAGTGACGACTTGCCAACACCTGATGGTCCAGCTAATATTGTCGTCTTTTTCTCAAGTGTCTTAAGAACTATGTCTATTCCTTTATTATCATAAGTACTTATAAATATGACTTTACAGCCACATTTTTCATATATGTCAGAAAGCTCTTCTAATGTGTCATCTTCTGCCAGATCTATTTTGTTAAACACTACAACTGTAGGCACATTCTGATAATCCATCATCATTATAAATCTGTCCAAAAGATTATAATTAGGTTCTGGTGATTTTACAGCAAATATTACCATAGCCTGATCTATATTCGCAGAAGCTGGTCTTATAAGCTCATTCTTTCTTGGAAGTATCTGTATGATATTACCTGTCATCTTATCGTTATCTATTATATCTATAATAACATTATCCCCGACAAGCGGCTTTATCTTTTTATTCCTGAATATTCCTTTTGCCTTACATTCATATATACCACAGGATTCTATATGGACATAATAAAATCCTGCAATTCCCTTTATTATCTTTCCCTGCATAAGACTTCCTATACTCTAATTGCTTGTATTGCCCGTTCCTGTATTAGAACTGCCATTGCCACTTGATGTATTGCTTCCACTGCTATTGCCCGATGTGTTAGAACCACTATTATTGCCGTTACTATTGCTATTGCCGTTACTGTTGTTATTGCTGTTACTATTACTGCTGCCTGAACCTGATGCTGTAGTAGAAGTTGTTGAGCTTGTATAGTGGCTTACATATATAGTTATAGTTGTTCCAGACTCTACAGTGTCACCACCAGAGTAAGGTGTCTGTGAAGTAACAGTACCATATGATGCCTTAGATGAAGTCTCATATTTTACTGATACCTTAAGCCCGGCTGCCTCGATAGACTGATTGGCAAGGCTTTCTGTCATTCCTATTACATTAGGAACTGTGGCTTTAGTTACCTGCTTTCCACGGCTTACTTCTATTGTAACTGTTGTACCTTCTGTTACTGTTCCAGATGGGCTGTATTTAACAACCTTTCCGGCTTCTACTGTACTGCTGTATACATAATCAACAGAAACGACAAGATTATCATTTTCAATAAGCTCTTTTGCTTCTTCTTCTGTCTTACCCTTTACATTAGGAACTGTGACATTCTTAGTTTCCCTGCCACTGCTTATTGTAAGAACAATCTGTGAGTTCTTCTCAACCTTAGAACCACCTACATTGCCCTGGTTTATTACACTGTTCTCTGCAACTGTATCTGAACTCTGTGTCACGGCTTTATAGCCAAGACCAACTTTATTAAGTGCACTTATTGCATCGTCCTTAGTCATTCCAACTACATCTGGTACTGTAACCATATCTGATGCCTTTGAATTGCCAGACACAGCAGTTGTAACCTGATTAGAAGCCTGACTGTTATTGTTAGATGAACTCTTGCCGCTTCCTATAAGCTTTACAACAACAAATATTGTGATAATAAGAATTATAACTGCAATTCCTATACCGATACATTTCATAATAAGCTCTAACTTATCATTACTCTCATCATCAATATCGTTATCATCTTCTTCCTCATCTATATTATCATCAATATCTGCAAATGTATCCTCACCTAATAAGCCGTCATCTTCTTCCTGCTCATCTATATCCTCATCATCTGAATCAGTCTGTGCATAGTTATCATTAACTGATGTGTCATACATAGGAGCAAGCTTTACAAAATCGTCCTCCGGCATAACAAGTGACTTCTTTAAATCTACTATAAGGTCATAGGCAGACTGATAACGCCTGTCTGTCTTCTTCTGTGTACATTTAAGAACTATCTTATCAACACTTACTGGTATTCCCTCAACAAGCTGAGATGGTGCTGGTATTGTATCCTGAATATGCTGTACAGCTACTGATACTGCTGTATCTCCGTCAAATGGAACTGTTCCAGTGAGCATTTCAAATAATGTAATACCAAGTGAATATATATCACTTCTCTCATCCGAATAGCCGCCTCTTGCCTGTTCTGGTGATATATAATGTACAGACCCCATAGAAGCTGATGTATTAATTGTTGCTGTTGAAGCTACCTTGGCAATACCGAAATCAGTAACCTTAACCTTGCCCTCTTTAGATATAATTATATTCTGTGGCTTAATATCCCTATGGACAATATTATGTTTATGAGCTGCATCCATACCATTAGCTACCTGTATAGCAATGCTTACAGCCTCTTTATATGGAAGTTTGCCTCTCTTTTCAATATACTTCTTAAGGGTAACTCCCTCAACAAGTTCCATAACTATGTAATATATGCCATTCTCAACACCGACATCATACACATTTACAACATTAGGATTAGTAAGTCCGGCAGCTGACTGGGCCTCAGCCCAGAATTTGCTTACAAATGTCTTATCCTGGCTAAATTCTGACTTCATAACTTTAATTGCAACATATCTGTTAAGCTTGTGGCATTTGGCTTTGTATACATCTGCCATTCCGCCTGTACCAATCTGTTCAATTATCTCATATCTGTCAGCTAAAAACATTCCTTCTCTTAACATCATTAAATTACCTCTCTGCCTATGGTTCAATTAAAATCACTGATATGTTATCTCTGCCACCATTATCATTGGCCCTGCTTACAAGCCTTTCTGCGGCTTCCCTGATATCGTGGCTGCTCTTTATTATATGAAATATCTCCTGGTCTTCTAACATATTAGTCAATCCATCAGAACACATAAGTATCATATCTTCCTTTTTAAGATCAACTGAAAACATCTCGGCTTCGACGGTGTCATAGCCACCTATTGCCCTTGTGATAACATTCTTTTTCTCATGGGTTCTTGCAGCTTTTCTGTCAATTTCGCCCCGCTGTACCATTTCTTCCACCCACGAATGGTCTCTTGTAATCTGGATTATATCTTCTCCGATTACATACAATCTGCTGTCACCCACATTGGCTACTCTTAAAGTATTGTCAAATATGCTGGCTACCACTAATGTAGTTCCCATTCCATTATATTCTTCCGACTCGCCTGCCTTTCTAAGAAGCAGTGTGTTGACAAGCTTAATGTTATTATCTATTGTTGCTAAAGGATCTTTGCCTTCTGACTCTTTTAATAATTCAACAAGCGTTTCAACTGTATATCTTGACGCTGTGTCACCAGCTTTATGTCCTCCCATACCGTCTGCCACAATAAACAGATTAGGCAGACACCCTATATCATCAAGCTTTGCATAGACATAGTCCTGATTGACATTTCTTTCAATTCCTACATCTGTTGTTGCAAATGCGTTCATTTCATTCTCCATCCATTCTTTAATGTATCAGTTTTACTATTAATGAATAGTATCCCATATCAATATATATTATCATACCAGCTATAAAAATGCGACATATTTCAGCCACTTTTTATGCAGCTGGCTCTATATGGCAGAATTCTCATCTATATGATTCTGCCTCAACTGTCCACAGGCACCGTCTATATCGCGCCCCATCTCACGTCTGACAGTCGCATTAATTCCTTTTCTTTCAAGCATATCCCTAAAATTCTTTATAGAATTCTTCTCTGACTGCTCATAATCTCTTTCCTTAATCGGATTAACCGGTATCAGATTAATATGACAGTTAAGCCCTTTTACAAGCTCTATAAGCTCATTGGCACATTCTTTAGTATCATTAACGCCCTTAACCAGACTATATTCAAATGATATTCTTCGTCCTGTCTTATCAAGATAATACCTGCACGCATCCATAATCTCTGCTATGCTGTATTTATTAGCAATAGGCATCATAGTCTTTCTTAACTCATCATTAGGTGCGTGAAGCGATATTGCAAGTGTTATCTGTAACTTAAGATCTGCCAGTTCTTTTATCTTAGGCACAATTCCACAGGTTGATACTGTTATATTTCTCTGGCTTATATTAAGTCCTCTTTCACTGTTAAGCAGTTCTATGAATTTAATAACATTATCGTAATTATCCATAGGCTCACCAGAACCCATTATAACAACATTGCTTACTCTCTCATTAGTATCCCTGCTTATTCTGTATATCTGGTCAAGCATTTCTGATGGTAAAAGATTTCTTACACATCCATTAAGAGTTGATGCACAGAAACGACAGCCCATTTTACAGCCCACCTGTGATGAAATACATACCGAATTGCCGTGATGATACTTCATAAATACACTTTCTATAAGATTGCCGTCATAAAGCTCAAAAAGGTACTTTCTAGTGCCGTCTATCCTTGACTCCTGCATTTTTACAATCTTAAGACTTGTATACAAGGTATCTTCCTTTAAAGTATTCTTAAGCTTATCGGAAATATTGGTCATCTCATCATAACTTTCTGCCAGTTTCTCGTGCATCCACGAATATAACTGGGCAGCTCTGAATTTCTTTTCATTAATACTCTCAACATATTGTACAAGTTCATTGTAATTCAATGATTTTATATCAGTCTTATGCGGCATAACCATACTCCATTCCATTTATCTGTTATTTCTTAAATATATTTACATTCCCCTGTTTAACTCTTAATAAGACGAGCGACAAAGAATCCGTCCATTCCTGAATTATTGGCAGGAAGCAGCTGATGATACTCTCCGTCTTTCGTAAAGCCTGATTCTTTACATATCCAGTCGGCATTATCCTCATTTTCTGCCCTGTTAATTGTACAAGTACTATACATTAACACTCCACCACTCTTAACATAGCGTGATACGACCTTTAAAATATCTCTTTGAAGATCTACAAGTGACTGCAATTTTTCAGGCGAAGCATTATATTTTATATCCGGCTTTCTTCCTATTATCCCAAGACCTGAACAAGGAAGGTCAGCTATAACAATATCAGCTTTATTAATCAGACTTTCATCACAATCAAGTGCATCATATACCTGTGTCTGTATATTAGTGATATTAAGCCTCTTAATATTCTCATCAATAAGTGCAACCTTGTAATCTGACAAATCTCTGGCGATTACCCTGCCGCAATCCCCCTGTTCTGACATCTTAAGTGCGGCATTAATTGACTTTCCGCCCGGTGCACCGCATACGTCAACTATTGTATCTCCCGCTTTTGGTGCTGTGTATTCACCTGCAAGCATTGAGCTGATATCCTGAATCTGATACATACCATCCTGAAAGCTTTTAAGCCCTGCGATATAATCATAATCGGATATCTCATACGCATATGGTATATTCTCTACTTCTTTTACTGTCACATTCTCACGCTGAAGAAGTTCTTTAATCTGTTCCCTGGAAGCCTTTGATGTATTACATCTTATATATGTCTTCTTCTCACACTTCATACCCTCAAGCACGGATTTAACAGTATCTATTGACATCTGCCCTGACCACAGCTCAATTATCCACATTGGCATAGAATACTTAACAGACAGATATTCATATGGACTTTTATTATAATCTGGATATTCAATATTGTCTTTATTGCGTGATATATTTCTTAACACACCATTAACAAAACCCTTAAGCCCCGCAAATCCCCTCTTTACAGCAAGCTTGACAGCCTCATTACAAGCTGCACTGTCAGGCACATTATCCATATATATTATCTGATATACACCCATTCTTACAATTCTTCTTATAACAGGCTTCATCTTCTTAACTGGTGTCTTTGAATACTTGTTAATAATATAATCTAATTCTATCTGGCTCTCTATAATGCCTAAAGACAGCTTATTGATAAATGATCTTTTACTCTTATCAAGATACTGGTACTTTAAAAGTGCATTGTTGATTATTATATGTGAAAATTCATTGTTACTCTCTATTTCTTCCAAAATGTCGAGTACAACCGCTCTTAAATTAACTTCCATACAGATTATTCTCCATTATAATATAACTAATTACCCTAATGCAGTCCCTTCTTCAACGTGGCTTCCAAGAAGAAAGGCATCTGTTGACATTCTCTTCTTACCCTCAAGCTGAAGTTCATTAACCTTAAGATAATCTTTTCCGCATTTTATAATAAATGTCTTCTTATCTACATAACATACTGTTCCAGCTTCACATTCCTTTGAAACATTATTGTTATTTATAATATCATCACTGTCATTCACAACATCTGCATCCCATATTTTTAACATTTTGCCATTAAGATGTGTAAATGCACTTGGCCAAGGATTAAGTCCTCTTATAAGGCACTCAATCTGTCTGGCACTCTTAGTAAAATCAAGCTCTCCCATTGACTTTTTAAGCATTTTGACATATGAGCTTTCAGCTTCGTTCTGCTTTTCTGGTATAATGCTTCCAGTCTCAAGTCCTTCAAGTGTCTTAATAAGAAGCTTAGCACCAACTATGCTTAATCTGTCAAAAAGGCTTCCGCCTGTCTCTTTCTTATCAAGTTTAACCTTATCTACCAAAAGAATATCTCCTGTATCAAGCCCCTCATCCATCTTCATAGTCGTAACACCGGAATACTCACATCCGTCTATTACTGCCCACTGGATTGGAGAGGCACCCCTGTACTTAGGAAGCAGTGAAGCGTGTACATTAATACATCCAAGACGTGGCATATCAATAATACTCTTAGGCAATAGCTGTCCAAATGCAACAACAACAAACACATCAGCATTATATTTTCTTAATTCTTCAACAAATGCTTCATCTCTTGCTCTTTCTGGCTGAAGAACCTGTATATTATTCTTAACAGCTTCTTCCTTAACAGGTGAAAATACAAGCTCCTTGCTTCTTCCCTTTGGCTTGTCCGGCTGTGTCACAACAGCCACTACATCATACTGGTTATCAATAAGTTCCTTTAACGTCCCAACTGCAAAGTCAGGAGTTCCCATAAATACAACCTTCAATATTAATCTTCCTCCGTTTCAGTTTCCATAAGTGGACCTTCTGCCTTATCAACATACATTACTCCGTCAAGATGATCAATCTCGTGTAAAAGACATCTTGCAAGAAGTTCTTCACCCTCAACGATAATCTCTTCCATATCTTCATTAAGTGCCTTAACCTTGGCATAAGATGGTCTTGTCACGATACCAACCTTACCCGGAACACTAAGACAGCCCTCCTGTCCTGTCTGTGAACCACTTGTCTCAAGAACTACAGGGTTAATAAGCACTATTGGATCATCACCACAGTCAATTACTACTAATCTCTTTCTTATTCCTACCTGTGGAGCTGCAAGTCCAACTCCATTAGCCTCATACATTGTTTCAAACATATCATCAATAAGTTCCTGTATTCTAGGTGTCATCTCAGTTATTTCTTTTGCTTCTTTTCTTAATATCTCATCACCTAATGTTCTTATATTTCTGATTGCCATAACTTCCTCCATAATCAAATAACATATGCGTATGTTTAATTAACATCATATGCAATGTTAATATTCTTGTAATCTGAACTGCCATTAATATTATTATCCAGCATATCCATAATTAGTTCAAGTGCTTTAAAGCTTGAACTTCTTAAATATATCTGCTTCGTGTATATATCTTTAATCTTGTATATAGAAGCATTTGATGGACCAAGTACTATAATCTTGTCATCTTTAACAGTATTGTTATCCTGAATATACTGCTGTATCAAAGCTTTAATATTTCCTGCCCGCTCTGATAACAGCTTCTCATTAATACTGCTTATGTTAATCTTTACCATATTATTAACAGGTGGATATGAAAGCAGCTTCCTGTAAGACATTTCCTGCTCATAAAAACTCTTATAATTCTGCTCCGCCGCACATAACAAGCCATAATTATCAGGTGAATATGTCTGTATTACAACTTCACCCTTTCTTTCTCCTCGTCCAGCTCTTCCTGCCGCCTGTGTTATAAGCTGGAATGTACGCTCAACAGCCTTATAATCACTTGCATACAAGGATATATCTGCCGCTACGACTCCGACAAGAGTAACCTTTGGAAAATCGTGTCCCTTTACTATCATCTGCGTGCCTATAAGTATATCTGCCTGTTCTGTCGCAAATGCACTTAATATATTCTCGTGTCCGCCTTTGCCTTTGGTTGTATCCATATCCATTCTTAATACCCTTGCCGCAGGAAACATCTTATTAACTGCATCCTCTACAGCCTCTGTTCCTGCCTTAAAGCCAAGAATATACTTAGAACCACATTCAGGGCATAACGATACATTAGGAGTCTCGTATCCACAATAATGACATACAAGCTTTCCATTCCTGTGAAGTGTCATAGATACATCACAATGCGGACATTTCATAACATAGCCGCACGACCTGCACGAAACAAATCCGGCAGTTCCCCTTTTATTAAGAAACAGCATTATCTGTTCGTGTTTATTAAGCCTGTCACTTATAAGCTCATACAGCTTTCTTGAAAATATTGTCCTGTTACCTGTCTTTAACTCCTGTCTCATATCAGCTATATATACCTGTGGCAGGCTTGCCTCTCCTGCCCTGTTATTAAGCTCTATAAGCTTATACTCGCCTGCTTCTGCCCTGTAATAGCTGTCAATTGACGGTGTTGCAGAGCCTAGTATAACAGAAGCTCCCGCCTCCTTTGCAATATGTATTGCAAGGTCTTTGGCGTGATATCTTGGGACTTGCTCTGATATATACGCACCCTCGTGTTCCTCATCTATAACAATAAGTCCAAGATTAGGAAACTGTGTAAACAATGCCGATCTTGGACCTATCATAATACTTATTTCACCTTTAAGTGCTCTTACGAACTGGTCATATCTCTCACCTTTTGACATTCTTGAATTAATAATAGACACTTTATCCCCAAATCTGTGATAAAATCTCTGAACAGTCTGAAATGTAAGTGCTATCTCAGGTATAAGCATTATAACCTGCCGTCCGGAATTAATAGTATGTTCAATAACATCAAGATACACTTCTGTCTTTCCGCTTCCGGTTACTCCTCGTATAAGATATGTATTGAACGCTCTATTATCATAATCCTCCACTATTGTATCAACGGCTCTTTGCTGTTCCTCGTTAAGCACAACCTTTTTATTAAAAATGTGCTTATCAGACACAGGATTTCTATAGTAACTTTCAACCTTGACATTTATAATTCCGTCTGCTTCAAGTGCCTTTACTGTTGCTGGCGAAATATTAAGCTTGTCTTTTACTATCTCCATATCAATAACAGGTTCATCAATAAGTGCACACATAAGCCTGTACTTAGCTTTCGCTTTTTTCTCATATATGCTTATAAGTTCTTGTGCCTTTTTAGTATCAACCAAAAGGCAGACAGACTTTTTCTGCTTATGTCCGACCTCGTCCTTAACAGGAATAACCGTCTTTAATGCCTGATTCATAGTACAGCCATAATGCCGTTTCAGCCACGCTGCAAGCTTTATCATACTTTTAGCGACATTTACTTTTCCTGTAACAACACTGTCAATGCTCTTTATCTTATCAACAGGATATGATGGCTTATCAGTTAAACCAATTACATATCCTGTTATAATTCTATTACCTTTTCCAAAAGGCACTCTTACAGATGTTCCGATATCAACACTACCATCCATATCATCAGGCACAGCATATTGGAATGTCTTATCAAGCTGTTCGTGTGAAATATCTATTATTATATCAGCGTACATTTTTCTCCTTTAATTCTTCAAGAACTTCTGATATAAGAACACGTTCGTCCATAGGATATTTAACGCCTTTTATCTCCTGATAATCTTCGTGTCCCTTACCTGCAAGCACGATAATATCTCCAGGTTCACCATTCTCAATAGCATATTTAATAGCTTCTTTTCTGTCTGCAATATCAATATGCTTACCTGTAGTCCTGTTAATTCCAGTCTTAATATCTTCCATAATAGCAAGAGGCTCTTCAAATCTTGGATTATCAGATGTTATAATCGTAAGGTCTGCTAATCTTCCAGACACTTCACCCATCTCAAATCTTCTCTCTTTAGAGCGGTTGCCACCACAGCCAAACAGGCATACAAGTCTATGTGGATTGTACTCTTTAAGTGTCTTTAAAATACTCTCTAAGGACATCGCATTATGAGCATAATCAATCATAAGAGTAAACTTATCAGATACTGGAACAAGCTCTATTCTTCCTTTAACCTTTACATCTTTCAATACATTTTCAACAATAGCATTATCCACATTAAAATGTCTTGTAACAGCTATTGCACACAATGAATTATATACTGAGAACATTCCCGGAAGTGAAAGTTCCACATCCATATTGACAAGACCACTACACTTATAAGTAAGACCTATCTTTCCTCTCTCATGGAACAACTTGATATCACTTGCCTTTATGTCTGCATCTTCTGATATGCCATACTTCTCAACACTGCATACAGAGTCTCTTAATATATCAGCTGTATGCTTATCATCTGCATTGACTATTCCTGTCTTGCACTGCTTAAAAAGCTTAGCCTTACATTCAAGGTACTCCTCAAATGAAGCGTGCTCATTAGGACCGATATGATCAGGCTCAAGATTAGTAAATACTCCGATGTCAAATACAATACCTGCAGTTCTGTCAAGCTTTAAGCCCTGTGAGGATACCTCCATAACTACTGCCTTACATCCCTCATCAACCATTTTCCTGAAGGTTTTATGAATCTGTATTGACTCAGGTGTTGTATTACAGGACGGAACAGCCTCATCTCCTATAACTGTCTCGATAGTTCCGATAAGACCTGTCTTTATTCCACACGCACAAAGAACATTCTTTATCATATAAGTTGTAGTTGTCTTACCCTTAGTTCCTGTAATTCCAATTGTAAACAACTTCTTATCAGGATTGCCGTAAAATGCTGCTGACATAAGTGCAAGGGCAAGTCTTGTATTATCACATTCTATAACTGCTGCCGGTATCTTCTCTGTATTATACTGTGATCCCTTCTGTACAACTATTACAGCCGCCTTATCCTTAACCTGCTCTATATATTTATGTCCATCGCTTACCGAACCAACTATGCAGACAAAGATACCTCCGTCTGTTACTTTTCTTGAGTCAGAAGCAATACCTGTAACAGTTGTATTAATATCACCATTAACAACTGTATATTCAAAATGTTCTACTTCATTAGCTCTGCATATATCCAAAATATCTTTTAACTGCATAACTGCTCCTTTCTTTTCAAGACACCTAGAATAATCCTGTTATCTTCTCATTCTCTTCATCATAATCAATGCCTTCTGCCGCTGGCACTTTAGGAAGTCCTGGCATAGTAAGAACTTTTCCTGTAAGTGCTACAACAAAGCCTGCACCAGCATCAACATACACTTCTCTAATATTAATTGTAAAACCTTCTGGTCTTCCTAACTTAGATGCATCATCAGACAAAGAATACTGTGTCTTAGCCATACATACAGGAAGATTTCCAAAGCCCATCTGTGTAATATGGTCAAGTTCCTTCTTAGCCTTAGAATCATATGTAACACCATCTGCTCCATATATTTCTTTAGCTATTGTCATAATCTTATCCTCTAATGGAAGTTCATCTTCATATAAAGGCTTAAAATCGCTCTTCTTATCAAATGAAGCAAGCACCTTATCTGCAAGTTCTATTCCGCCTGCTCCGCCGTCTGCCCATACATTAGATAATGCAAATTCACAGCCTAATTCTTCACAGTGCTTCTTTATGAATTCATATTCTTCCTCTGTATCTGTCACAAATGAGTTGAGTGTAACAACTACAGGTACACCATACTTGTGAATATTCTCAATATGTTTATCAAGGTTTACTATACCATTCTTTAAAGCTTCCATATCTGGCTTTGATAATTCCTGCTTAGGAACTCCACCATTATATTTTAATGCCTTAACAGTAGCTACAATAACAACTGCATCAGGCTTAAGTCCAGCCTTTCTGCACTTAATATCAAAGAACTTCTCAGCTCCAAGATCTGCACCGAAACCAGCCTCAGTAACAGCAATATCTGCCAGCTTTAAAGCAAGCTTTGTTGCTCTTACAGAATTACATCCGTGTGCAATATTGGCAAATGGTCCACCGTGTACAAGCACAGGTGTATTCTCTAGTGTCTGAATCATATTAGGCTTTATTGCATCTTTTAATAAAGCTGCCATAGCTCCTGTTGCCTTTAAATCCTTGGCTGTAACAGGATCTCCTGCATAATTATATGCAACAATTATCTTGTCAATTCTTTCCTTTAAATCTTTCATATCCTCAGCAAGACAGAGTATAGCCATAATCTCTGAGGCTACTGTAATTATAAAATGATCTTCTCTTGTAACACCATTAGGCTTGTCACCAAGTCCGATTACGATATTCCTAAGAGTTCTATCATTCATATCCATACATCTCTTCCATACAATTCTCTTAGTATCTATTCCAAGAGCATTACCCTGATGTATATGATTATCAAGCATTGCTGCAAGAAGGTTGTTAGCTGATGTTATCGCGTGGAAATCACCAGTAAAATGTAAATTAAGATCTTCCATAGGAACAGCCTGTGCGTATCCGCCGCCGGCAGCTCCTCCCTTTATACCAAAGCAAGGTCCTAATGATGGTTCTCTTAATGCAGCAATTGCACTTATTCCTTTCTGGTTAAGTGCTTCTGTAAGTCCAAGACTTATTGTAGTCTTTCCCTCACCTGCCGGAGTTGGATTGATAGCTGTAATAAGAACAAGCTTTCCATCTTCGTTATTCTCTACTCTGTGGATAAGCTCATCTGATAACTTAGCCTTATACTTTCCATACATTTCAAGTTCGTCTTCTGTTACTCCAACCTTTGCCGCAACATCTTTAATATTCTCTAAATGTGCTTCCTGTGCTATCTGAATATCGCTCTTAATTTCCATAATTTCATCCTTTCCCGCAGCGTAATTATAATGACAGGACTAATGCCCTGACTATGATACTTATGCTACTACATATATCATATACAATCTATTTTGTACATATATTCATTATATATTTTTAATAAATTCTTCAAATTCCTCTGCTGTCATAAGTACCTTCCTTGGCTTAGTGCCAATCTCTGGTCCTACAACACCGGCATCTGCTAACTGGTCCATTATTCGTCCTGCCCTGTTGAAGCCAATCTTAAACTGTCTTTGTAACATTCCAATTGAACCTCTCTCTTTCTCAATAACAAAACGTCCTGCATCTGCAAATAATGAATCTCTGTCATCCTGCTGTTCTGCTGCCTGTCCACCGGCTTTTGAAGCTATGGCAGTCTCAGTTATGCTCTCATCGTAATTAACCTCGCCTGACATATTATCTTTAAGGAACTGCACAACCTTTGACACTTCTTCATCTGACACAAATGCTCCCTGAACCCTGATTGGCTTAGGTATATTAGATGGGAAGTATAACATATCGCCTTTACCTAACAGCTTTTCTGCACCATTCATATCAAGTATAGTTCTTGAGTCAACACCCGATGACACGGAAAATGCTATTCTTGACGGTACATTTGCCTTAATAAGTCCAGTTATTACATTAACCGATGGACGCTGTGTTGCTATAACCATATGGATACCTGCCGCTCTTGCAAGCTGTGCAAGCCTGCATATTGCATCTTCGACCTCTCCTGGTGCTACCATCATAAGATCTGCAAGCTCATCAATAATTATAACTATCTCTGGCAGCTTTTCAACAGGAATTTCTCCTTCTTTGAATTCCATCTTTGCAGCTATGTCATTATAGCCCTTAAGATTACGTGCACCAACACCTGCAAACTTCTTATATCTTGTATTCATCTCATTGACTGCCCAGTTAAGAGCACCTGCCGCCTTCTTAGGCTCTGTCACAACCGGAAGCAGCAAATGTGGTATTCCATTATATATGCTTAACTCAACAACCTTAGGGTCAACCATAATAAGCTTTACTTCATCAGGGCGTGCCTTATATAAAATACTCATTATAATTGTGTTAATACATACTGATTTACCTGAACCAGTAGCTCCTGCAATAAGAAGGTGAGGCATTCTTGCTATATCTGCAACAATGGTCTTTCCTGCTATATCCTTACCTGCTGCAAATGCAATCTTTGACGAAGTATTCTTAAATGTATCAGTTTCTATTAGCTCTCTTAAGAATACACTGCCTGCCTCTTTATTAGGAACTTCTATTCCTATGGCTGATTTGCCTGGAATAGGTGCTTCTATTCTTATATCTGCTGCCGCAAGGCTTAACTTAATATCATCTGCTAAAGATACTATCCTGCTTACCTTAACACCAAGCTCAGGCTTTAATTCGTATCTTGTTACTGATGGTCCGCAGCTTATATCTGTAATATCGACCTTAACACCAAAGTTCTGCAATGTCTGCTTTAATGTGATTGCTGTATCCCTGTTCTCACGCTCAAGATTAGAAGCTTTCGAATTAGTATTGCGGTTAAGCAGGCTGACTGGCGGAAACTTATACTGCTTAGAACTTTCAGCCGATGAATCAGCTGTATTTTCTTTAACCTGCATATCCTCTGTCTCAGATGGATTAGACACATCTGACGTATTATCCGTATCTGATGTATTAGTCATATCTGATACATTAGCCATACCTGATATATTAGCCACACCTGATATATCAGTCATATCTGTTACATTAGCCATACCTGATATATTAGCCACACCTGATATATCAGTCATATCTGTTACATTAGCCATACCTGATACATTAGCCATACCTGATATATCAGTCATATCTGATACATCTTCTGACATATTATCATCTTTATCAGGTATGTCATATGACTCGTCCAAATCAACCATCTCGTCCCGATGTTCGCTTTCATTTTCTTCTGATGCACTATCTGTATGCAGCTCCCATACTGGCTCTCTGCTTATACGAGGCATAGGTGTAATCAACGGATCATATATATCATCACTATACATATCATCTTCATTATCCACGGCCTCTATCTCTGTTATATCTATATCTGAACCTTCATTCCTGTTATCATCATATATTGTAAGGTCATTAGTAACACCCCTAACAACATTATTCATACGTGCATTAGCAGAGGCTTCTTCTCTTGCTTCTTTCTGTGCCATTCTTACACGATTGGAATGTTCCTTATATTCTGAATAATCTTTTCTTGCCTCACTTACTATCCTCTCTCCGCTATTACGGATACCTTTGATAAATGATTTCTCTGTAATAACAATTATACAGATAATAGCAAGAATTATAAGTATAACTAAAGAACCTGCCATACCCAGTGGATTTAACATCTTACATAATATCCCTCCAAACAGGCCGCCTCCAGTCTTATACTCTGAACAATATGTAAAATATGTACCAACCGGCTCTTTTATATCCGGCACATTAGTAACTCTCTGCCACAAAGCTGCCGCAATAACCGACAATACATATGCCATAGCTGCTTTAATCTTCATAACTCCGATAATATCTTTATTGGCAAGCATAAACATAATACTTACAGCTATAATTACCGGAACTATATAAGCAGCAATTCCAAATAGTCCAAACATAAACCATTTAATTGAACGCCCAACAATTCCTGCCATATTAAAATTACTGAGCAGGAGGATAATTGTACACGCTAAAGCTATTAAAAGAACTATCTCATCCCTTAGCTGGTTATTCATCTGCGATGAATTGCTTCCTGTATTTCTTGAAGATGAACTTCTCGAACCAGAACCTCTTGTATTAGAGCTTTTCGTGCCATTTCCTTTGGAATTAGAGCTTTTCTTAGTTGTATTGCTATTTCCTGAATATGAAGTTTTACCTGATTTGCTGTTAGACGTCGTCTTTCTTTTGGTACTGCTGGTCTTCTTGCCTGTACTTTTACTTCTGCCTGAAGCCATATATCTAACTCCTCCATATACTACTATTAAAATTAGGTAATAACAGCTTGTGTATACACACTTATATTGCATACATAAGCTATCAACACCTGACTAATACTAATATATGGGGATGCCACATTCGTGACAACCCCATCCTAAGCATTAATAATTAATCTTCATCATCACTTGCAGCTTCTGCAAATCCCTGACGTTTTCTTGCCATCTCATCGCTCTCAAGATACTCATCGTAAGTTGTAATCTTATCAATAAGCTGCCCTGATGGAACGATTTCCATAATTCTGTTAGCTGTAGTCTGAATGAACTGATGATCGTGTGATGTGAAAAGTGCCACACCTGGGAACTTAATCAGTCCATTATTAAGTGCTGTAATAGACTCCATATCAAGGTGGTTAGTAGGGTCATCAAATATAAGTACATTAGAACCCATAATCATCATCTTGGATATAAGACATCTAACCTTCTCTCCACCGGAAAGTACCTTAACCTTCTTAACACCATCATCCCCAGCAAATAACATACGTCCAAGGAAACCTCTTACATATGTAGGATCTGGATCTGGTGAATACTGTGTAAGCCATTCAACAATTGTATCCTCTCTGTTGAACTCTGCCGCACTATCCTTAGGGAAATATGCCTGTGAAGTTGTTACACCCCATTTGTATGAACCCTCATCTGGCTCCATATTACCTGTAAGAATATTAAATAAAGTTGTAGTTGCTAATTCATTAGAACCAACAAATGCAATCTTGTCATCTTTATTAACAATAAATGATATATTATCAAGCACCTTAACACCATCAATTGTCTTAGAAATACCTTCAACCTGAAGTACTTCATTACCAATCTCTCTTGCTGGTCTGAAATCTATATAAGGATACTTTCTGCTTGATGGTCTGATTTCATCAAGTTCAATCTTCTCTAATGCTCTCTTTCTTGAAGTAGCCTGCTTAGACTTAGACGCATTAGCTGAGAATCTCTGAATAAAATCCTGAAGTTCCTTAATCTTTTCTTCCTTCTTCTTATTAGCTTCCTTCATCTGCTTAATAATAAGCTGGCTTGATTCATACCAGAAATCATAGTTACCAGCATAAAGCTGAATTTTGGCATAATCAATATCTGCAATCTGTGTACATACCTTATTAAGGAAATATCTGTCGTGTGATACAACGATAACAGTATTATCAAAATTAATAAGGAATTCTTCAAGCCACGCAATAGCATCAAGATCAAGGTGGTTAGTAGGCTCATCTAATAAAAGAATATCAGGATTACCAAATAAAGCCTTAGCAAGAAGAACCTTAACCTTCTCACTACCATTAAGTTCTGACATAAGCTTATAATGAAGATCTGTAGTAATTCCAAGCCCGTTAAGAAGCTGTGCAGCATCTGATTCTGCTTCCCAGCCATTCATATCAGCGAACTCTGCTTCAAGCTCACTTGCCTTATTACCATCTTCCTCTGTGAAATCTTCTTTAGCATATATTGCTTCTTTTTCTTTCATTATTTCATAAAGGCGTGTGTTACCCATAATAACAGTATCTAATACAGTGTACTCATCATACTTGAAGTGGTCCTGTTCAAGGAATGATAATCTCTGACCTGGTGTAATAGATACATCTCCCTTACTTGGTTCAATCTGACCAGTAAGTATTTTTAAAAATGTTGACTTACCTGCACCATTAGCACCGATAAGACCATAGCAGTTACCTTCTGTAAACTTAATATTTACATCTTCAAAAAGGGCCTTTTTACCTATACGAAGTGTTACATTGTTTGCACTAATCATTAATCATAACCTCCAGTAATGTTAAACATTACAATTATAGATGGAATTGGGATTAATTGCAAGTATTCTGATTGAATATATCATTGACAACATTACACACAATATCATCAGCAAGCTGATACATCTTACAATTCATCTCATAATTGTCCTCGCACTCCTCACAATCACATATAATACTTTCAAGCCAGCCACCTCTTTTGGGCAAATTCTTAATCTTAATATGGTTGTTGACTACATATAATTTAATCTTCCCCTGTTCTGATAATTTCTTAACAAGCTCCAGATAATATACTCCTTTAATGTCATTAAGCATTTCATATGATATAAATAACACAACATACCTGTGCTTAATAAACAGTTCATTATTCTTTCTTGTATTCATCTGCCACAGCAGATTATTAACCCTCCCTTCCTCAAATACATTCAATACATTAATACCCTTAAATTCTAAATGTTCCATCAGACTATCCATATCTGAATTCTTCTTTTGCATCCCCATTAAAAGCAAAACAACACCTCCTGATAATTATTATAACCATATTCTACCACATAATTATATATATTATCGAGAGATGTTGTAATTCATCAAATATATGTTGTAATTGAACCACTTATTGTTGTGCAGGTTCCATTATATGTCACCCAGTTAAGCTGTTATTGTAGTTCCTGCCTTTCCGTCTAAGCCTTCTTTAGCCTGCTCAAGATTAGCAATAACTGCCTTTCTGTCTGAATCAGCTGCAACAAATCTAATTGATGCATCTACCTTAGGGAATGTTGTCTTAGCTGGGAAATGTCCAGCTTTAATATACTGGTGAAGATCTGCTGCTGATACATTGTCAAATACCTTCTCGTCAGCTGTTCCCTTGCCAATTGTTAGCTTATCATAAGCTGTAAGGAATAATAATGTATCTGCTCCGACAAGTTCTGCAAGCTTAGCTGCTGTGTAATCCTTCTCTATAATAGCTGATGCACCCTTAAGGTGTGAACCTTGCTGTAATACTGGAATTCCACCACCACCGGCAGCAATAACAATCTGATCTGCCGAAAGAAGTGCCTTAACAGCATCAATCTCATATATATCAATAGGCATTGGAGCTGCAATTATTCTTCTGAACCTGCCTGGTTCTTCTTCAACTACATAGTTACCCTTTTCTTCCTCTGCTTCAGCTTCTTCCTTAGTCATATATCTTCCGATTATCTTAGAAGGCTCAGAAAATGCTATATCAAAAGGATCAACTCTTACCTGAGTTATAATTGTTGAAACTGTCTTATAGATACCTCTGTTAAGAAGCTCCTCCCTGATTGCATTCTGTAAATCATAACCTATATAGCCTTCACTCATAGCACCACATACTGACATAGGAGCAACAGTCCTGTCTTCTGGCTCAAGTCTTGCAAATTCTGTCATAGCTGTCTGAATCATACCAACCTGAGGACCATTGCTGTGTGTAATTACTATCTGATACTTAGCTTCTACTAAATCTGCAATAGCCTTAGCTGCTTTCTTAACATTTGCCTGCTGTTCTGGGAATGTTTCTCCGAAAGCATTTCTTCCTAATGCAACAACAATTCTTTTCTTGTCCATAACGCAACCTCTCACTTTTCACGAATATTATACATATTATCAATGCCTTTAATCTTACATAAAAACTTTCTACTCGAAAATCTCAGATAAAAGCAATTCCAATTACTTAAATGTATTATGTATTTGAATATTATATAAGATTTTAATACAAAAAGCAAATATAAGACATCAATAATCAACGCACCAATCACAATTATTATGAATAAAATATTTATATAGAGCATAACTGAGGATAGATATGAATAATAATATAGGTGTTGCTGTACTTGATACAGGCATATATAAGCATATAGATTTTGGAAACCGGATAATCGCATTTAAAGATTTTATTAATAATAGAGTATTTCCATATGATGACAGCGGTCACGGCACGCACGTTTCAGGCATAATCGCAGGCGATGGCTATGCAAGTCACGGCCGATTCAAAGGAATAGCCCCTATGAGCCAGATTATATCTGTTAAGGTGCTTGACTCCAACGGCAATGGCAATATAGAAAATGTTATTAAAGGCACTAAATGGATAATCAATAATAAAGATATTTACAATATAAAAATAGTAAATATTTCCTTTGGCACTACCCACAACCCCTCCAATACTTCTGAACTAATAAAAAATGTGGAAAATATGTGGAATGAAGGCATTATTGTTGTTGCCGCTGCCGGTAATAGCGGTCCAAAGTCCCACAGCATAACCGCACCCGGCACAAGCCGCCTTGTCATTACCGTTGGCTCTATTGATGATAAGACATTTAATTCCGGCCGCGGTCCTACTCTTGATGGCATTCTTAAGCCCGAACTTGTTGTCACTGGCTCTAATATCACAGCGTGCAGTAATAAAAAAAATGGATATTCCACCAAAAGCGGAACATCCATGTCTGCACCAATTGTAAGCGGTGCAATCGCCCGTGTTCTTAATAATCACGATTATACTCCTGACGAAATCCGCCAACGGCTTAAAAAATGCTGTCACAAAGTCAATCTTGCCACCAATCAGCAGGGCTGGGGACATCTTGATATAATACAATTTATTAAAGGCCCTTGACCTTATAAAGCCAGAATGAATAAGCAACACTTCCTATGCCTGTCACAAGAAATACAACCATAAATATAATAATTGTCACTTCATCACTTAATACATTATTAAGCAATGCAATTATTATTGAAATAACACCTGCTACAACATATAGCTTACCTGCCATTCTATGTGTCATATTCCAATTCTCTTCGCTATTTAATGTCCACGGAACTTTAATTCCTATTGTATAATTCTGTTTCAACTTTGGCATATAATTACCAAGCCCTATAAACATAACACCAATGATAAAAAATACTGCCATTGTCATACTTACTTTACCACCAAGTGCTATTATATATATAAGTACATTAATTAAAATGGTAATCAATGGAACAATCCATATTGATACAAGTACAGGTTTATGATGAATCTGCTCTTTTCTTGGGTCAATATATAATTTAATAAGTACACCAATCTGGATAATTGCACACAGACAAGGCATTATAAATATTCCCTCAGCCTTAGTCGCCAATCTGTCTACATTGCCTTTAATTCCCCAATGAACAGGCAATTCATCGGGAAGCTTATTCCATAACGCCAATCCTATAATAATTGGTAGCAATGTAGCGATAACCGATATTACTGCCATTGAAAGGCTTATATTAGAATTATTACAGCTATTATCATTTTGATAATCAGTATTATTATCTTTCATAGATACTTTTCCTCCTAATTTTCTTTATTCTTTAAATCAGATAACCACATCATCAGTTCCTCTAGTACTGTGAGATTTAATTCATAGTAAATAAAATTCTTTTTTCTATTTTCTCTTATTAAATCTGCCTTTTTTAATACTTTCAAATGATATGATACTGTGGCTTGTGTCATATCGAACTGTTTAGCAATCTCTCCCGCCGAAAGAGGCTTATTCTTTAACATCTCTAAAATATCCCTCCTTGCCGGGTCAGATAATGCCTTAAAAGTATCTGCAAATGCCAAACATATCACTTCCTAACTTTGCCTAATTATTGTTCCATTCAGCGCTGTATTATAATTTCATTCTATTTAGAAAATTATCTAATTAGAAATCTATCTAAATAGTAAAGCATATTATTTATAAAGTCAATATGTATTATCTATTTTCTTACATTTGTTAATTATCTCTTTTATTTGAAATTGAATATAAGTTTTTTATCAATATATTTTAACCACCATCAAAGTTATTTCAAAAAAGATTAAACCGCCCTCAGCCATTGAAATTAAAGGTCTGAGGACGGTTTCTATCAACACATTTTGTCCTATAAGTCACATTTTCCTATAAGTCTATTTTGTCCTATAAATCTATCTTATCTTATAAATCTATCTTGTCTTATAAGTCTTAATTTCTATTTCTAATAACACGTAAACTTAAACACATACAATTTAATATTGGGGAACAATTAAAATCAAATAAATAAGGTCTTAAAAATCAAAAACTGCATAATTCTCCTCCATCTCTAGGTGGGAATTTGCGTATTTTGACTTTTAAGACCTTATTTATTATAACCTTCTAAGCTTTGAATATTTTAAAATTTTAGCATTTTAAATTTTTCTATTTTAAAATGCTAAATGTTCTTTAAAGCAAATTATTGATTATAGGATATATATTAATAAATCCCTCTTTCTGCTGTTCTGCCATCTGTCTTGTATATTGAAGTACATCTAACATAAAATACTGAATTGCAATCATTGCAAGTGCTAATACTATAATTACAACAAGTGGTATCCACTTATGCTGCTTTAACCTGTCCATTAATTTGCCGTTATTCTTACCGCCCGCTCTATTACCATTGTTCTTATTATTCTTAAAATAGCTGCTGTCTACCATATACGCTCCTGAATATATTATTAATTATGCTATAATAATTGATTATATACATATCTTCTTAATGATAACATTATATTATTTCTGACGCAATATTTATAATTATGATTTACATAAGTTTAATAAATAGCTTTATCTTTTAGTCATATCGCATAAGTTGCTTTGACAATAAGCTGATAAACTTTATTTCATAAGATACTAAATTAAAATAAAAAAAGCTTTTACATTATCTCCTAATGCAAAAACTATCTTCTAACTTATATAAAACTATAACAGGGGTGGAGAGAATCGAACTCCCACCAAAGGTTTTGGAGACCCCTATGATACCACTTCACCACACCCCTATCTAAAGGAATAGATTGCTCCTTCAAAACTGCACATTAAATATATCTTATACATCCGTATCCTGTCAAGTACTTTCGTACTTTCCTTAAGAATAACTC